>JAAUUB010000001.1 GCA_012031215.1 Microscillaceae bacterium | reverse complement strand
CTGGATATGCCCTTATGCCCAACTGAGCCACAACGGCGACAACAACGTGTTTTATGTGGAAGAAGGGGCCAGCCTCAGCCTCCAGGGAAGCCAGAATATTGTCTATATCAAGGCCAATACCCGCCTCAGCCTGGGCTATGGCACTGGCAATCAGGTGTATTACTATGACGGGGTCGATTTACGACAGGATAATTCCCGAGATACGCGCTTCGTGCGCTTATCGGCCATGCAATTTGATTATAGCCAGGCACCGCCGGATGCTTGCCAGCCCTGAATAAAGCAAATAAATTCTTCGGGGCCCGCAAGAACGAAGTAGGGAAACTTTCTTTAAATTAGGGCTTTCATGAAAGTAATGCCGACATACTGGTTTATTTGGATGGGTTTATCCTGTTCGCTCTCTGCGCTCTATGCCCAAAGCCCGGAAGAGTATCGGGCTATTTTTGCCCGGCTGGAACAATACGAAACCCAGCACTTGCAGCCAGTCTTTAGCCAGCAACGCCAAAAGCTCAATGCTTTTCTGAGCGAAGAGGATAAAGTCAAGGTGTATGAACTTTCGCAGCAGTATCTCCACAATCAGGACCGTCGGCAGTCGCTTTTTCGGGAAGCAAGCCTTAGCCCGGCCCAAAAAATGGCGGCCTGGGAAAACCTCCAAACTGAAATTGTATGGGTAGAAACTGAAGCCAAGCAACTGGCCGAAAAATACGCCGACATCATCCACCAATTATGCGTGCAAGAACTCACCCCCCAAATCTTGCGCTGGCGCACAGATATGAACCTCCTGTTGTATAGCTTTAATCAAAATCGTATCTCTACCCCGCAACGCCTGCTGGCCAAATACGGCTTTGGAAATGGAGCCAACCCTTGCACTTCTTACTTTGGCAGGCCGAAAAACCTGTGCTGGCCCGCGAAGCCGCCGCCGAAACGGGGCCTTAAGACTGCCTAGATTTTCTTTTGGGTGTTGCGAGCTTACCTTTTAAAATCCTTTTTTATTAGGTTAGCGATAAAAATCCCTTCAAGGCTTTTGACCTCAAAGGGATTTCGGCTCATCAAGCCTCCCTTTCCGTTTCAACGCTGCCATTTTGCCCATTTTCCAAGACCCGGGCCAGGTTTGTGCCCTTGAGCAGGTTGGCAAAGACTTCGGCAATGCTCTTGCCCCCCAGGATGGCCAGGGGCGACATAGACTGAGCCATTTTTTCGGCCAGGGCTTTGTCGGCAAAGGCCTGCAAAGCGGCCACCAGGTCGGGCGAAACGGCCTGGGCCTTGGCGACTACGGCTTCTACTTCGGCCCGCATCTCGGCCAGGTCTTGCTCCAGCTCGCGCTGGGAGAGATTGAGCAGCATTTCTTCTTTTTCGCGTTTGCGCTTGATTTCGGCCTGATTGATTTGGCTAAGGGCCTCCTGGTCTTTGAGCTGCGCATCGAGGTGCTGCTGTTGGGCCTGAATTTCGGCAGCAATTTTGGCCAGCGTCAGTTGAAGGTCTTTTTCCACTTCCTGCCTTTGCAGTTCTATGCTTTGTTGCAGGGTTTCCGACTCGGCAATGGAAATGGCCTGCTTGATGGATTCGCTTTCCTGGGTATATTCCAGTCGGCGTTTTTCGGACGCAATGCGGAGACTTTGTTTGACCACATCCTGCTGCGAGGCAATGAGCAGGTTTTCGATGCTCACATCCGAAAGTCGTATATCCAAGACTTCCACATCATAAATGCGCATACCGTTTTCCTCAAAAAGCCGTCCGGGGCGTTTGCCCGTTTCATCGGCCAGGCCCAGCACTGCATCACGGACTATCTGTATGCCCTGGGCATAAAAATCCATGATTGAGTACCTCTTGACCGCATTGCGAATGAAAGAGCGCAGGTGGTCGGTCAAGAATTTGACGTAGTTTTCCACATTGAACCATCGCTCCGACTCGCCTTCAAAATTGACCCGGTAGGAAAGATGAATATTGACCTGGGTAAAATCGGCGGATTCGGCCTGAATCACATCCGATACTTTGTTATACAAGACCCGCAGATAGACGGTGCGGATGGTATTGTCAGAGGTTTTGGGCGTGCCCGTAGAAAGTTCAACCGCTTCCAGGTCTTCGTCGTATTCCAGCAGGTAAGACTGAGGCCCGGCAATGACCTTGCGGGTGCCCGTTTTGCTCACCACCAGGATGGCATAGCCAGTCCAGACATTGATGGTAACGGCGCCGTCGTATTTGGTGTCCAGGGTGATGGTGCGGGGGGGCGTGAAGCCCTGGTCGCGCTCAAATTCATCGCCCGCGATTTCGTCCGAAACCTTTTCTTTCTTTTTGCGCGCCCCGGCGGGGGCCGGCGAGGGCATCAGCACCGATTCGGGGGTTTGAGCTTGCAAGACAGAATCCTCGAGGAAGCTTTGGGCTTCATTTTGGGCCAGTTCCTGCAATTTTTGGTTGTATTGCAAAGCTTCCTGGTTGCCCGGAAACCAGAGAGCCACTTTTCTGGGGGGCAAAATGCGGCGCACAATCACCGATTCGCGGGGGTCGGGCAAAAACATAACCGGGCCTTTCTGCAAGGAAACTTTGCCCGTTTTGCGGTTGAGATAATAGCGGCCTTCACCCGCCGGAATGGCAATGGCATAATGACGTTCCTTTTTCCCGTATTTGATGATGGCATGCTCCGGGCGGGGATAGTAAATCATTTGGTCTTTGCCAGTTATAAATAGCTCATCGCCTTCTTTGTAAGAAATCTTGTTTTCGGTATAAGGGGCAATTACCTTGATATACAAACCACTCATTTCATTGAGCTCAATGGCTTTGAATTTGCGCGTGCCGTTTTTATACACAAATTCTTCAGTAGGCTCGGGAAAAACCACCGCCGGACCTTGTATGTAGCGCTTATTGCCGTCTTCATCTAAAAGAATACAATATTCCAGCCTCTCGAGGGTAACGGCCTCGCGCACGTATTGGAAGTCTTCATCTTTGACCACTTCCACGCCCGTGGGGGGTATGTAAAAAGAAACGTTTTCCCCTTTGATGACCAGCATTTTGCCCATGGTGAGTTCGGGCATATCCTCTTTACTGGTTACTTCATCGGGGCTTTCGTCGCCCGATTCGGCCCCCGATTTGGTCTTGATGACGGCCTTGGCCCAGTTTTTTCGGGCTTCTTCTTCATCATAGACCCGCACCAGGAGGTATTGGTTAGAGCGCAAATGGTGGCCGCGCAAGACCTTGGCCATTTGCCCGGGCCAGATGGCAAAATTGACCGGGCCGGGAATATTGACCTTGCGGCCCACATTGAGCTCCGCCAGGCTGTTGCTGGTTCCGGTTTTGGGCTGGTGGCCGTCGCGGGGGGGGGTTTTTCATGACCACATACCAGCCTTCGGGCGCAATGACAAAAGGCTGAATGGATTCCTCCAGATTGCAACGCTCAAACCTTTTGGAATGCTCGTCAAAGATGACTGGTTTGTCCGTGTTGGCCAGGCTGGTCTTGTAGGGCCCCACATACACGTTGATATTGCCCTTCGTCTGGTCAGAAATAAATGAAAATTCATTCGGGGCCAGGACCAGGTCTCTTTCGCGGTTTTGTTCTGACATAATATCCTCCATTTAGATAGGTTTTGTAGCCTCTTTCATAAGCATCGGGTGGACGGGGGCGGCCCCAAGCGTCCTGTCTTTGCTCCGCAAAACAATCCTTTTAAGAAGGGCAAGCTAAGTTTTTTTGAGAGAAAGTGCAAATCAAGGCCCAAAAGGAAAATAGTTTTAAAGCAGGAATCGGGCTTATGGAGCAAAACAAAAAAACCCTCCCCAGCTTTTTCGTGAGGAGGGTTTTCGCGATGCGGCTGTTTTTGTCAGCAATAGACTTCTCGAAGGCTGACCTTGCCTTCCAGCCAGGCCCGGGCCATTTTTTCATTTTCAAAAAATGCCGTCTGAAAGCTATTGCTTCGGTTTTCTTCCATAGTTTGTTCAATAGAAAGGCTGGCCACAAATTCCTTGCTCATCAGAATGGCAATTTTCTTAAATCCGATTTCCTGATAGACTGTAAACAGGTTTTCGTTGACCCATTCCTGTATGTCGGGCGTGATGACAAAGCCAAAATCCACCATATCGCCGAGGACATACCGGGGCTGATATTTTTTGACCAGCCGGATAAACGCCCTTAGTTCGTCTATATACTCTTCGGCACACATGTCACTGGTTTGTTCATTAAAAACATAATAAAACAGTTCCTGGGGGGCCTCCCAGCAAACCTGAAAATACTTGCTCTTATGTAGTTCTACCATAGTCTTTTTAAGATAAAGGGTGTGAGGAATACTGCTTCTTACGGAGGTGCTTCCCCGGGGTAGGAACATGACAGCCTTCGCCCTGCGGCGGGCAGGTAGGATTTTGAGGGATTAGCCCAGGAAATTCCTTTTTTGCTTACTTAGGTTCACGATGAAAGTAATAATTTCGGACGGAGAGCTAAGAAAAGGGGTCTTTTGGCGTGCGGGCAATGCGTTTTATCTATTAAAAATAGACGCTCACCGAAATAAAATATCAATTCACCTAAATCAGTTAGTTAGTAAGTTTCTTCCAAAAATATGTTATAAATCAAAAAGAGTGCCCCGAGGTCTGCTCCTTAGTCTGTAGGTATTGGCGACTGAACAGTCCAGGATTTTTAAAACAAGGGGCATAATTTGAGGAAAAAAATGTATTTTTAGGTTCAAAAAATTGGGCTAATTGGTATGAAAAGATTTAGGGCATTGATTTGCGTGATGGGGCTTTGGGTCAACACCACACAGGCCACCCACATTGTGGGGGGAGAGTTTCAGCTTGACCATTTATCGGGCAATCAGTACAATTTGTTTTTGAATCTGTATTTTGATGATGTCAATGGCAACCCTGATGCCGAAGACCCAGAAATTCAGGCCTATATTTATTCAAAAGCCAATAACCAGCTTATTTCAAGTATCCTCCTGCCCAAGCTCAGCGAGAGCCAGGTTCCCTATACCAATCCTAGCTGCACCAATGGCCAGTTGCGCACCCGCCTGCTTCGCTACGGGCGGGGCCTGATTTTGGAAGGCAGCATCTACAACCAAAGCACCGGATATTATGTTGTGTGGGAGCGTTGTTGCCGCAATGGCACCATCAGCAATATCGTTAGCCCTGGCGATGTGGGCATGGCTTTTTACCTGGAGTTCCCGGCGGTGCGCCAAAACGGCAGTAATTTTTTTAATTCTTCTCCTGTTTTTGCTATTCCGGTAGGAGATTATCTTTGCCTCAATGAGCCCGTGTCTTTTGCCTTCGGGGCCACCGACCCCGACGGCGACCAACTGGTATATTCGCTGGCCACTCCCCTGGCGGGCAATAGCGGCCCCGACCCAGATTTGATTATACCCCCTCCGGCGGCGGGGCCTTATGCCCCGGTGCAATGGCTGCCGGGCTATAATGCCCAAACGGCTATCCCCCACGACGTGGCCTTTCCTCAAAATCAGTTTCAGGTCAATGCGCAAACGGGTCTGCTCTCGGTGGTGCCCATTCAGCAAGGTTTGTTTGTGTTTTCGGTGCGCTGCGAGGAGTTTCGCAATGGAGTAAAGATAGGGGAAGTAAGGCGCGATTTTCAGCTCTTGGTTTTAGACTGCCCCCAAAACAATGCCCCCAGCCTGCAAGCCCAAACCGGGCAGAGTGGCAATACCCCCGTTTTTTATGAACCCGGCCAGACTATATCGCTCGATGCCAGCACGGGCAATCTTTGTTTTGATATATGGCTCAAAGACCCCGACCCCAACGAATTGCTACGACTTTCGCTCCTGCCTCGCAATTTTGTGGCCCAGGGAAATTATCTCTCGCTCTCGCAGGGAGTGGTCAATGGGCCTAACGATAGCCTGAGGGTGCAGTTTTGCTGGCCAGCTTGCGTTTTTTCGGAGATGATGCCAGGCGGCTCGCTCAGTGTTTTTGAGTTTGACCTGATTGTGGCCGACAATCGCTGCCCGGCCCCGGATAAAGATACGCTCCGGGTACGCCTGGTGGCCCTGCCGGTGGTGGAGAACCCCCCGGTGATAAGCACCAATGCCCCCGCCGGAGATACAAACTGCGAATATTTGCTCGAGAAAATAGTAGAAGAACTTTTTACTTTTGAAGTATTCGCCCAAGACCTGCTCGACAATGATTTCCTTGAGCTGAGTGCTGAGGGGCGGGGCTTTCAACTGGCCGACTACGGCATGCAGTTTACTCCGGTCAGTGGCCTCGGAGCGGTGCAGTCGCGCTTCACGTGGAGCAGTGATTGCCGGGCGGTGGCCGATGCCCGCAATGAATTTGTGATTGATTTTTTGGTCAAAGACCAGGGCTTTTGCGAGGACCAGACCCGGAAGGTTTGTGTGAAGCTCGTATTGCTCGACAAGCCCATTGTCTTAGAGGGCTTTCTTCCGCCCAATGCTTTCACGCCCAATGGCGATAGCTTTAATCCTACTTTTCAGATACCTAATTTACCCGAAGAAAACTGCCGTTTTCGGTTTCGCAGCATTGAGATTTACAATCGCTGGGGAAGCTTGGTGTACCGTTCTACGGACCGCAATTTTGCCTGGGATGGGGGCGATTTTCCTCCCGGCATTTATTTTTATTACATTGATTATTTCAATGAGGTGTACCGGGGCACTGTTTCGCTTATCAAGTGAGGTTATAATTCGGGCATTACGATGTCAATAACCCTCACTTTGCCCCTTTCATTGAGATTTACCCCCGCAATCACAAGCCAGTCGGTATTAGGAATTCCGATGATAAACTCAAAGATGGCTTCGTTTTTTTCTTCGTCGAAGCGGACAAACTGTGGGTGTTTGAGAATGGATTTGGCCAGGAAGCCCGGGTCTAATTGTCCTTTAAAAATTTCTTTTTTGATGAGTTGCTGGCCCAGGGTGCGGCCATCTTTTTGATGGCGATATTGGTTTTATAATTGTGCGAAATGAGATAACTTTTGGTATTCGTACCGCCATAGTCAAACATTTCCTGGGCAATGAGGCTGTCATTGAGGCAGTCGGTTGCAAAACTGATTTCAAAAAGGCCGGCGCGGGCTTTGATGAGCGTATCTTCCCGCAAGACTTGTAAATCGAGGGGGGCAAACTCCACTTTTCGGCCCGTATCCAGGCTTCGCAGGAGGGCCTGTACTGGGTTCAGGGGCAAGCTTGTGTTTTTGGCCATTTCGTCTGGGCCTGGGGAAGCTTTTTGGGCCGAATCTTTGCGAGCCAGCGAAGCTGGCTGGTTAATGGTGGCCGAGGGATTTTGGTTTGAAGAAGGCGCCGCTTCGGCAGAGGTGTCCGGTGCTTTTTGGGTGGGTTCTTTTTCCTGGGTACAAGCAAAAAAAATAAGGCCAAAGGCTAAGATAGGTAAGCGTAGGCGCATGGGCTTTGATAAATGGTGTCCAAACTATAACAAACATTACGAAGAAATGGGCGGAAAGGTAATGTCTAACTCTCTGTTTCACTATTTTTTTTCAAAGGCGGAGGGATTATCAAAAAACCCATCACCAAGACATCATCTATTTGTGGCCCAGTGCCAATCCATTGCCGAAGTTGTTGGTCTAGGAGTTCTTTCTGTTCGGGCATAGGGCGCTGATGGATAGAAAAGAGCAATTCGCGAAATCGTCCCATCATAAATTTTTTCTTTTCCGGCCCTCCAAATTGGTCAGCAAAGCCATCCGAAAATAGGTAAATCCGGGTAGAGGTATGAAGGGGCACAACGTGTCGGGTGTAGCTATGGTCTTCTTGATAGAGATAACCGCCAATCGGAATTTTATCTCCTTTGATGACCCTAAGTTGCTGGTCTTGGATATAAATCAAATGATTGCGCGCGCCGGCAAATTCGAGACGAGGCGGCCCAAACCATTCCTGTCGGTCTTCGGGAACCAGGTGAAGCGTACAGAGGCCAATATCCATACCATCTTCATTGCCATTTTCTTTTTGCTTGAGGGTATTGCGCATCTCTAATTGGAGCTGATTGAGAATTCGGTCAGGCTCACTGATACCTTTAAAAATGACAATTTTATTGAGCAATTCATTGCCAATCATACTTAGGAAAGCCCCCGGAACGCCGTGGCCGGTGCAATCAACGGCTCCAATGACCGAAAGGTGGCTTTTTGAGTTGAACCAATAAAAATCCCCGCTTACCATATCCCGGGGTTTAAAAAGCACAAAAGATTCGGCAAAGACTGACTGAATCACATCTAGCTGGGGGAGCAAGGCCTGCTGAATTTGGCGGGCATACAAGATGCTGTCCAGGGTGTCTCGGTTTTTGCGAACGGCCGTGGTGCTGGTCAAAAGAGCCTCGGGGTCGCGGAGGCCTGGCTGGCTTGAGGCTTGAAAACTGGCTTTGAGGGGAGTTCTTGGGCCTAGAGCAATAAGCTTGGCCTCGACCTCTGGTTCTTCATTGTAAAAATTTTGCGTGAGCGTTTCTACCGTCTGCTGAAGATGGACAATTTTAGTTTTTTGGGTTTGCAATTGGGTTTGCAATTGGGCATTTTGTCTTTGTAGGTGCAGGTTTTCGCGCCTGAGTTGTTTAAATCGTTTGGCTAGAGGCCTCGCCCAAAACTGCCAGTTCCAAAAGCTGAGTCCCAGCCCCCCCCAGGCAGACGAATAAGGGCTCGTAAACCTTTATTTTCAAAATAATGGCCGCTATGCCAGGATAATTCCAGAGACATTCCTCAATTAGCATCGTCATTGGGTATTCAATTCAAACCCCCAGTAAAATTTGAAGCAAGAATATATTTGGGCAAACAAACTTGGCTTGTTCATGATGGGTGCAAAAAGCAAACCGAAAACAAGGTTATTATCTTTGAAACACTTCGGAAAATGTTTTCTCTGGCTTGTATTTCAAACGACTTTTACCACTTTGTAATCCAATATCTGCAAGAGCAGTTTAAATACCGTTTGGCAGGCCTCATCATCCAGGCCCTGCGATAAAATTCGTACTCCCTGATAAAAAATACCCTCCCGATCTGTGCCAGAAATATGAACAAACTCCTGGTCTTGGTTTTTGATGAGACTCAGCTTTACTTCGGCATCGTTGAGTTCTTCTTCATTCCAATAACTCAGGTTGCGCTCCACACGGATGACGTGCCCTTCTTGGGCAAAAGTACGGGAGATAGACATAATATATGGCTGCACTTCGCTTTCGGGCATCTTGGAGGGAAAATAACGGATTTGCTCTTTGATAGCAAAATAACCCGGCTCAATTGTAAAAGGCAATGCCAGGGCTGAGCAAAGCCCTTCCGCCAGATGATTAAACAAGTTTTTTAACTCGTGGATACTGGTCAGATGAATCCGAATCAGTTTGTTCATAAAAGTAGGCCTTGCCTTCTTTTGGCATTGAATAAAGCTAAATTTACGCAATAAACGAATAATTGCCTTATAAATGAGAAATAATCTTGAGAAAGTAACTTTAAAGGCTAAATGTTTTTGGCAAAACGCCTAAATTTGGCCTAAGTCTTCATCTCAAAACGCTTGATATGCAACACATCACCGTTATTGGCGCGGGAACCATGGGAAATGGCATTGCCCACATTTTTGCCCAAAATCAATTTTCGGTTTGTTTGATGGACATTTCTGAGGCCTCTTTGCAAAAAGCCTTACAGACCATCTCGGCCAACCTAGAGCGGCAAATCCAAAAAGCTACACTCAGCGAGGCACAAAAAGACCAGGCCCTGGCCAATATCCAACTTTCTACTGACCTTCAAGAGGCGGTGGCCTCAGCCGACCTGGTCATTGAGGCGGCCAGCGAAAACCTGGCCGTAAAATTGAAAATATTTGCCGACCTGGACTCACTTTGCCCACCCCATACCTTATTGGCCAGCAACACTTCCTCCATTTCCATCACCAAGATTGCCGCTGCCACGCAGAGGCCCCAAAATGTAATCGGAATGCACTTCTTCAACCCAGTGCCGGTCATGAAGCTGGTAGAAGTAATTAATGGCTATGCTACCGCCCCCGCTACCAGCCAGGCGATTGTGCAATTAGCTACGCAGTTGGGCAAAATCCCCGTGCAAGTCAATGACTACCCCGGCTTTGCCGCCAATCGCATCTTGCTGCCTATGCTCAATGAAGCTTTCTATGCCCTTTATGAAGGCATTGCGGGGGTAGAAGAAATAGACCAGGCGATGAAACTGGGGATGGGCCACCCTATGGGTCCTTTGCAATTGGCCGATTTTGTAGGGCTTGACATTTGCCTGGACATACTTCAGGTGATGCACCAGGGATTAGGCCATCCTAAGTATGCCCCCTGCCCGCTGCTCATCAATATGGTTGCCGCCGGGCATCTGGGCCAGAAGTCTGGAATGGGTTTTTATGACTATAGTGGCGGGCCAAAAGCCAGTCGGGTGGCCCTGCGTTTCCGCAAAACTTAGCAAAGTACAGGCTTTTTGTTCAAAAAGAACAAAAATTTAGCAGAAAGGCTCTCATAACATAAATTATTTGTAAATAATTTCAAAAATGTACTACTAAGTTTTGTCAACTAAGAAAAAGGCTGTATATTAGGGTGTTACTAATTTACAAAATTTCAAAATTATGATTGAGAGAAAGTTTAAGTACGCCAACAGCGTCCGCCGCTACAATTACACCTCCAACATGTTGATCAAATCGGAGAATTATCTCTTTGATGACATTCGCAAAGGCCTCATTCATAGCGGCGACCTTGATGCTGACATTGCCCAGAGTGTGTCTAGTATTCAGGCCCTTCTGGAAAAGTATCACCAGCGTAATTCACGTTTCTCTGATTGAACTCATCATTTTCCTTGGAATAGCCGCATTTTTTAGCCCAAAGATGCGGCTTTTTTTATTCTTCCGGTTTTGGGCGTACGTGTCGGCGTAGAATCCTTCGATTTTCCTGACGAACTTCCTCCCTTTTTCGCAAGGAGTGCAATTGGCTCGAGGCTTTTTTGTAGGCTGTTTCAAAACCCACCAGGGGATGAGGGTAATCTTTTCCCAATTGGCAGCGATACAGATTTTGCTCAAAGGCTGTCATTTTGCTTGGCTGCGCCAGCAGTGCCTGCGGTAATCGGGCCAGTTCGGGCACCCATTTGCGGATAAATACGCCCTCTTGGTCCTTTTCCTGGGCCTGCTTGGTAGGATTATAGACCCGGATGGTATTGATGCCCGTTACGCCCGCCTGCATCTGAAACTGAGAAAAATGAATACCCGGTTCATAGTCCAAAAACATTCGGGCCAGGTGATGTACCCCGCTTTGCCAGGGCTGCCAGAGTAAGTGCGTGAGAAAAGAAACCACCATCGCCCGCAGGCGAAAGTTAAGATAGCCCGTCGCCCGCACACAACGCATAGCCGCATCTACCAAGGATACCCCGTTTTGCCTTCTTGCCAAGCCTCTATCCATTCCGGCTTTAATTCCTGCCCCAAATCGGTATAAGCCCGGTTGAGATGTCCAAATTCTATCCGGTCTTCCATTTCAAACTTCTGTATAAAATGACAACGCCATTGCAGGCGGGACCGAAAGCTTTTGAGTTGAAATGAATAAGGACTTTCGCCCAAAACCTGCTGATATGCCTGATAGACCTGGCGAACGCTCAGATTGCCCCAGGCCAGGTATGGAGACAGGCGGCTGCAACTGGTTCGGCTCGGTTCGGGTAAGGAAAGATGGCGGTTGTAATGGGCCACCCGATGATTCAAAAAACTACGATAATATTGCCAGGCGTATTTTTCGCCGGCAGGTTGATAAGCCGACGGATATTGCGCCAGTTCTTTGGCCAGGTGAGGAGGCATTTGCAGCTTTGCTGGCCAGGTGAGGGGCAGGGTTTGGAGGGCTTCCAGGTTTGGATGCTGGAGAGGGGCCTTCATGAAGTTTTCCCAGGCTTCGTCCCAACCAGCCCGGTTGTGTCTTCCTCTTTCTACCCCATTGAGTTGAAACTCATGCCAAAGGATTTGCCTTTGTGCCAGGTATTTTTTTACGGCTCGATCGCGGTCGTAGCCAGCTCTCAGGCCCGTTTCTTGGTAAGAATAAACGGCCCGGATGCGATAAAAACGGCTAATCCAAGCAAAAATATCCAAAATATGGCCGTAAGGCTGGGCCACCTCGGCCTGATAAGGACGCAGACTTTGGTTGAGTGCCTGTAAGGAATGCCACACAAATTGGCCGTGGCGCACGTCCCAATCTGGATAGGCCAGAATGGAAGGCTCCCAGGCGTAGAGCAGCATCAGGGGAAGGCGCGTCTGGAGGGCGGCTTGCAAAGGCGCATGATCGCGTATTCTTAAATCACGCTTAAGCCAAAGTACATTACAGAAAGAATTTTCTACCGGAACCATGCCCTCAAAAACCAATAGGAAAGGGCCGGGGTTTACTTTTAATGGGAAAATCTTTTGGGAAGGCCTAAAAAAGATAATTGGAGGTGTGAACGGGGCTGTCCACTTAACCTCCAATATCCTTCAACCAGCTATGGACTACAAAATTGGTCTATTTTTACGAAACAAAAAAATTTAACGAAATTATTTTCAAAAAAATTAACCAAAAGGGACTTCCCCTTCTACTCGCAGTTTATCCAAAAGGGCATTGAGCAATTGGGCTTCGGCTTCATCCAGGCCCTGGGTTACGGCATCTAGCTGGGGCATTTTCTGGTCGATAAGGAAAAGCAAGCTCAAGCCTGCCTCAGTAATGTAGATATTGACCAGGCGTTTGTCGTGGGTGCAAGGTTCTTTGCGCAAAAGAGACTTTTTTACAAGCCTCTCCACCATTCTGGAAGTATCTGACATGCGGTCAATCATCCGCTCCCGAATCTGGAGCGTGCTCAAGGGTTCAGGGTGATGCCCTCGCACAATGCGCAAAATATTAAACTGGGGCTGGGTGATGCCATAAGGGGCCAAAAAATCGGCCACTTCATTTTTGAGCCAACTGGCTGTATGCAGCAAATTGACCCGAAGTTTATGCCATTCGTTCTGAAATTTTTTTTGCGCCAATTTGTCTTCTATTTTTTGCATCCGCCAGGTTATTTTCAAGAATTTCACTCCTCAAGGACAAACTTATGCGAAGCCAAAACCAGGAGGAGAATACTTCGGTTCAGGCTTCAAAAAGAAAGGCCGGTTGGGGGAGAAAGAAGCCAGAAGCCATTCGGAAAATTTTGGGTAAAGGCCCTCCAGTAGCGGCTATTTTGGCACAGCTTCATTGTTTTTTCGGTCGGTATCTGCCATACGCAGAGAAGGGTCTATCTCCACTTTTTTTATTTTTGAAAGCGGTATCGATACCTGAAAGGTGTAGGTAGGGTGGGTCCAGGGCCAGTCAGCCAATACCTCACGGGCAGTGTTGGCATCCTCTTTTGGCTTTTGGCCGCGCATCATTTCCAGCGGGATGTAATAAAGTGTGGTGGGGCCCTCTTTGGGTGTAAGGAGCAGCTCAATGGGCATAGGCATACGACCCAGGCGTTTGAGCGTGATTTGGGTTTTACCATCCACTTCTTCGATTTTCTCCAGCGCATAGTCTACGGTATGCGTCGTGTAAACAAAGTATTCCTTGTACCAGTCCAGCTCCAGCCCGGATTCTTTTTCGGCAATACGGATGAAATCATTGTCATTGGGGTGGCGAAATTTCCAGGTATCATAATAGCGTTTCATCGTCCGCGCTAGGGCCTCTTCCCCAATGACATAACCCAACTGCGCCAAGAAAACACAACCTTTGGCATAGGCGGCCATGCCATACGCGGAATTGTATTCAAAATGGTCGGCGTGGGTACTAAGTGGCTCTTCAATTTTCCTTTTTACAATATTGAAATAATAATTATAACTGCCTTCGTGCGGAAAATCACCGCCGTTAAATAAATTTCCGGCATAACTGTTAAATCCTTCGTCCATCCAGGCATAAAGGCTTTCATTAGTAGCCAATACTCCCTGATACCAACTGTGAATCAGTTCATGTACAACGACCCCAATGAGGCTGTTGGTAGAGCGATTGCCCGTTACGAGGGTGCACATGGGGTATTCCATACCGCCGTCGCCGCCCTGAATCACAGCGTAGGAAGCATAGGGATATTTTCCAAACCGCTGATTCATAAATTGGAAAGCCCGGACAATAGTGGGCTGGCAATCTTTCCAATTTTTGACATAGTCTGGGTTGTTTTGGTAGAAAAAATGCAGGGTAGGCCCATCTGGCACAGACACAATGTCGTGGACATAATCCGGGTCGGCGGCCCAGGCAAAATCGTGTACCTGGGGGGCTTTGAAGTGCCAAGTCAGCTTACTTTTTTTGTTCTTTTTGACGGTAGTGCCTGGGCTTTCATAGCCATAGCCTACCTCATTGGGGTTTTGTAAATAACCTGTACCAGCTACTATATAGTTGGGGTCTATCTGAATTTTCACCTCAAAATCACCCCAAACCCCGTGAAATTCGCGGGCTATGTAAGGATTGGCGTGCCAGCCCTGGTAGTCATACTCACAGAGCTTAGGATACCATTGGGTCATAGAATAGGCGATGCCTTCGGCACTGTTTCGCCCCGAGCGGCGGATTTGTACAGGTACCTGGCCTTCAAATTGCATAGCAAGTACCGTCTTTTGGCCCGGGAGCAGGGGCTGGGCCAGCTTTACTTCTAAAATGGTGCCTACTGTTTCGAAAACGACCTCCTGCCCATCCTGGGTAAGACTTTTGACTTTTTGAAAGCCAATTTCTTCGGGTGAAAGGCTGGCGATGCGATTGCCTACCCGGGGGTCGGGGTCAGCAATGGTGCGCGAACGAACATCCATCATGCTGCCGGGCTGAAAGGCATTGAAATACAAATGATAAAACACTTGTAGAAGTGTGTCGGGTGAATTGTTGTAATACGTCAGCGTTTGCTGGCCCAGAAAACGATGCGTTTTGACATCAAAATCTATGTCCATAATATATTCAACCTTTTGTTGCCATCGCTCGGTAGGTTGGGCGAAAAGGCCTAATTGTAGCAAATTAAAAAAAAGTTATCGCACTGAACGAACTGATTATGAGCATATTAGAGGGTTTTTAAACTTGGAGATTTGGTCTATGTCTGAACATCAAAAATAAATAAGAATTTCAAATTCTCCTTAGGATATTTTAGGAATTACCTGTTTCCCAGGCAATTTGCCTACCCTTTTTGGTTCTCAATTCGGTAATTTCAACCCTTTCTTCTGCATCATTCCTATGAAAAGACATGGCGGGCATTCACCCGGGCTTAGAGGGATTTGCCCTTTTGCAGGTCGCTATGTCTGCCTTTCAAATGCCGGCATCAGGGCTGCAAAATTATTTTCTCCACGTAGCGCCTTTGCTCAGTTTTAATTTGGAGGATATAGAGTCCGGGCGGTAAAAATTTTAAATTCCAGGCGTAAGTCTTATTAGGTTCTAATTGTTGGCGGGGGGATAGTATCCATTCCTGGCCCGATATGTTGTGTATGGATACTGAAACGGGTGATGCCCCTAATTGCCATTTCATATAGAGCCAATCGGGTGTTGGATTGGGATAAAGATGATAAGGGCTATCAGTCTCCATCACTACCGAGGTGATAAAGGTATCACTTACCTCACCATAGATATCAATGGCCTGGAGGCGATAATAATTGATGCCAGAAAATGGTTCCGTATCAATCCATTGATAAAGCAGGGGAATCTGGCTTTGCCCGGCCCCTTCTATCTGGGCAATGGTCTCAAAGTGAAGGTCTTGACCTGCCCGGGCCAGCACATAATAGGCATTATCTACTTCAAGAATGGTTTCCCATACCAGCCGGACGGTTTGGTTGGCCTGGGCATAGGCTTCAAAAAAGGTAAGCGTAACGGGCAAGATAGACAAATCACAAGTAAAGGCATTGCCAGGCAAAGTACCCGTGGAAAAACCACCTGTGCCGCCGGTTGCGGCGGTTGTATTGGGGCCACTGGTTCCGGGGGCCCTCCAGAAACATTAATATTGGGTAATCCAAAGAATGAACCGCCGCCAATACGAGTGAGCAAGGCAAAACCGCCGCCGCCGCCGCCGCCGCCCCCGTCTTGCGACAATGTAGTACTCCCGCCATTCCCTCCTCTGGCTTCTATACTAAGGCCAAATAAATTATCGCTTTCAGTATAGACCAATATTGTGCCGCCCGCACCCCCGCCGCCCGCGCCTTCCGAAGACTGTGTTCCGCCGTTGCGGCCATTGGCCCGCAAAGCTCGCACCCCCGTTCCGGGAATTGTCAGCGTGGTTGCTCTAATCAGGATAATACCACCGCCGGGCTGCCCACTACTGGCATTATCATTATCGCCGGGGTCATCGTCTCTGCCTCCACTTCCGCCGCCGCCGCCCATAAAGAGCCGATTTCCGCCCAAAATATTCAAGGCAATGGCTCCTTTGGAATTGTTGCCCGTATTAATCGCATCATCCAGGCTGCCATTACCGCCATTGGCGCCATTACTTCCGCCGCCGCCGCCGCCATCCAGCACACTGGAACCACCCGCATTGCCGGGGGCCCTATCCCACGGTCGGGGGCAAAATCGCCCGAGACGGTTCCCGGATAGGTAAAGGTGCCTAAATCCGCAATAGCAAGCCCGTCATAAACCAAGCGGGGGGTTCCGGCAATTCCCTCGCCACGATGCCCAGGCAAATTATTGACCACTTCACTGGCTCGCCGCCCACCACCCCGGAAGCCCTGATTACTGACATCAATAAACCCTCCAATAGTAAGATTCCCGGCTACATCAATGGCCACGATGCCCCCGGTTCGGCCATTCCAGGGAAGGGCACTTACACTAGCCCCATTATTAATCGTCAGATTGAGATAGTTGGCTACCCGAACCACCTGAAAGGTTTGGGCACCCAAATTTCCCGAAGGCGTAAGCGAATGGCGATAGCTGTTGAGAAGATTGGCTTTCAAAGGCAGGCTTCCAGAGGAAACAGGCCCATTGGCTACGGCATACTCGTATTGCCCCGCACGGTTATTGGCCGTATTGAGGTGGCCCTGGCGGTCCAAGAGGCCCGGACCGTCGGCATAATCACCATTGATGATGTTATCGGGAAGTGTGGTATTGATTTCTATGCCCTGCATCTGGATGATGAGTAGCAAATCGCCCTCAGCTATATCAAAATTTCCCCGCCGTGCGCCCACGGTAATCATATTTTGGCCAGCATCTACATTTGCTCCACCGGGATAATAACTATTAAGTACAGTACCTGATGTCGTAACAGTTTCGCTTAATCCGGTTGGGATACACTGGGCATTCCCAAATTGTGGCTGGAAGGGGTTTAAGAGAAAATGGAACCAAATCAAAAATTGGTGCCAAGCAAAGCGGTTCATGTTTTTTTGTTGAAATGTATTTTGACTAAAAAAATTACGTACGTTTAAGACAAAAATTATGTCAGATTTTGAAAGCTTGGACCCAAACCAGGGAATTAACGTGTTAAGCAGGTCAAAAAGTGGCTTAGTAAGTCAAAACATCATTTTTTCAAGAAAAATAATTTGTGGCCTGGGTAGCCTCCGGGGTAATTTCCTATCCCGACCTTATCCCATATTCCTCTTTTCTCTCCCAAAGTCCAAAACTGATTTAGAAATATCAGGAGAAAAGCCATTTTTTTAGCTTTATTTTTTTGCAAAATCTTTGTCGATTATTTTTAAAAAACCCAGGCATACCTTACATTTAAAGCATGAAAAGTAGTTACAAAATTTCTAATGAAGCCTCTTTGCTTCAAAAAGAATGGATTTACGAAGTATTGCTCCAATCTGAATGGAATCCTGCCCTTACCCGGACACAATTTGAAAAAGCCCTTGAACATTCGGCCTGTTTTGGCATTTACTACCAAAACCAACAAGTAGGCTTTGCCCGTGTAATTACAGACTACGCCACCTTTGGCTATATCGCAGATTTATACATTGAAGAAGCCCACCGCCACCGGGGCCTGGCCAATCTACTCATTGAGTACATTATCAATCATCCAGATTTACAGGGCTTTTCAAACTGGATGGTAGCCAATGATGCCCCCAACCTCTATCGCAAATATGGCTTTATGCCTTCTCAAACACGGCGTTGGATGGTTTTGGACAGGGTGGAAGAAAACTGATTGCCAAAATTTATTTTTAGTGGCTATACAAGGGCCAAAATTCCCAAAAAAAATATCGTAATTGGACCTCGAGTTTAAACCAAACTATACCGACCACATGAAAAGAATTTTCCTTGTTATGATTTATTTGGGAGGGCTAGTTTGTCCTGTCGAGGCTCAAGTCAAAACCATCAATGTAAAAACCACTGAGGAATTGGTGCGGAACCTGGCTTCGGACCGGGTGCTGGTATTATCGGCAGGCGAAACCTTTGATGTATCGACTGAGGAAATGTACGAAGGCGCGGTGAGCTACGAGGAAGTGTATGATGGCCGCGAACTGGTGCTAACGGGCGTGCGCAACCTCACCCTCAAAAGCGCAGATGCCCAAAAGCGGGCCGAACTGATTACCCAGCCAGACTATGGGCACGTGATTGTTTTTCGAGATTGCCAGAATATCACCCTCGACATGCTGGAAGCTGGCCACGGAGCCTCCAAAGGGGGCTGTGTTGGTGGGGTGTTTAAGTTTGAGAACTGCCAGAACATTACGATTACCAACTGCGACCTGTATGGAAGTGGCATTGAGGGCCTGAATGCCAGCAATGTGGAAAATCTTACCTGCCGAAACACCGCCATCCGGGGCTGTACGTATGGGATTATGACAATGGTGAGCAGCAATAATCTTCGTTTTGAAAATTGCCGTTTTCACGATAACCAGGAATTTGACCTGATTGTCCTGGACAATTGCCCTTCAGTAGTTTTTGAAAACTGTGTCGTGGAGGGAAACCGGACCGGTCTGGAAGATTATTCGGCCTATGCCCTTTTTCAATTGCTCAACAATACCAATGCGAGCCTGAACAACTGCACCATCAAATACAATGCGGCCAACTACCTCAGCACCAGCCAGAACAAGCTAAAGATGAAAAATACCGCCCTGAGAGGCAACCTTTGGCAAGGGGAATATAAATAAATCAAAAAAACCGGCCTGGGCCGGTTTTTTGTTTAATAGCTCGTGAAAGCATAACTAAGGATATTGGCCCCCATTTGCAGGGCTTTTTGGCGAACAGGCTCCGGGTCGCCGTGTACGGAGGGGTCTTCCCAGCCATTGCCCAGGTCGCATTCATAGCTGTAAAAACAGACCAAACGTCCTTCATACACAATTCCAAAACCTTGGGGGGGCTTGCCGTCGTGCTCGTGAATCTTGGGTAAGCCATTGGGAAAGTCAAACTTCTGATGATAAATGGGATGCGAGAAAGGCAATTCTACCCATTCCAACTCTGGAAAAACCTTTTTCATCTCCGGGCGAATAAACTTATCCAGGCCGTAGTTATCGTCAATGTGTAAAAATCCGCCCGAAATCAGGTAGCGGCGCAGGTTTTCGGCTTCGGCCTCGCTGAAGACTACATTGCCGTGCCCGGTCATGTGAATAAAAGGATAGGCAAAAATATCCGGGCTTCCTACCTCCACAATCTCTGCCTCGGGGGCCAGGTTTAGCCCCAGGTTGCGGTTACAAAATTGAATAAGATTGGGGAGGGAGGTCTTGTTGGCGTACCAGTCGCCGCCGCCATTATACTTGAGCTTGCCAAGGCGCAAGGTAGCTTTTTGGGCCCTGAGACCCGGAGCAAGGGTAAAGCAAAGCAGCCAGACTATCCACACAATTTTTTCATGGTTCATTTTTTTAAATTTGATTGATAATTTGCACGGTTTGGCAAGCCACCAGCCCCGCAGTTTCGGTGCGTAAAATGGACTCGGCCAGGCGCACGCCCAGAAAGCCTTGCGCCTGTGCCATTGCTATTTCTTGGGGATGGAAGTCTCCCTCCGGCCCCACCAAGATACAAACACTTTGCTGCTTTTGGAGGATTTGCGCCAGGGGCGAATTTTGTGCGGCGGCATAGGCGATGCACTTTTGCCCATTAAATGAGCCCATTTCTTCCAAAAAAGCCGCTATTTCAGCCATAGGTTTTAAAGCTGGCTGCCACACCTGGCGAGATTGTTTGAGTGCACTTTGGGCAATTTTTTCCAACCTTTCCCACTTCAGACCCAATTTTTCGGTATAGTGGGTTTTTAGAAAGGTGATTTGTCCTACCCCTATTTCGGTCAGTTTTTCCACAAGCCATTCCAGGCGGTTGGGGTGCTTGGGTGGGGCAATGGCCAGGTGAATGCCCCAGACTGGCCGGGAAGCCGCCTGAAGGTCGAGAATACGTACTTCGCAGCGCTCTTTGGAAATGTGCGCAATGATGGCTTTGGCCAGATGCCCGGCCCCATCGGTGAGCCAAAGCAAGTCGCCCACCTTTTTCCGCTTTACTTTGAGGGCGTGATGGGCCTCTTCTGGGTCTAAGACCAGGGTGGGCGAAGACAAGTCGGGGTGAAAGAAGAAAGGCTCCAAAAACTTGATTTTTATTGTATAAACTGGTTTAAATCAACACTTTGCATTTTTTCTCGGATAAAATCCAGGCTCTCATCAGGTTTCATTTTGATTAGAGGATGTCGAAATGCCATTTTTTGATTGAGTATCTCCGCGACCTCTTTGACCCAGTAAGTCATGCTCATTTGAATAATTGTGCCATTAATTTCATCGGCCAACGCTGCAATCCTACTTTGTTCTCCAATCTTATCCACCAAGATGATTGTGGACATATAATGTAATTGACGGCCATAATTCATTTCTCTCTCAAACCGGGATACCTTGTCCAGAGAAATTTCGCTATTTCCCGGCCCTATAAACCCAATATCGAATCTTGCCCCCACCCCAGGCTTTAATAGGATAGTAGCATCGCTTTCTCTCTTATTTTCCCTTTGTGTAAGCCAAAAAACCATCTTGGCTTTATCGCTTTGAGATGGCTCAATCAATTTAAAGCCCAAGATAGTAAGCAAAGACCCTAAAATAAGCTTTTCAAACAGTTTGCCATACATAGATTTTTCACTGCCCCTTATCGCCAAAGTTTGAGTTCCGATAGCATAAAAAATTTGCAAAATTGAAGGCCAGCGAATTATGTAGCTTTCCGCTCCGACCTGAATGCTGGCTTCTAAGCTACCAAACGCCTGCTGCATCGCTAGTTGAACTTCATTTAAGCCATCCTTCATTTCTTCTAAATGTCGTTCCAAATCCTCTGGATTGCTCCTTAATACATTCTGGAAGTTTTTACTTGTCAGGCCAATAAGCCATTGTAGATAAATTTTTTCTTCCCCACTTAGCGAACCCTGACTCAATTCATTCAAAATAATCTGACTGCATTCTTCTTCAAAATTTTTGAAAAGGCTCATTCCTTTTAAATAGGTTATAAAAAGAGATGCATTAGAAATTAAAACCCTGCGTTGGGTTAATCCTTCTGTCAAAGCCCTCACATTTCCCCCGCAAAGAATGGAAGTTACTACTTGATTGAGGACAGATTTGCCAACTCTTTGGAGGAGTTCTCGCCCAGAAAACTTGGCAAGCTTTCGCCCTATTTCAGGAATTTGCTTTGATAATCGCTTCTGTTTGCTCATCGCTCACTCAGAAAAACCTATAAACTGTTGAGTACTTGTAGGAGGAGGTGTATTTAACCAATTGACTTTCTCGGCATCTTTTTGTAGCCATTGAAATACATCCTCCTTAATAATCTTCATAAAAGATTCATCCTGCTCAAAAAGTACAAACCTGCGCCCATTTTTAACTGCGGCTTTTCCTGTTGTGCCAGTGCCTGCAAAAGGGTCTAAAACAACATCTTCTTTGAAGGAATAATACAAAATTACTTTTTCGGCCAGTTCAAGAGGGAAAACGGCCGGATGTTCTTTGTGAAAAGCCGGATGAATCCTCCAAAGGTTAGTTACTTCGTACCCATCTTTGATTTTAGAGGCCTCTACTATTTCCGGTTGAGGATGTTTGCGAATATGCCAGTCGATAAGCTTATCGCTTTGTTTTCGATACACTAAGATATACTCTGTAACTGGAACAGGTTTGTATTGCAAAGGATTGCGGTCAGCGGCAAAACGCCTTCCCCGACCAGTGGCCCAACCTGCCCCTTCTGGCTTTACCCAATGTATGTCATCTATGAAATCGAATCCTTCTTCCACAAAAATTCTATGAAAATCAAAAGGAACGGCAATTCTTTTTGAAGCCTCATTGCGGTTGGCCCTTCGAATAAGCACCGGAGATACATTCATCACAAAAAAGCGCCCTTCGCCCAAAACCCGATGTGCCTGATGAATTATTTTCCTTATTTTAAGTAAGTACTCGTCATAACTGAGATATTCGGCATACTCGGGACGCGCATTGTAATAAGGCGGTGAAGTGAAAACCAGGTCAATAGACTCATTGGGAATTTCTTGCAAAAGTAACTCCGCATCGCCCAGACCAATGGTGTTTCGAAGAGTGGATATTTTTGGTAAGATGGATTCTTTCTTCATCCCAGTGGCTTGCAATTTTCTTCCTAAAAGCCGGGCCTCCAATACTTCCGCTTTGGTTGTTTTTCTTTCCACAATAAGTGTTGTGTAGGCATCAATAACTATTTCTCCTATATTATCACTGTTTTTTGATTTTAATGGCACACGCCAAATGTGATAACGATCGTCTATTTCTGGCAAGCCAAACTCTACGGCTTTGTCAAGTTGTATTGTTTTGAGAAAGCCAGAGGCAACATTTTTTGCCTGCTCGACGGTTGTAATTTTATAAGGTTTTTTTGAAGCGTGTTTATGGGACATCTTCGTGAGTTTACTGATTCAAATTAATTTCTACTGAGTTTTATAATTTTTATCGCTTGCACTAAATCCCCAACCACCGCCACCAGGGTTTTGAGCGGGTTTTCTCTTCAAAATGAAAGACCAATTCTGCTTGGGGAAATCGCCGCTGAAAAGCCCTTACTGCCCGCGCTGTAAGAGGCGTGCTTTGGCAATGCAGGCTTTCGAGCTTGCGCAGGCCATAGAGGGGCTTCAGGCTTCGGACATAGGTATGGTTGCAGCGCAGGGCTTTCAGTTGTGCCAGCACTTTGAGCGGAGCCAAATCCTCCACATCCGTCATACTCACTTCCAGATAACGCAGGTTTTTGAGCTTTTTGAGCGGCTTCAGGTCATAAATACGGGTATTGGCTGCTTCTATATGCACCAAACTGGGCAAGAGGGCCAGCGGTTTCAGGTCTAGCACCGCCGTACTGCTCAGGTCAAGGTATTGGAGGTAGCGCAATGGCTTCAGAGGTACTAAATCATTGATTTCAGAATCAGCCAGATGAAGCTTTTGCAAAGCCATTATTTTTTTTAGCTCTTCTTCACTGGGGGTATGCCCGGCATCAAAAATATGAAGCTGGGCTTTCAATGCCGTTTTCCAGACCGGCGTAAGACCATCCCACCACTGTTGCGCCGGCGCAAACAAGCGCCGCCACTCCTGGTTCAGGTTTTGCCAAATGTCCTTGTCTTCCACATTGCGTTTCCAGACATCCTGTAAATCTCGCCAGACATCTTGCCAGGGTTTAGGGTTTACATCCATTTTTTGAGCATTTTGATAAAAATAGCAAGAATTTGCCAGGCTGCCAAGTCTGCTTGTATCCTTTTGAAACTTGTCGGGCAGCAGGCCTTCTGCAAAATGGTTATTCGGTGGCCAGGGGCAATTCCTGATGGAGCCGGAAAACAGGATAGCGCCTATAGCCTGGCTCGCGATACACAGAATGCTGGTAAATGTAGTCCAATTGCGCCTCGGGGTTCTGGGCAAAAGCCTGGTCTTCTTGCATCTTGCGCGCAAACTGCGTCCGGAGAGAGGCATCCTCTTTCAGAAGCTGCTCAGCCAGGTCTTCAAAAACATAGTCTGAATAGCCCTCTTTTTGTTGCAAGATGATGTCAAAAAAATTCCAGTTAAAAAAGGAATCAGGGGCGGTGGGCTCCAGGGTTTCTACCAGATATCGCCCGGCGGGTTGATTGACCCAAAGCACATAATCCCCTTTTTGAAAGGTGAGCAACTGTTTTTCGGAACGCACCTCTGTATTAAAATGCGGGTAATGTCCTTCAAAAGGGGCCGTGCGGGTTTGGTAATTTTCTATAAAATATACTTCCACTGGTATTTCCTGGTCTTGGCGAAGGCGCTTCCACTGCACTCCACTGGCTTGCAAACGCTCCAGCACCTCGGTCCAGGCCTGCGGAAGGATATAGGCCATCGGCTTTTGCACCGGGCGGATAGGGCTAAAAAACTCATAAAAAGGAATCTCGCCCTGCACCGGCTGGGTACGGTCATAAAAGAGCCGCTCTCCGGTGGTTACCCGGCTGGGAATCCGGCGCGAAGCATAGCCCGCAAAGGCAATGCGGCGAGCCGTATCCTTACGGACTTCCCAGTCCAGCTTCAGCGAATCTTTTTGTGCCTGGCTTTGGTACTGTTTTTTTTGCAGGTCGGTCAGTTTTGCGCCTTCGGCCTCACTCATTTCCAACATACTGCGCATCAGGGCATAGGTAGCGGCTACTCTTTGGGCAAAAGGCTTGAGCATGTGGGTTTCGGCAATAAAACCTAAGCAGGCAAAAAGAGCGACATAGCCCGAAGAATAACGTGGCAAATCATAAAACTGGGGGTATCCATCGGGAAAGGGGTTTCGTCCGTAGGCATTCACATAAGGACACATCGGAAACTGGCGGTCGGCCATTTTTTGCTCTAATTGTGGGATAAAGAAAAGGCGCAAATAATGCCCCATCGGGCCGCCCAGCTTGTCGGCCTGGGTAGCGATGTAGGTCATGACGTGTTGATAATCGGCTCCATTACTCACGTGGGTATCCAGAAAGAGTTGGGGTTGCCAGGTATGGAAGATTTGGGCAAAGCTCAGGGCATTGCGAGAATCGGCCTTGATAAAATCCCGGTTCAGGTCATAGTAGCGGGCATTGCCTCTGAAGCCATAGGCTTCTGGCCCGTTTTGATTGACCCGGGTAGTTTGGTTACGATTCAGCACCCCCCCGATGTTATAAAATGGGATGGCCACCACCACCGTTTGGCGGGCCAGTTCCGGGTTTTGAGCCAGGGCCAGCATCAATTGGCGGGTAGCCTCTACCCCGTCAGGCTCCCCTGCGTGAATGGCATTGTTTATCAGCCAGACCGGGCGGTTTTGCGCCCTCACCTGCGCCGGGTCAAAATTGCCATCATAGGAAAAAACGACTGTATGCAAAGGCAATCCACTGTCAGTAAGTCCTTGAGGTACCAAGCGAATGGTCTGAGGATAAGCCCGGGCCAGTTTTTCATAAAAGTCCATTCCTTCGGCATAGCTTACAGTCTGGCGGCCTTCGCTTTGCTCGAAGCGAGTTTGCCATTGGGCCGCCAAAGGGCCAGGCCAGAAGAGAAACCAGGCCAGTGCCCCGGCCCAAAATAGTTGTGAATAGCTTATGCTCATAAAAAATCCCGGCCAAGATATGTAACAAAACAAGCGTCCAAGCGACCATTAGACCGTACAAAAAAAGAAACAAATCTTGGAAAAGCAATTTGTGGAATTGATTGGCCAACATCAGGGCATCGTACACAAGGTATGTACGATGTATGTGGACAATGAAGAAGAACGCCGCGACCTTTTTCAGGAAATCCTTATACAACTCTGGAAGGCTTATCCACGCTTTCGGGCGAGGCCAAAATCACTACCTGGATGTATAGGGTTGCACTCAACACGGCCATTTCCTTCTTCCGAAAAGAAAAACGAAAACCTGCCCGTCTGAGCCTTTCTGATGCTTCTTTACAGATTCCAGACCGGCCTTATGATTATGAGTATGAAGAAAAAATCCGCTTCCTGAAGCAAGCCATCGAGCAGCTTACCAAAATAGAGCGCGCCATTATGATGCTCTACCTTGAGGACAAAGAATATGCTGAAATCGCTGAAACCATAGGCATTACCCAAAATTATGTGCGGGTTAAAATGAATCGAATTCGCAATAAACTCAAAAAGATTTTAACCAAGCAATGATGCAAGAACTAGAAGGACTTAAATCGGCCTGGAATGCCCTCCACCAAAACCATATCCTGCCCCCGGATGAAATCAGGACTGCTCTGCGAGGCAAAACCCAAATGGCCCTCAACCGCATCAAACGAAGCATTCGTCTGGAAAGCGGCCTGTTACTGCTGGCCACCCTGGGCCTGGGGCTGTTTTTTTTCTTTTATCACGACCCTATTCAGCACCTCTTTATGGGCTTTATGTTGTTGGTAGCTTTGTTATCGGGTTTGTATTACGGAGCCAAATACCGCCAATTATCAAGCATTGGCTTGGATGGGCAAAATCTGCGCGAATCCTTGCAATTACTCATCCGCACCCTGGAACGCTATCTCAAAATTTATATGTATGGCAATATGTGGCTTGCTCCCATCGGCGCGCTGATTGGCTTTTACTACGGCTTTACCCTGCAAACTCCGCAAAATCAGCTTTCAAGAGCCTACGATTGGAAAATCATGCTCATTGCCGGACTGACGGCTCTCTTGCTCACAGGCCTCTTGTATCCTTTGCTAAAATGGTATTTGCGAAAACTCTACGGCCGCTACCTCGACGAAATGAAAACCTGCCTGGCTGAATTGGAAAATCCCGAAACCTACGAAGCCGAATCCTAAACTAATAGGGCAGGGAAATTTTGCCAAAACTGACCGAAGGCAAACCCAAGCCAAAATCGGTGGCATCGCCCCGGATTGTACGATAGGCTAAAAAAGCAAAAAGCAAAGCCTCCTTGGCCTCCGACGATACCCCCAAGGCTTCCAGAGGCCGGATATTAAAATCAGGCAAAACCCTTTGCAGGCCTTCCATCAAAAAACGATTATGTACTCCCCCCCCGCTCACATAGACTGCCCCTTGGAGGGCTGTTTCTTGGATGGCCCGGGCCACGGTTTCTATGGTCAACTGGCTCAAAGTGGCCACCCAGTCTTCGGGCAAAATTGGGCCAAGGCTGAGGCGCTGGGCTTGTGATTCGGCCCATTGCAGATAAAAAACCTCCCCCCCGGTAGTCTTGGGCAGCGGTTTGGCAAAAAAAGGCTGCATTTTGAGCTGGGCCAGCAAAGGTAAATTTATCTTGCCCCTTTGGGCCGTTTGCCCGTTTTCGTCATATTGGCTGGGCGCAAACCATTTGCGCATGGCGGCATCAATGAGTGTATTGCCGGGGCCCGTATCGCTGTACTGAATTTGCGTGGGTTTTCCTCCGGCGGGCAGATAGGTAAAGTTGGCAATCCCCCCTATGTTAAGCAAAAACCGGTTTTCCGAAGTACTAAAAAAAAGGTGATAATCGCCATAAACGGCCAAGGGGGCACCCTCCCCGCCGGCAGCCAGGTGTTTCTGGCGAAAATCAGCCAGTGTGATGACCCCGGTTTGAAAGGCAATGCGGTCGGCATCGCCAATTTGTAGGCTGGCATTTGGCTGCTTGGGCTGGCCGTGTTGATGGCAGGGCGCATGATAAATGGTTTGGCCATGGCTGGCAATAGCATCCAGGGTTTGCGGAGAAATGTCCCAAGCCGCCAGGGTATCGCCTACCGTTTGGGCATACCACTGACCTAAGCGAGCGTGCAATAAACAGATTTTCTCCAAACCGGCCTGGGCTTGGGCAAATACCGTCCGCAATTCGGTTTGTATCTCAGCCGGATAGGGAATGGTGACTGCTTTCTCGACCTGCCAGGATAGCGAAGTGCCCCATCCCGCAAAATGACAAAGGGCTAAATCCAAGCCATCCAGGGAAGTGCCCGACATCAAACCCAAAATACACAAGGAATCTTTTTGGGAAATACGACAAAGGTCATTTAAATTGCGCATCATTAAGAAAAGATTTCAGCGTCTTGATTGAAAAAAAGCAACTTAACAGAGAATCACCCGGTGGTGAATTCAAGATTATTTTTTTGTTAATATTACTTTTTTTGAAAAATTATTCTTTGATAAAAAAGAACCAAAGCACACCCGAAAGCAAGAATTTGTGTGCAATTATGTAACATTGGTTTAGGTTTGAGGCCCAATTTTCTTTTGTAGGAGCTTTTTTTTGATGTTTAATCCAAGTTTGGCATAGCGCAAAATTAACTTAAGGCAGTCGGTATCATTGAAAATATTTTTATTTTTACGCCAAATCTTGTTTTTGTAATTATCTCAAGCATTTATCTAAACAATCGGAACATGAGAAGATTTAGACTCTTGGTAATTTTCGGGGTATTTTTTGTTTTTATCCAAGTGGCTAGTGCACAGCCTTCACGCCGGGATAACTACTGGTCGGTCGGGCTATCGCTCAATACCTTTAATTATTTTGGTGATTTGGCCCCGCTCACCAATATCTTCAGTACCGAAATCAAATTTACCCGTCCAAATTTTGGCCTTGAGGTAAGCAAAAAAATAGGTTCTCGTTTTCATTTACGGGGGGCCTTCAGCTATGGCCGCCTCAAAGGCGACGACAATGAAGCCGCCGACCCAGCCAAAGAACAAAGCATTGGCCGCTGGGGGCGCAATCTTTCCTTTCGGAACGATGTATATGAGCTATCTGCGGTGTTGATTTATGAGTTCTTGCCTAGCCGGGGCCGTTTCTATCGTCGTCGCTATATTTCTCCCTATCTTTTGGCCGGAATCGGTGGTTTCTATCACAATCCAAAGGGCAAAGTGCCCGATACTTTCAACGGTCCCGAAGCTGGCGAATGGGTAACCTACGCCCCCTTCGTACCGAAGGCCAGGGGCTTAGCCGCCAGTTTGGCCCTGATGCGGGCACCCAATACGACTCTCAGTATTCGCTTATTCAGATGGCCGTACCCTTGGGCTATGGGGTACGTTTCCGCCTCAGCGACCGCCTCGACCTTTCTTTTGAAATGGCTTTTCGCCTTTTGTTTTTTGACCATATCGATGATGTGGGAGGGCGTTATCCCGATATTCGCGATTTGGAAAGCGACCTGGCCCGGACGATGTATGACCGCTCCGCCGAATCCGTAGGGGTGCTGACAGGGGACACCCGCACCCCCAACGCAGCCACTGGTTTTGCTACTTCGCTCTATGGCATTGACCAGGGCAATGAATCTATCCTGGCCGATTTTCCGGGCTTTACCCGCTGGGCCAGCTATGGGCTGAGGGGTCAGATTAGGGGGAACACGCCTTCCGAAAATGATATGTATATCGTAACCGGGTTCCATTTAAACTATATCCTGACCACTAAGCGCTATCCCCGATACAAAAGTCGGTTTTAGCCTTGAGTGCCAAAAGCTTGTCCAAGCAGGGCTTGCGGAGGTTTTATTGTTTTTGTTGGCAGACTTAATCACATACGAATTGTCCAAAATAATTTTAGGTTATGAAAAAATTTCTTCTTTTGGTTCATATTACTTGTCTTCTTTGGCCATCCTTGATACAAGCCCAGAGCGAAAAAGCACTGGCGCGGGATGCCAAAATCACGATGAAGTATAAAGAGTATGCAACAGCCATCGAGATTTATCAACAGTTGCTTAAGTCTTACCCGGATAATCTGGAATACAATTTTCAGATTGGGGTCTGTTACCTCAACTCGGCCAGCAAGCGGGAAGCCCTGCCTTATCTTACAAAGGTGCACGATGCCAATCCCAGCTACAATGCCGACTTAAAATATCGCCTGGGCCAGGCCTATCACGTTAGGGGCGATTTCGAAACGGCTAAGAAGTATTACCAGGAATCAAAAGGGGTATATGAGCAGGAAAAGAGCCGGATTGGGAGCGAAAACATGAAGGAAAAGGAAAAACAACGCCAACTCAGCCGTACTACCGAAATGCTCAGTCTGACCGACAAAAGAATCAAAGAATGTGAAAATGGCCTGGCTTTCCAACAACAGCCTGTCAATGCTTTTATCGAGAACCTGGGGCCGGAAGTTAATTCTGACCAGCCCGATTATGTTCCGCTTATCCCACGCGATTCTTCTTTCCTGGTTTATACCTCTCGAAAAGAAGGCACTACGGGTGGAAGACGTGATTTTGGCGACGACTTCTTTTATGAAGATATTTACCAGGCGGCCTACAATCAAGGCAAATACACTGGTTCTCAGCAACTCAACTTGAATCGCAAATATCACGATGCGGGCGCGGCCCTCTCTTCGGATGGTAAAAAGCTTTATCTCTATCGTGATGACCGCAAAACCCAGGGCGATTTGTACGTCTCGGAATATGATGCCGCCACACAAACCTGGAAAGAGCCCGTGAAGCTAAATGAAAATATCAATACCAAATATCAGGAAACCTCCCTTTCTATCTCCGCCGATGGAAAAACCATGTATTTTGCCAGCGACCGCCCTGGCGGGCTTGGTGGCCTCGATATCTATAAAAGTGAGCGCACCGACGGCGAAAACTGGGGGCCAGCCGTAAACCTCGGCCAGCCTATCAACACCCCCGAAGATGATGATGCGCCATTTATCTCGATAGATGGGCAAACCCTTTATTTTAGCTCGCGTGGCCATAGCACAATGGGTGGATATGATGTTTTCAAGGCCAATCGCGCTGGAAGCGATAAATGGGCCGAACCAGAAAATATGGGCTTTCCTATCAATGGCCCTGATGATGATGTGCACTTGGTCATTACCGAAGACAACCGCAAAGGTTTTTATGTTTCTGATGACCCCACCGGCTATGGTTTTGAGGATATATATTCCCTCTCTGCGCCCAAACGTTCCCTTGACCCGCTCGACCTTTCGGGCCTTACCCTGACAGCACCTCCCTCGGCCCGGATTCAGGAAGTACCTACTCCTAATTTTGCTTTCAAGGTCTTGTTTAATTTTGATGCCAGCAATCTTCGCCCTGATGCCCAGGAATCTGTCAATAATCTATACCAATTCCTGACCGACAACCCACAGATACGCATTGAACTGGGCGGCCACACCTGCAACATTGGCTCACTGGCCTACAACCAGGCCCTCTCTGAGCGTCGGGCCAAGGCTGTTTCCAACTACCTGATTGAGCGCGGCGTAGATGCTAACCGCATTGAGGTAAAAGGATATAGCTTCACGGAACCTTCTGTGCCCAATGATTCACCGGCCAATCGAGCCCTCAACCGACGCACGGAGTTTAGGATACTGAAATAGTCATTTTTGATTTGACCTACACAATAAAAAGCCTTTGCCAGCGCAAGGGCTTTTTTTATGGAAGAGGAAGGTTTAAAGCATCTCAACAGAGGCCTTCCGGAGATGGGCCAGCATATCATCCACGAGGGCATCCAGGTCATAAGCTGGTTGCCAGCCCCAATCCTGGCGGGCCCTGCTGTCATCAATGCTTTGTGGCCAGCTATCCGCAATGGCCTGGCGAAAATCTGGCTCATACATCACTTCAAAATCGGGAAAATGATGCTGCAAAGCCGAAGAAATTTCCCGGGGAGAGAAAGACAAGGCCCCTAAATTATAAGCACTCCGCACCTGTATTTTGGAAGCCTCGGCCTCCATCAATTCACAAGTGGCTCTCACTGCATCGGGCATATACATCATAGGCAAATACGTCTCTGGCCCCAAAAAGCAACGAAAAGGCTTTCCTGCCAAAGCCTGGTGAAATATGGCCACCGCGTAATCGGTGGTGCCGCCTCCGGGGGGGGGTTTTATAGCTAATCAATCCAGGATAGCGAAGGCCTCGCACATCCAGGCCATATCGCCGAAAATAGTATTCGGCCCAGCGTTCGCCTGCTTGTTTGCTAATGCCATACACCGTGGTAGGCTCCATAATGGTAAACTGGGGCGTATGCTGGCGCGGGGTCGTGGGACCAAATACTGCAATAGAGCTAGGGAAAAACACCTTCTGCACCCCTTTCTCCAGGGCGGCCGCCAGCACATTAAGGGTTCCGTCCATGTTGAGTTGCCAGGCAAAAAAGGGTCTTGCTCACCACTGGCCGAAAGCACGGCGGCCAAATGGTAGATTTGCGTAATCTGATATTTTTCAATTACCTGCCCCAGCTGTTTGTTCTCCATTACATTTAAAGGTTCAAAGGGATGCATAGAGGCAAGCCCATTTGAGAGGGCAGGCTTGCGAATATCGGCCAGAACCACATTTTCCGACCCATAGTGCTGGCCCAAAACCTGGGTAAGTTCCGTGCCCAACTGTCCAAATGCCCCAATGATTAAAATTCTGTCTTTCAGCATTGCCTGCTCAATTTTTAAAGTCTGAACTATTTTCGAACAAATATAACAAATTAAAGATTGCATTTAACAATACAATGAAAATTAGGACGAACCTTCGCTTTGGCAAAGAAAATTTGTCATAATTGCCCTCTTTTTGTAGATTAAGAAAAAAGCACGCTTCCTTTACCAAGTATATGCAAAGTTTTGAGCAGTATTTGAATGAAAAAAAAATTTCGGCCCAGGATTTCCAACAGGCTGAGCCGAAAAAATGGGCATCCCTCAGGACACTCTTCGACGAAGTGCATCCCAATAGTTTTACGGCCCAAAAAAAATTTTTACTCAATCAACTCCGCCGACAGTATCCTCTCCCTCAGCCTCCTGAAAAGGCTTTGCAAGACTAAATCGGCCGGAATAATTATTGGCTACTCCAATATAAAAATCCTAGCCTGTGGATAAATTTTGTAGCTTTTCGCTAACTTTGATAAAATTACATCATTGTTTACTCATTCGCCAAACTCTAGACAGCATGGCCAAGCTCGACCCTGTTCTTTTGCAAAAACTACTCCTGGGTTGCCGCCAAGGCGACCGACAAAGCCAAAAGTTATTGTATCAGCAGTTTTTTGGCCTGGCGATGAGTATCGCATTGCGCTATGCCGCCAATCTGGAAGAGGCACAAGAAATGCTCAATGATGGCTTTTTAAAAGTATTTACCAAACTTGATAAGTATGATTCGGAAAAGCCTTTCGAGCTTTGGCTACGTCGGATTTTTATCAATACCGCCATCGACTATTTTCGTCGTCATCAAAGACAAACCCCCACCAGTTCACTAGACACAAGCCTCCCCCCCGCAGTAGAAGCCTCAGTTTGGGGAGAGATGAATGAAAAAGTACTGCTAGAATTGGTGCAAGGCCTTCCCCCGGCCTATCGCATGGTGTTTAATTTGTTTGTGATGGAGGGATTCAAGCACGAAGAAATTGCGGCCCAACTGGGTATTCAGGTAGGCACCTCAAAGTCGAACCTGGCCAAAGCCCGGCGTTTGCTCCAAAAACGCTTAAAACTGATTGAGAGAATAAGCTAATGGATTGGGAAGAAGAAGCTGAATTTGAAGAACATCTACGCAAAGAACTAGGTAAGCTTCGCCCTGAATTTAAGGAGGCCCTCTGGCAAAAAATGGAGGCCCGTCTGAATGAAAAGCCCCCTCGGGTAGAAAAATCCTGGCAGTTCTTTTTGCGCCGCTATCAAAAGCAATTGCTTCTGGGCTTTTGCTTGCTGGTCTGGCTGTGCGTGATGATTGCCAATTTTGAGCCTTCACCGACATCATCCCCTATTTCTTGGGGCTTTGGCTCTTCGGAAGAAGGCTTTTTCCCTGGGAGGCCTCAAAACTATTCGGAAAACACGCCCCCCGCTCCGGCAAAATCCTTGAAAGAAGAGGATGAAGAAAGTAAACTTCGTCAAAAAGTAAGCCTTTTTTCTATGAATCCGGCACATAATTCGGTGCAAGCATTCTCCAAGCCCACAAGCCCTGCTTCTGAAACACTTCTATCTTCTTCTTTGGCAGCGAAGCCCAAGCCTCCCGAACCGCTCCCCCCGCTTTCTTTGACCTCATTACCGGTGGTGCTACCTGACGTTCATTTTCCGCAATTCCAGATAGATTCTTTGAGACTTCCGGTTGTGAAACCACGCTCACGACGCTGGTCGGTATATCTGGGAGGCGGCCCAGAATGGGTCTATGCTCCTACGGCTCTCGATATGTCTCCTCAGTCTAGTGGGCAATGTTGGCTTGAATATGCGCTGAGCCCACATTGGCGGCTAAGAACCGGAATGGCATATTTACGCCAAAAGGTTGATTTACAAAACACTGGCAATGTGGCCGTGCAAATCACCACCATTCAGCCCGCTCCCGACCGGATTTTAAACAACATTCAATTTCAGCGGGAGGAAGCCCTTTTGATGCGGGAGCTGGAAATTCCTTTTGTCTTACAATACGAAAGGCCTTTGGGGCGCAATTTTTATTGCTATGCTGGCGCAGGGGCGGGCCTGAATTTGCAATTGGAGGAAAAATATGAATATACCGTTTCTGAGATTTTGGTAGATGCCATTAATGGCCAAAGACTTAATTTTGAGAATACAACCCAGGAAAGAGAAGCCAGCCGTCAGTTGCGGGTAGGGCTTCTGTTGAATATGGGGATAGGATGGCAACCCGCCCCGGGCTGGAAGATTGCCATTGAACCACATTTTCGTCATATCCTTGGCAACCCCCAATTGGCTCAAACCCTGGGTACACGCATTTTATTGGGCTATAGCTTATAGCAAATAGGAACCTGGGCTAAAAAAAACCTTTGCCTCACAAGAGTACCGACAAAGGTGTAGAGCACAAATTCTAAAAAGGAATTTTATTTTACCCGTTCTACGTAGCTCCCATTGCGGGTATCTACTTTGATGCGTTCGCCATTATCCACAAAAAGCGGCACTTTTATTTCGGCTCCTGTCTCAAGGGTGGCCGGTTTGAGGGTATTGGTGGCGGTATCGCCTTTCAGGCCGGGCTCGGTGTAGGTAACTTCCAGTTCTACAAAGTTGGGCATTTCGGCAAATACCGGCGCATCTTCTGAATCAAAGCCTACGGTAATATTCATCCCTTCTTTCAAAAAAACGATGCTTTCGCCCAAGAGCCGGGCATCAATCAGGATTTGCTCATAGCTTTCATTGTCCATTACGGTCAGGTTGTCTCCTTCCCGATAGATGAATTGCATCTCTTTGTTTTGTACACGTTCCAAATCAACTGTTTCACCGGAGCGATATCGATGCTCAATGATTTTGCCTGTGCGAAGACTGCGCAGTTTTACATGATACATCGCCCGGGTTTTGTTGGGGGTAACGTGCTCATAGTCAAGAACAATCCCCAGCTCTCCATTGATACGCAAAAAAGCTCCTCTCGAAATATCTGATGTAGTAGCCATAGATGTATGTTAAAAAAAATTATAAATTAGCTATGCAAATTTAGGCTTTTTTAGGTAAAAACTACGTTTGTTAGCTAGCATGACAGCCGCCACCGGAGGTACCTAAGCTTTTGAAATAAGCCAAAAAACGCCCTAATGCGATGTTATCTATATTTTTACTCATCCTTAAAAATGTATAAGATGCGATTAAAAAATCTCCGAAAGCCCATTTTTTCTTCATTAGTATTGATGGTGGCTTTTGGGTGGGTGATTTCTCGGCCTGCCCTTGCCTTCAATGAAGAACTGACCTTTTTTAAAGGTACCTGGCCAGAAGCCCTCCAAGAAGCTAAAAAACAAAACAAAGTCCTTTTTGTGGATGCGTATGCGGTTTGGTGTGGGCCTTGTAAATATATGGACAAATACGTCTTTACCGATGCAGAGGTAGCCCGCTACTTCAATGCGCAGTTTATCAATTACAAGCTCGATGTAGATGTGGAAGAGCAATTGGCGGTTAATTTTGAAATTGAAGCCATGCCTACTTATCTCTTTGTGGATGCCTCCGAAACGGTTGTTTTTCGGAAAACCGGGGCCATGGATGCCGAAGCTTTTCTCGAACTAGGCAAGAACGCCCTCGAGATCCCCAATCTGGAAAAACAATACCAATCCGGCGACCGCAGCCCAACTTTCATTCAAAAATACCTTTTGGCTTTTCGCGAAAATATTTCCCCGCTAAGGCAAGTAGTTGCCGATGAATATTTTGCCAAGCTCGCCCCGGAAGCCCTGCTGGAAGAAGCAAACTTTGACCTTTTGGCGGCTTATGTCCGTAATCCCGCCGCACCTGCCTTTTTGTATTATCTTGAGCACCTGGCCAAATTTATCGAAAATTTGAAGACAAAGCCGGAACGCCTGCCTATAATGCCCTGGATGCGCTCTATAATGAAGCCATTGAAACCCAATCGGAGGCAAAGTTAATGGAACTCAATGGCTTGCTCGACCAAATTCCGGCCCTGATTGCCCCCGAAGAAGCCACCCGCATGAAGCAGCTTTCGCTGGGGAGCTATCTGGAAGCCATTCAAGACTGGCCCCGCTTTGCCGAGGTCTCCTTTGATTTCCTGGAAAAATATGGGCAAGATGATTTTGAGATGCTTATGAAAACGGCCTATAACTTTTACCTCAATGTAGATAAGCCGGAGTACCTGGGCAAAGTGCTGGCCTGGATTGAAACCTCGGTCCAAACCGAGGCAACCTTTGTTAACCTGTACCTGCAGGCTGCTTTGCAAAAGAAACTGGGCCAGAAAGAAAAGGCCCTGGCTTCCGCACAGGCCTCCCTAAAAGCCGCCCAAGAACAAGAATCGGACACGGAAATGATTGAGCAATTGATTAACGAGATTAGGCAATTGTAAACGATGATTTGGGCACTATGGGCATTATGGGGCTTGGTATCGTGGGCTTGGGTGCTTTCTCCTCCTGCCTACTTTAAAGAGATTGTGTTTGAAAGCGAACTGAGACCCGGACTTCAAAGACTGAGCAAATGGCAAAAGCCTATCCGAATTGCACTGGAAGGCCCCTTTGCCGAAAGTGCCCGCCCGACCCTGCAAAAAATAATCAAAGAAATGGAAGACCTGAGCAGGCTTTCCATTTTCTTTTTGCCAACCTTCCCAACCCGCCAATTTGTGGATATTCGTAGGCGATAGAGAAGAATTTTTGCGCCGTAGTGCCCTCCCTTCCTCCAAACTGGGCAAAAATGAAGGTTTTTTTATCTTCGCCTGGGGCCAGACTATGCCATAGAGCAGGGCCTGATTTTTATTGCTGCCCAAACATCCTCCTTGAATGCCCTCCAGGCACACCTTTTGCGCGAAGAATTGACACAAGCCCTGGGTCTGGTCAATGATTCCTGGCATTGCCCCCAAAGCATTTTTTATCAGGGCTGGACACACACCCAATCCTGGGCTGCCATTGACCGATGGCTCATTCGTAGCCTCTATCACCCCAAGCTCAAACCAGGAATGACCTGGACCGAAGTAGAGCGTTTTTTAGTTTTGAATTAAGATTGTTTTGCTTAACTTTATGCTACATTTAGAAAAAAACAAATATGCGAATTACCTATAACGCCCCTCTGATTTTGAGCTACACCCTTATCTGTGTACTCATCACGGCCCTGGATACTACCATTTTCATTGACACCAGCGGCAATGTTGGCTCTCTTTCGCGCTATTTGTTCACTGTTTACCCATTTGGCACTCCTCCTATGAGCCTGGATGACCCGCTGGCTTATTTTCGTTTCTTTTCACACTGTATGGGTCATGCCGGTTGGGCGCATTTGGTGGGTAATTTTAGCTTTATTTTGCTGATTGGGCCTATTTTGGAAGAGAAATATGGCACTAAAATGCTGGCCAGCCTTATCTTGGTTACGGCTTTTATTACCGGCATTCTGAATGCTCTGTTTTTTAACAATGCTTTGCTGGGAGCAAGTGGCATTGTGTTTATGATGATTTTGCTGGTTTCTTTTGCCAACTCCAATAAAGGCACCATACCGCTGACCTTTGTGCTGGTTGCTTTGCTCTATTTGGGCCAGGAAATTTATAATGCCTTACAGGAAGATCAGATTTCGCAGTTTGCCCACATTATTGGCGGGATTTGCGGCGGTATTTTTGGATACCTCATTCAGGGTAATCAGGGGCCAAAAGCCTCTAAAACAAGCACTGGTGGCAAAAAACCGGTTGAAAGCCTGGACTTAAACAACCTGACGAATTTATAAAAGGGATAGCTCATTTGCATAGAAGCCGGGCGGCCTGCGCGGCTTTTTTCATTTCCGGCCAAAGTCTGCCGGAATTTCTCCCCATTTTTCTGTTTCCCATTTGGCCAGTTGGGTCGCCCAGTTATGCTCAGCCAGCCATTTTTCCGCACGTTGGATATGGTCAAATAGAGTGGCCAGTTTGGCAGAAGCTTTCAGTTTCGTACGACACTTTTTGGCCTTTACCCAAGCCAGGGCTGTTCTGGAATCGGTAAAAATCAAGGGGTAGCTCACTTGCGCCTGAACTACCAGGGCCAGGCCGTGCACAATGGCAAGAAACTCGCCAATATTGTTTGTGCCCAATGGATAGGCCCGGTGAAAGACCTCTTTTCCGGTCTGTAAATCTACGCCGCGATACTCCATAGGGCCTGGATTGCCACTACAAGCCGCATCCACACAAAGTGCCTCCAAGAAAGGGCGGGGCGATTGCTCTGAAGGTGTCTTTCCGGTAGATGCGGCCCGTTTAAAACTTGGAGGCGTTTGGTGCAGTGCCGCCTCGGCTTCGGCCCGATTTAAAAATGATTTGTAGGTCGCTCCTGCAAAACCTTTCACTTGAGCCTCACATTCGGCCCAGCTAAGATAGAGACCGGGCACTCGCCCCTGCCATACCACATAAAACTTTTCCTTTTTTGCCATCCAATTCTTTTTAAAATCGGCCTCGAGTGTATAGGCTCAATACACCTTAGATTAAATTAAACTTTTTCGCCATTCGTAGATTTTTCTCGGGCTCAGCAGCTTTTGAGATTTTTTCCTCTTACCTGCTCCTGTTATTCTTCTGGGGAAGCCTCCTCCGCCTCGGGCGAAAAAATAAACTCAAACTCTACCCGCCGGTTTTTTTGACGATTGCCTTCGCTGATATTGGGCAAGCGAGGCAGGCGGTCGCCGAGGCCAATTGGAATAATTCTTTCGGGGGCAATGCCCAAACGGGTGAGATAGGTCTTGACAAAATTGGCCCGCTCTTGTGAGAGGCGCAAATTTTCCTCGGGCAGCCCAATATCGCAAGAATGTCCCGATACGACTAGCCTGACCTCCGGGTATTTTTGCAATGCCCCATAAACCTGGTCAAGGTATTGCTGGTAGGCCGGGCTGAGTGTGTCCTGGCGAAAAGCAAACTGCACACTCCGGGCGTGCAATAGTTTTATCTCCGTAGGTAAATCCCGGCTTATTTCGCGGACTTTGGAGTTTTGAGTATTATTTTGCACTTCTCTAAGCTGGTTTGGGCGCGGCAAATCCTTTTTATCTGCCTTTGTTGAAAAAGGGGGTAAGGAAACGAGTATCGGCTGGTACGCTACCTCGGGCAACTCATCCAAAATAGGAACCGGAGGCATTGGCTTAGGAAGGTGGGGCGGAAAAAACAGAGTAAAGCCTATCTCCGTTGCGCCATTGCCCATCCATACATTGGTTTGGTCGCGCAAAGGCAAATCATAGCCCAGACTCAGGCGATAACGATTTGCCTGCCATTCCAAACCCACCCAAGCCGCCCCTTGCGTATGAAGGCCCGCTCCTGCCGATAGTAGCTGGGCCTTCTCATAAAGACCCCAGTTATAATGCAACCAGGTTCCAAAAGTGGCAAAATTAAAATCAGCCCGGTGAGTTGCCCGCACTTGTGGGGCCAAAGTGAGGCGGGGTGAGAAGGGAAGGGAGACACCAGCACTCAATTGAAAATGGGCCGGCAAACGCGCTGCCTGCCCGGCTGTAAACTCGAGCGGGGCACGGTTGAGATTGCGCCCCGAAAGGCCCAGAAAAGCTTTTTCCTGCCCCTGGGCATCTGTCCAGGTCCAGCGAAACCCTAAGTGCCAGGTCAAAAAACCAATTTGCAGATTATCAAATGCTTCATTGAGGTCGGCTTCGGGGTCAAAAAATCCCAAGCGATATTGATTGTCCGTGGTCACATTGTCGGAAGAAAACCGGGTCTGAAACCAGCCTAACTGCCCCCCCAGGCTGAAATGATGAAAGCCCCGGTGAAATTGCGGATTAAGCGCAATGGCCAAGCCTTGTGTAGTCAGAAAATCTCCGGCTTCATCGCGCAATATCAACAAACCCAAGCCCGCAAAAGGGGCCAAGCGGTTTTTTTGTATCAGGGCCAGGCTGGCTTCCAAAACTGGCGTAGAAAGCAAGGCCCCCGAAGCAATTGGCTGGCGACGATAGGCCAGGCTTAGTGTGCCCCGGTGCTTTAAGCCCACCTCCGCCGGATTATGAAGCAAGGGATGATTTTGATACTGAGAGAAAGCCAAATCCTGGGCCAACAGGTGTTTTCCCTCCATACCAAGCATCAACCCTACAAAAATGACCCAAGCATGCTTCATCAATTGCGTTTGTGTATAATCACAGCAAAAAAATCACTTCACCAAATATACCCGGCCTTGCGCGGACTGCACTTCCCCGTCATTGAATACGGCTTTCACTTTCCAGGCATACAAGCCCGTAGGTTGGTCTTTGCCATCCCAGCCTCTCTGAGTGGCCTCGGCAATGTCACGTGTGTCATAGACGGTTTTTCCCCATCGGTCAAAAACAATAAATTCTACCGCTTGTAGATTCCGCGAACGCAGCACAAAGCGGTCGTTGCGGGTATCTTCGTTTGGAGTAAAAGTATTAGGCAGCAAAATGGCGTTAGGACGCTCAAAAGGAATGACCTCGAGGTTTAGGACCTCCAGGGTTTGGTCTTGTCCACCATTTTCAAGGCCCCCATCATCTTGAAGATGTAGTCTAAACACTACTTGGCCGTCTTTCTCTGGATCGGGCACATAGAATAAAACCAGTTCGGGAGGGTTGTTTTGGTTCACTGTCCAGGAATAATCGGCCAGCACCGACCCATTTTCCACTTCCACGCTCAGGCTGGTTTGTTGAGCGAGTTCGTTTTCGGGGCCCGCCAAAAAGGGGATTGCCAGGGTTTGGCTGTCTGCAATTTGGGAAATACTAAGACTTTGAGGCAAATTCACAAAGTAGGGGGCATCATTGACCGGAAGCACTTTAAGGCTTACCGTGGCCGGACCGCTCTGGGCCTGCCCATCAAAAAAACGATACACAAATGTGTCTTCACCAAAGAAATCTTCCCCGGGCTGATACGAAAAGGCCCCCTCACTCCCGAGGGTAAGCTGGCCATGCATCGGCGGTGTTAAGATTTCAATTTCAAAAAGAGTTCCAAAAGTGCCTTGCACATCATTGGCCAAGATACCCGTTTCGGCCATTACCTCCAGGTTCGTGTCTTCCCGGAGTTCGTAAAAATCGGCTTCGGCCTGAGGGGGCAAAACAGGTAAAATTTCCAGCCATAGTGAATCAGTTACTTGGTCTTGGCCTCCATTTTCCTGTCCTCCATCATCCTGGAGGGTCAATAGGAAAAGTATTCGCCCGGTAATCTCCGGCAGGGTCAAAAATGAAAGTCTGACTTCATTAGGGCCAGTGTAAGGGAAATCTAGAGCAAAATTTTGTAAAAGCGATTCATTTTCAGTATCCACCGATAGCGTCAGCAATTGCTCAAATTCATTGACGGGTCCGGGTAAAGCCTCAAAAAACACCTCCCCCAGGGTCTCGTTTTGGTAGCGGCGCAGGGTGTCGGGCAAATTGGAAAAAAAAGGGGCATCATTGACCGGAAGTACATCGATGGAGACCGTCGCGGGCGGGGAAAAGGAAAACCCATCAAAAAAACGGTAGGCAAAGGTATCTTCCCCAAAAAAATCAGCCTCAGCCTGGTATCGGAAAGTACCGTCTTCATTCAGGATCAAATTGCCGTGAATGGGAGCGTTTAATAATTCCAGTGCAAAGCCAGTGCCCAAAGTCCCCAATTGGTCATTATTGAGAACAGAGGCTTCTGACAATACATCAAGAACGGCGTCTTCAAAAGTCTGAAAAAAATCAGCTGCGGCAACAGGTGCTAAAACGGGCAAAATCTCCACTTTCAAAGTTGCCGTAGTCAGGTCTTGGCCGTCATTGTCCAGCCCGCCGTCATCCTGAAGGCTAAAATTGAAAAATACTTCCCCCGATAGGTCAGGATTGGGCATAAAGGTCAAAATTGCTTCCAGCGGGTTCTCAGTGGAATAAGTCAGGGTATAGTCCAGTAAAAGGTTCTCATTTTCGAGGGCCATAGTGAGCGCGAGTAGCTGTTCAATTTCATTGAAGGGCCCGGGATGAAGCTGAAAAACCACTTGCATATGGGTTTCAGTTTGAAATAAAGAAAGACTTTCGGGAAGGTTTTCAAAAAAAGGCGCATCATTGACCGAAAGTACCGTAAGCGTTACAGTAGCCGGAGAAGATTGCTGATTTTCCTGAACAAGCACATATTCAAAGCTATCTACTCCAAAAAAATCGGGGTTGGGGGTATAAGTAAACCCACCCGCTTCGCTTAGGCTAAGATTGCCAAACTGGGGCGGAATGCTTATCACGATATCCAATGGCTCCTCATCCGAGACATCGTCATTGGCTAAAAACCCGGGCGAGAGCACTTCCAGGGGCGTATCTTCCCTTAGCGTAAAAAAATCATTTTGAGAGAAGAGATTTTCTTCGGTAGTATCCAAAATTATCAGCGTTGCCTGGCTTTGGGCATCGGTAGCGGCATTTACCTGAGAAATAATCTGAAAAATAATTGTTTCATTTTCCTCCGGCAGGGCATCGGGGACCATCTCTACCAGTGCCAGTGTAATTTCATTCTGATTGCCATTGAATAATAAAAACACCGGAAAAGGGATGGAGCGCACAAAGTCAAGATTAAGGCTTGCACTTCCGCCGCTGTACTCAATTCGGGCCTCGGTGATATAGCTGATAAATCCCAGGCGATAGGCCGTGAGTGTAACGGGGGCTTCCTGGTCTTCCGAAACGGGTATCTGGGTAGGTTTTCGGAAACGGACCAAGGGAGGGTTATTAGGATTACAGGCAAAGTGGAAAAAAGTAGTGTTTTCCAAGAAAAACTCATCCAGGTAAATACGTTGCCCGCCTGCGCTGCTCAGAAAGCTAAATCGGAAGCGGGCCCGCCCCGCGCTAGGGGCAATGAAAGTGCTTTCAAAAAGAACATATTCATTATTGACCTGGTTAATCTCTATATCGGCCAGCAATTGGTAATTGCCTGTTTCTTCATCGGGCAGGTCAATCTCAAGACGAAGGATGGCTTCCTGACTATTCTTTTTGGCATACCAAAAGCCAAAGGAATAGGATTGGCCTGCTTCCATCTCAAAAAGGGGCGAAAAAAGAGTTTTATCATCGGTATTGGGTGAATTGCTCACACCCTGAGAGCCATTGCGTCCTATGCCAGCTTGAACCTCAAGCCCACCTGTTTCGCTAAGCCAGCCCCCATAGCCCAGATAATGGCCTTGCCCGGCTTCAGGCAAAGGTGTATCCTCGGCACTTACAAAGCCATTGAGGCTAAATCGGCTATCGGCTTCAAAATATTCGGTATAAGTGGCTTGCCCCCAAACCGGCCCCGAAATTAGCATTCCTATCCAGCAAAGTTTTTTCCACATTTTTCCAAAGGGTTTTACTTCATTCTTAAACCCGATTTAAATTTACGGATTTGTAAATTTCTTTCCAAACTTATGGCCAAAGTAGGGATGCCTGCAATTCCCAATCAACTTAGCCTCAGGGAAAAAACAATACTGGGTATGCCCGCGGATGGCCGGGAATGGTCAGAAAATAACGCCCCGCTCCCCCCCCAGCAGTTTTATTTGCCAGCCTTGCGGCGTGGCTTGCCTTGCAAAAGGCACAGAAAGGCCCTGGCCATCGAGGATTATCCAGTCTTCGGGCCTCAGGCCTGCCCCCTCTACCCAAAAAACCCCTGTGTTGGGATTGGGATATACTTTTAAAAGAGGCGCGCTTCCAGAGGGCAGATTGCCAAGCACTCCCACTAAGGCCCCCCTTGTTTCACTGATGGCACTTCCAAAGGGATTTTGAGCCCGCACCCGATAAAAATAAGGCGTTCCGGCAATGGGAGTAGTATCCAATAGTTCGGTTTGGTTACGGGGCAGGGTTTGCAATACCGAAAAGTTTTGCTCACTTCCTGTGGCCCGCTCCACGATGTATTCCGTTTCCTGGCTTGCCAGGTCCACCCAGCGCACTTGTATAGCTCCTGATTCCTCTACCCGCACCTCGCCCCATTCGGGAGCGGAGGGTATCAGGTCGGTATTGCCTAAGGCATTCCGGGCCTCACGCGAAGCAAAAGTAAAATCTCCAAAATTGCTTAAATTGTTCGTCGAGCGAATCTGCCCCGAAGCGACACTGCCCGAGGCCTGACTCTCTACTTCGTTCCAGATGCCGCTGCTTAGTTGAGCCACGCTCAAGTCCGTGAGGTCAGTAATCCCGCTGGCCGCACCATTTGTCCAGAAGAGCTCTAGCCCTGCCGAAAGCCCGGGCGTGTTGCTTTGCACCTGCCAGTATTCTACCGCACTCAAAAAAACGAGTGCCGGAGCCAGGTTTGCTGTGGGGGGAGCCGTCCGAAAATACGCCACCGTAAAACTACCCGATTGATTAAGCCCACGCAAGCCCAATGGTGCTGAAACACTGCCCGCCCCAAGTGGAAAAATAAAATCGGCACTTCCGATTTTGGTAATGGGCCCACGCACAAAAGCCGAGGCCTGCCCAGGGTCAGAAGTGGCATTCTCCCGAAAAGTAAGGGGTTGGGCTGCAAGGCTCTCCCAAAAACCCTGGCTCAGAAAGAGCCGTCCGATAATCTCTACAAGTACCTGCGGGCCAAGTGTGCCGCCATTTTTTTGTAGCTCGGCCTCATACAACTGCAAAGGAATGCCTGTGAGTTGCTGGTCTTGACTTCCACTGAAAATTACCCGGCCTTGTCGGGCTTCAAACCCGGCTTCGTTTTGCCAGTTGCCCTGCAAAGTGAGGGGGTAATTTGCCGGGCTTACATCAAACTGACGCTCGCTGGTGAGTAAGCCATGGACCGTTACTGCTCCTCCCAGGGTTTTTGTGCCTGTTCCGGCGAGGCGAAGGTTTTGGTATTGGGTGGGAGCAATGGTCTGATTGCCTGTGCCCTCCTGGCGGTCATAGACCACTATGTTGCCGGGGGCCGAAAAATCTGTATTGAGATTGCTGAAAGGGAGGCCCTCCGGGCGAAAAAAAATGACTGCACCCATTTCATTTACCAGGCTTGCCGTATTGTCATTGGCATTGATAGGCGTTCCAAACAGCAATCCATTGGGGTTTTGGTTGCGCAAGACGGCATTAGTTTGAAAAATGACCGGACCTTCCCAGGAAACCAATTCCCCGGCCTGGAGGGTTCGCTGTCCCTCAATTTCCACGCTTCCGGCGGTTCGGATTTCTGCCTGGGGAAAGATGTTGCGGTTGTTGCCCAGCAAGCGCAACAAAGAGCCCGCCGGAAGGGCAAAGGCCCCCCCCTGAAAAAAATCTCCCCGAATCGTGATTTCGACGGGCACCGATGGCAAAAAAACGGCCCCGGCAATAAGGCGCAATTCTCCCTGAAAATCAAGTAGCCCGGAGGGGTCATTGTCCACAAAAGCCGTGTTTTGTTCAAAAAGAGTATTGCCCAAGACCACCCAGCCAAAAGCCCCGGGATTGAGGAGGGTTTGCCCCTGCAAGCCCGCTTGCACGGTCAGGTCGCCCTCCACGAGCATCTCGCCCACAAGGGATTTTTCCTGATTACTGGTTCCGATATTTTGCAGAATAAGATGAAAATAGGTGGTAGCGGCCAATTCTTGGTTTTGGTTAGCACGATAAATCACCTGATTTTGCGAAGCATTGGCTTCCATATTAACCTGAGGCGCAAGCGGGTTTTGATATTCAAAAATTGCCAAGGCGGCATTTGTCAGCAAACCTCCTCCGGTGAGATGGCCATCAATGCGCAAGAGGTTTTGGTTTTCATTCAAGAGACGGGCCCCACTAAAAATCTCAAAAGTATTGCCCAGTGTAAAGCGAAGTGCGGCTCCGTTGCGTATGGTGAGTTGCTGGGCAATTTGCACAATATCGGCCCGGAACTCGGTATCGGCAACCGGGTTGATTTGCTGTGGATTAGCCCCGTTGAATAGCACCGTGCCATTGCCAAACTGACGAAAAACATTCCGGTTTTCCAAGTTCCCCCGGAAAGTGAGAGGGGTTTGAAAATTAAGGGTGCAATTGCCGGAAGGCTCTACTCGAAAATCCTGGTTAAAAACCAATTGTCCCAATCCATTGCCATCGGTCATCTGCCCCAGGAGCCGAAAAAGGCCATTGACTTCTAAATTGCCCCCCACCAAAATCAATTGGCCGCCCGTTTCTACGGTCAGGTTGCCCGTAGTGGCATTTACATTAAGCTGGACAACGTGCAAAAGGCGTACTTCGGCATTGGTGCCCGGCACAAGGCCTCCCTGCCAGGTGGCGGGATTGTTCCAATTGCCATTCTGCACCGTATCGATGGCCCACAGCCGGAGCGGGAGCAGGATGCCAAATCCGAGGATAAATTTGAGCAAGCGCATTTTCGGGATTTAATTTGCGGTGGAAAAATTAACTTCATTGCTGTAGAGCACCTGCGTAGCCCCGCCTGTTTCTATCTCAACATAGGCCCGCACAAAATACGGGGTACTGGGGCTGAGACTGGGTAACGTCGCTGGTATATAATCCGGGCAGGCTGCCCGTGAAGATGCTTCGGAACTGGTCAATGGTAGGTTGGGCTTGGGTATTCCAGCAGTGGCCATAGCGCAACACTGTTACTAATCCAGGAAAATACACCTGGGCTTTGGCCTGGGCACTTTGCGAAGAGATATTGTCAATGGCCCATAGCCCAAAAACGGGCAGGTTGGGATTGGCGGGGGTTTGGAGCAAAAATGGGGCGGCATATATGGTATCGGTCAACAATCGTATGTAAGCCCTTACCTGATAGCTTTGGCTGGCCCGTAGGCCTGGTAGCTGGCTCTCAAAACTTCCCGGTTGGTCACGAGGGCCAAAATCGGTCAGGCTATCCGCCAGCGTGGGCAGCTCAAGGCCGGCTTTCCAGCAATGTCCGTATCCTTCTACCCTCATCCCATTGGGTAAATCAACTATTTCGCCCTGAATACGCGCAGCCTCAAAACTAAGGTCGAGCACAGTTCCGGTGCGCAAGAGTAACTGCCGCTCCGGGGGATTTCCCAGTTCACAAGCCCACAAGCTTATGAGCAGGCTCAAAGCGATGTATAATTTTTTTGAGATAAGTCATTACAATTCTTTCAAAATTTAAAGCCCAGCGATAGCGCACGATTTTCCTGCCGGGGGTGATAACTCAGGCGAAAAGTTATGGGCAGCGGGGCGTTTTTTTCTTGAATTTGCCTTTGCTTCTTAAGATTGCGGATGCCTTGCCATACGGTTTGCAAAATATCGCCCAGCCAAAGACCTCCGCCCGCCATCAAAAGGGCATTGCCCCAGCCATAGCCGCGCCTTGCTTTGGCAAAAAGCGGGTCGGCCTCAGCAAAATTGGGGGCCTGCAAATAGGCCTGGTAGTGCTGGTCGGCCCGGGTGCGCAACCATATTCCTCCGCCCAGTAGAGCGGCCACCGAGCCCGTCAGATAAAGCCAGCGGTGCGTATGTTTGAGAAAACGCACTTTGGCATTGCCTTTACCCGGCAGATAAAAGTTATGGAGGGCTGCTTCGGGCCCGGCCAGATTCATCACACTTTTTTCAAAAACAGACCACACCTTAAACCTGAGGTTTAGTCCGTCAAAATGCGGATTATCTTTGAGGTATTCCCACACAATCAGTTTATCTTCGCCTGGCAAAATGTGGGGGCCACTATGGCCTTGCAGGTATTGCAATGGCCCCTGAAAGGTCCGCCCGTTGTCTTGCGAGTAAAAAAGGCGGATGTTGTATTCATAAATCAGGGGGCGTTCATCGCGGAGCTGATAGGGGATATAAATAAGCTTGTTTTTTTTATCAACTTCAACGGGCCGAAGCAAGATTTCCTGGGCCTGCACAGGCAAAAAAAATTGCCCGCACCCCAGCAAAATAGCGCAAAACAATGATAAATGGGGCCGCATAAGCCTTTCGTATTAGTGTGTAGTGTTTGGGTATTCGCACAAATTTAAGAAAATTAATCAAGGTCAGGCCTTTTTCTCAGTTCAATTGCTGTATCAAGTATGATGGACGATTTATCTTTTATTCTCAATCAGTGGGGCGAAGCACGGGAATCGTATCTTCACTCGGTTGTGCCGCCTATCTTTCAAACGGCCATGTTCAGTTCTGAAAGTGTGGCTGAGATGCGCGAGCTGCTTCGTCGCGAAGCGGAACAGCCTTTTTATACCCGGGGCAATAACCCTACTACGGATATTTGCGCAAAAAGTAGCCGCGCTCGAGAAGGCGGAAGATGCGCTGATTTTCAGCAGTGGGAGTGCGGCCATTGCGGCCGCCGTGATGGTGCATCTCAAAGCTGGCGACCATGTGGTGAGTGTGCGCAAACCTTATAGCTGGACCAATAAATTGTTCACGGTTTTTTTGCCACGTTTTGGCATAGAAACTACCCTGGTGGATGGCCACGAGGCCCAAAACTATGAAAAAGCCCTGCGTCCCAGCACCAAACTGCTTTATCTTGAAAGCCCTAACTCCTGGACTTTTGAGCAGCAGGACATTGCGGCGGTTGTGGCCATTGCCCAAAAACACGAGCTAGTTACGGTGATGGACAATAGCTGGGCCGGGCCTTTGTACCAAAATCCTTTGGAGATGGGCGTGGATTTAGTGGCGCACTCGGCTACCAAGTATATGGCTGGCCATAGCGATACAATTGCGGGGGTGGTGTGTGGCCGTCAGGCGATGATACGCAAATTATTTGCTTCCGAATATATGACCTTGGGGGGCGTGATTTCACCTTTCAACGCCTGGTTGCTCCTGCGAGGTTTGCGTACTTTGCCCGTTCGGATGGATTATATTAGCCGAAGCACCACTAAAATCATCGATTTTCTGGAGCATCATCCTAAGGTGGAGCGGGTGTATCATCCTTTTGCCCGGGGCTATGCCCAGCCCGAACTCACCCAAAAACAATTGCGCCAAGGCACAGGCCTCTTCAGCATTGTCGTGAAGGCTCCGGATATTCCGGCGGTTGAGCGATTTTGCGATGCGCTTCAGCGTTTTCTGCTGGCGGTTTCATGGGGAGCCTACGAATCGCTCATTTTTCCGGCTTGTACATTGTATGCTTCGGAAATTTACCAAAGCCCTGACCTGCCCTGGAATATGGTGCGGGTGAGCATCGGCCTCGAGGACCCGGATTTGCTCATTGCCGACCTTGAGCAGGCTCTTTGCCAATTGCCCTGAGCCATTTTCGCTTAGGCAAAATGTGCACTTTCTGCTGTTTTTTTGTTAAATTGCTTTTGCAACCCAAATGCGCTCAAATATGAAAAAAATACTTGTTCCCACAGATTTTTCTTCTCACGCTGACCGCGCCCTGCGTTATGCACACGCCATTGCCCAAAAGTCAGGCGGAGAAATTGTCTTGCTTAATGTGATGCTCACACCCGACCACACCAGCATAGAAGCTGGGCCTTCGGGCATCAATATCAGTGGCACTTCCGAAAGCCAATACCTGAGCGGGGTGGTCCAGAAGGTAAAAGCCAATATGGAGGCCAAAATTGCCCGTCTTGGCCTCGAGAACATCACTTACCATATTACTTCGGGTAATATCAGCCAGGCCATTGTCAACCATATCGAATCGCTGAACATTGACCTGGTAGTTATGGGAACCCAAGGCGAAAGTAATTACGATGCTTTCTTTGTGGGCTCGAATGCAGAAAAAGTCGTGCGCTTGGCTCCTTGTCCTGTGATTACAGTGCGCGACAATCCAGACAGCATTACTTTGAAAAAAATTGTTTTGGCTGGAGATTTCAGCCGCAGCAAAACCCTGCCGCTGGATTATCTCAAAGATTTACGCACCTTGTTTGAAGCTGAGCTTTATCTGGTACACGTCAATACGCCCGCACATTTTACCAGTACTGCTGACTTGCTCAAATCCTCGACGGATTTTGCGCTCAATCATGCCCTCGCGCCCTATACTTTTGATATATATTGTGATTTTGTAGAAGATGATGGCATCAACCACTATGCTGAGTTCATCGGGGCAGATTTGATTGTGGTGGTATCCCATAAGCGGCGAGGCTTTGCCCGTTTGCTGGGGGGGAGTGTGAGCGAAGGCGTGGTCAATGCTGCCCTTGCGCCCGTGCTGACCATTGGTTTGGCTTAGAGATTGTATTTTTGAATGGCCGGAATGGCGATTTTTTCCGAAATCTGGCTATACAATTCCCAGGGCAGACGTTGGTGAAGGGGCAAATGCTTTGTATATACCATATTATACTCGAGGCAAGGCTGGCCACCGCGCAATCTTTTGAAGTGGGCCGCGCCAGAGCTCATATTGAGCCAGAGGTTCTGCTGAATGGCTTCTTGCATGAGGCGCAAATTAACAAACCGATATAAGCCTTCTTGTTGGGGCCGTGTCGCATCATAACCAATAAAGGGGGTAGTGAGTATTCCCTTTCTTTTCCAAAAGGCCGTAAAGCCATAGATTTCCCCTTCCCGACGTAATATTTGAAATTCCATTATTCCTGAACGAAGCCAAGTGGCAACCATTTCGCCTCGATAAGCGGGGTTGTAGGCAGAATATTTATGCCGATAAAGTGCCTCATACAAATCCAATATGCGAGGAATTTCAGCGGGTTTCACTTTTTGTCCAGGTTCCCAATAATACTCGTTTTGCCTGGCCCATAGTTTTTCATCCATTTTAAACATCCGCTTTTTACGATGCTGTCCTTCCTGAGGGTTCAACATTAATACCGGGCGGCTAATGACGGCTTTGAATCCCAGGCTGAGCAAGACCTGTAAAATATCGGCTTCTGTTTGTGTATTGACCGACCGGAAAACAATGGCGTGATGAGGAAAAGCCTTCACCAATTTGGTTAGGGCCTCCGACAGGAGCGAAGTTTCAAAAACAGGGTACAAATTGGTGGATAAAAGCCAATTATTGACAAACACCACCCGCTCAAAAGACAAAGCCTCAAAAAGCCGACGCATCAGACTTAGAACCGAAGGAGCTACCCAAGCCCGCCAAGACTGTTTGCCTTTTAACTCTATTTCTATTTCTTCGCGGGCCAGATCAAAATACTGGACTAAGGGAGAACTGAGATAGGTAGGGTCTTGGGGATGGCGGTTGCCCAGCAATAGTGGAAAACCGTTTGATGAAGTCGTAGTAGCTGCACCTCGTGGGCCGAGTTTTGACAAAAACGCCGCTGCCGCTTTTGACCATAGGTATCAGCACCGGCTTCAAAAAAGAAGCCTCGTCTATTTCTTCCCATTGCAGACTATCAAGATTTTGGTAATTGTATATTTCTATGTGTGGCATCCTGGCATTTTTCAAAGCTCCCAAAGGTAGTTAAAAAAAAAACGACCCATTTCTGTAATCCCATTAACCTTATTTTAATCTTAACTGAACCAAAGCGCATAAAAACAAGTATATTTGGTAGCAGTTTTTTGCCACTGTTTTTGCTGATGTTATAAGTAACAATTTATGTTTGAATTTTATTTAACCATACTGGACAGCATTGCCAAATCGCAGGAGCATAGCTTTCAGGTCAAATTTAACAAAATGGTATATGCCGATGACCAGCTTTCTTCGGATGAGAAGTTTTATTTACTAGGCGAGATGCAAAAAAATGGCAAAATACGCCTCCAAATCTTCTCCCAACCCCTGAGCCGAGGCGCAGGGTTATGGGGTAGAAGCCAGGGGGCGCTGATGTTGTTGAATGATGACCTCCACCTGCCGACGGCTGACCCATCCCAGATACTTTTTAATTATTTTACCTTTGGGGTCAATAAAATAATTTGTAGGATAGCCTTCTACTTTATAAATCTGGGCTACGGCTTTCTGAGCATCGAGCCACATTGGGAAGCTGACCTTAAAATCCTGCCGAAAGCTTTGTGAGATGGCGGCAGGCTGCCCTACGTTGACGGCAATTAATTCAAAATTTTCGCCCTTGAGGTCGTCGTAATATTCCTGAATTCGGGGAAACTCCGCCCGGCAGGCATTGCACCAATCCGTCCAAAAATGCAATAAAACAACTTTGCCCTGGTATTGCGACAATTTTTGTGGTTTTCCGTCTAAGTCCATAAGTTTGAAATCAGGAGCCAAATCGCCTCTTTCGGTTCCGGGCAGGCTTCCACAGGAAATCAATAAAAACCAGCTTCCTCCCCACAGGCATTGAAACAAGGATATGCCTCTCATCTTCACCCCCGAAAAGAAAGGCCCTGGTTCAGCATTCGCTGACGACGGCTGTGTCTGTACCAAAAATAAGCCAGCCCGGCCAACATCAGATAGGGCACCGAAGCCAGGTACAATATCCCGGCATTAAGGCCGGCGGCCAGCCCACTGCCATTGCTTATGCTGTTTTCTACTGTTGCCCGGCACATCGCACACTGCGCCGAAGCCGAGGCTGCCAGCATCACCAAAAGAAGCAGGGCAACACTTATTTTTAAAAAAAAACTGATTAATTTTTTCATCTCGCCTAGAAATTATAATAAGGGCTAATCATTAGATACACAAGGACCCCAGTAGCGGCGACATATGTCCAAATGGGATAGGTCCATTTCACGATTTTTTTATGCCGGGCGATTTGACGTGTCCAAGCAAAATAAAGGGCCGTAAGCACAAAAGGCACAACCACGGCTGCCAAAAGAATATGGCTAATCAGAATAAAAAAGTAAACGTACCGAATCAGCCCTTGCCCGCCAAAAGGGGTACTTTCGGCGTTGTTGTGATACACCACATAAGAAACCAGAAAGATACTGGAAAGGACAAAAGCCGACATCATAAAGGTGCGATGCCAGGCTATCTTTTTTTGACGAATCATCCATCCTCCCAAGACCAGGCAGATAAAAGTGGCTGTGTTGAGTACGGCATTGAGGTGTGGCAGGAAAGTAACTTTCAAGCCTTCAATGCGGGTAAAATTATTTCCCCCAAAAATAAAAAAGCCACCACAATCGGAATCAGCACGGAAATCACGCCAATAAGCATCAGATAAAAGCGGTTGGTTTTGTCAGCAATTTGGTTTTCGGCAATCATACAACTTATGGATTTAAACTTGTTTGTATTCGTGCAACAGAATTTTGATTTCTAAGATCAGTCTATCTACTTCTTCGCGTTCCGTACCATTGTAATAACCCCTAATCCGACCTTCTTTATCCACCAAAATAAACTTGATGGCGTGCAAAAAGTCGGGCTTCACCACGGCCTCTTCCTCCATTGCATTTACCTTGAAGCCCTCGAAAGCCAGGTCATAGATTTTTGTCTTGTCTCCGGTAAGAAAGAACCATTTCCCCTCCTGGGCCTGATATCGTCCGGCATATTCTTTGAGCACTGCCGGGGTATCGTGGTCCGGGTCAACCGTAAAAGAGAGTAATTTAAGGGCCTTCTGGTCTTTAAAATTTTCCTGCACCCTTTTGAGTTCCTGGCTCATTTGAGGGCAAAGCGAGGGATTGCCACAACGGGTGAAGAAAAAATCAACCACATAAATCATTCCTTCCAACTGATTGCTTTGAAAAGGGCGATTGTACTGGTCGGTAAGCCTAAAGTTGGGGATACGATGATAGATTGTATCAACTATCTTCTTGCCTTTGAGCAGGCTGGCATCCTCTACGGTATCGCGCAAGGTTTGCCCTTCCAGTTGCACTTCTTCAATCCATTGGGTGTGGAAAACCTGGAGCGGGTAGGTGTTGGTGCCAAAGCTTTGCAAGAAAACAAACACCAGAATAGGAAACACCACCAAGAAGCTAAGCATAATCAATTGTCGCGACTTGTTCATAAAAAATACGGTTAGCTTATTATATATAAACTAACCGTGAAAATGAATGTTTTATACCCAGAATGATTAGGCAAAGAAGATAGAAGCACCCTCGGCAATAAGCGCGATAAGCAACCAAACCACAAAAATCATCGGCAGTAATATAGTCCAAATCAAAAACTTGACCTCGTGGCGCAGGTGCATGAACTCACCTACAATGTAGGCGGCCTTTGCAATGGTCAGGATTACGAAGATACCTACCCGAAAAGTATTAGCAGGCAAGGTAAAAGCAATGATAAATTCCAGTACGGTCAAGCCCAGTAAAATCCAGAATGTTTTCCAGATGATGGCCGTGTTAGGCTTGGCTATCTCCTGGGGCGTATTGGCATTAGAAATCGGTTGTACGTCAGCCATAGTATCAATAGGTTAGAAATTAAACCAAGTAGAAAAATGTAAATACAAATACCCAGACCAAATCGACAAAGTGCCAGTAAAGGCCTACTTTCTCAACCATCTCGTAGGGCTCAGCACCTTCATCAATTTTACGGTTCGGACGGTCATACATGCCCATTGCAGAATTATAGAAAATGATGATATTCAACACCACCCCGCTGGTAACGTGCAGACCGTGAAAGCCCGTGATGAAGAAAAACAGGTTGGCAAAGGGAGTAGGACCGTATTGATTTTGGAGCAAATTGGCCCCATAAATCACATTCCCGTAGAAATCTTTGGCCCCTCCGCCGTCTGTTCCGTGGATGAAGTGCGTCCATTCCCAAGCCTGGCAGCCCAGAAAGGTAATGCCGCCTAAAATAGTCCAGAGCATCCACTTTTCTACGTCGGCCCGGTCGCGCCGATGGCCGGCTTCTACTGCCAATACCATTGTTACGCTGCTCATAATCAGGATGAAGGTCATTATCCCTACAAAGACCAGGGGCAGCTCAATGCCGTGCAGAAAAGGTACTGCTTCAAAAACTTTCTCCGGTATGGGCCAATATTCATGCGAAAACTTGAAAGCTTCTACATCACCCGCATAGGCCGGATGGCTGTAGCGTATCAAACCATAAGAAATGAGAAGGGCAGAAAAACTAAATGCGTCAGAAAGCAAAAAAACCACATCATCAGTTTACCCCAACTGGCCCGCAGAGGAATATTGCCACCTCCCCAATCAATGCCTTTTTCTGAACTAGCCACAGTTGCCATAATCGTGTTTTCAGATTTAAATGTAAAATAAAAAATTTACTGCAAACCTAAGAAAAGGTGCTTAATTGTTCAATAATAAAAACCCGAACAAATATAACCAAAGAATGTCTAAGAAATGCCAATATGTGGCACACATCTCTATTCGGGTAAGATTTTTGGCATGAATCCTATAAGTAAATGCCGAGTAGAGCGCAATCAACAAAAAAACAAGCCCACTGATGAGATGGAAGCCGTGTACTCCGGTGATAACATACAAAAACGAACCAGAAGGATTTGCTTGGCTTCCAGCAAAAAAGATTCCGTTGGTTACCAAATCTTTCCAGGCCAGGAACTGCATCACCAAAAAACCCAGCCCCAACAGCGTAGTCAAGCTAATGGCTAGTTTGAGCGTGCCCAGGTTATCTTTTCGCGCACTCACCAAAGCCCAATGCATTGTCCCACTACTGGTAATCAAAATCAAGGAACTGCTCCAGAAAAGAGAAGGCAATTCAAAAAAAAGCCAGTCGCCTTCGGCCTGCCGCACGATATAAGCACTGGTAAAAGCGGCAAAAAGCATCACAATGCTCACAATAAACAGCCACATCGCAAATTTTTGCGGATGCATGGCCAGGGTTTCGCGGGCCTCTTCGGCCATTGTATAATTGCTTTCCAACATCATCTTTTAAAGTTTGTCCCAGAGAAATGCAATCTGAATAATGGGTAAATACAAGAAAGAAGCAAACATAATTTGCAAAGCCGTTTTTCGGCTTTTTGTTTTGAGTAAATAAAGAGCTGGCAAGCAGAATAATACCGCTGCCAGGGTAGCCACCCAAGCCGAAGCCCAGCCTGTGAGCCCTAATTGGTAAGGCATCCAACCTGCCGGTATCAAAAACAATGCACTCAAAAAAATCTGGAAGGCGGAATTAAAATTAGTTCCCCCTTGCGAAGGCAAAAGCCGGAACCCTGCCCTTTGGTAATCCTCATCGGCAACCCAGGCAATGGCCCAAAAATGCGGAAATTGCCATACAAACTGCAATGTAAAAAGGATGAAAGCTTCAAAACCTAACTTGCCAGTGGCAGCCACCCAACCCAATACAGGGGGTAAAGCACCCGGAATGGCTCCCACAATCACCGCAATAGGTCCCATGCGTTTTAAAGGCGTGTAGATAAATCCGTACAAAAAAACTGAAAATAAGGCGAGCAAAGCCGTCAGCAAATTGGTAAAAACCATCAACAACACAAAACCCAGCAAACCTACCCACAAAGCATAATTTGAGGCCTCGGAAACGGTGAGCGTTTGGGCAGGCAATGGGCGGCGGGCCGTGCGACGCATCAATCGGTCTAAATCTTTTTCTAAAATCTGGTTAATAATCACCGATGCCCCGGTAATGAGGAAACCACCCAGCATTAAGCCAAAGAAATTAAGCCAGGCCCAGTTTGATTCTACCCCCAATAGATAGCCAAAACCCGCTGAAAAAGCAACCAAAAAAGAAAGCCGGGGTTTCAACAATACAAAGTATTGCCTTGCTTTTTGCATCTGCGATACTCGTTCCAGCTCATTTCTATTAATTTCGGAGGCAATTGTATTCATTGGATGGCAATAGAGTTGCTGCTTTTATAAACTAATTTGGTTTCGTTTAGTTGAGCCGATGACAAAAGAATCCAACTGGCAAACTGTAAGCCCAAAATCATCACCCCAACGAGTAGATGCAATGGTTGCAAGAAAGGGGGCATACCAAGATATGCAAGCCCGATGCCAATGCAGGTTTCTAAAAAAATAAAAAATCCCATCCAAAGTGCCCTTTCCTTAGCCATAAGGCCTCTTTTACAGCGGGAGCTTTAAATACCTGCCAAATCAAATAGGCGTGTGCCAAAAGCAAAAGCCAAGAAAAAGAACGATGCACGTAAAAAATACTTCCTATCTGCCAGACCCACTGGGCGCGGGCTTCCCATCCCATCGTTTTGGCCACCAAATCAATTCCCTCCCGTACCTGTGTACCCATCAATACCTGTACCAGGGTCAAAGCCATCGCCACAAGCAATATTTTTTTTAACCTTGCGGGGTGAGAATCTGGCGAAACACTAAGGGGGGGTTGCCCCTGCAAAACGGCATATATCAAAATAGAAACAATCACAATGGCCAAAAGCATGTGCAAGCTAATCAAGCCAGGCAATAAATTGGTAGAAACGACCACCGACCCAATCCAGCCCTGCACCCCTACCAAGACAAAAGCCAAAAAACTGCTCCAAGTAACAAGCGGGCGGGTTTTCCTGTAAGCAAAAGAAAAGAGAAAAGTGAGAAATATAAAAAAGCCAATCAGCACCCCAACCAGTCGATTGATATATTCAATCCAAGTTTTAAGGGCGTTAAAATCTGCCTCTTCATAGGTTTGTGCGTCTCCTCGCAAGCGTTGGGCCGTTTCTTTCATTCCCCAGTTTTCCAGCATTGTAGCCAGTCGGTAGTTTTTCTCTTTCCGCTTTTGGGCGTATATCTCTTTATAATTCAGGGGTAAAGATGAAACCTCCGTGGGAGGTATCCACTGTCCGAAGCATTTGGGCCAGTCCGGACAACCCATTCCTGAACCAGTGCTCCGCACTACCCCGCCAATCAAAATCAAGAGATACACTGAAAAAATAGTGGTTATCCCCAGATTCCTGAAGATAACCGCACTATTATTTGTAAAGAAAGAACGTTTACTCATTCACTTTCAAATCATCCGTAACATTCTGCTTCTGCATCAATTCGTTCTCATACTCGAGGTTTGAGTGAGGAGTTTGCGAAAGCGGTATATGCTGGGGAATGAAATCTGTAAAACCATCTTTATCGGCATTGGGCTTACTATAGTCATAGGCCCAACGATATACATGGGGAATTTTACCTGGCCAATTGCCGTGTCCAGGCAGGCGAGGAGTAGTCCACTCCAAAGTATTTGCGTTCCAAGGGTTCAAAGGAGCTTTGCGGCCACGGAAAATACTCCAAACAAAATTGAAGGCGAAAATAGCTTGGGCCGTAAAAGTCAGGATAGCTGCAACACTAATGAACATATTCAGGTCGGCAAAAGTATTGAAAGCCTGGAAGCTCGTAAAAGAATAATAACGACGAGGGAAACCGGCAATTCCGATGTAGTGCATTGGGAAAAATACCAGATAAATCCCAATAAAAGTGAGCCAGAAATGGATATAACCCAATTTTGCATCCATCATCCGGCCAAACATTTTGGGAAACCAGTGATAAACACCCGCCATAAAGCCAAAGAATGAAGCACTTCCCATCACAATGTGGAAGTGGGCTACCACAAAATAAGTATCGTGCAATTGGATATCCAGCGCGTTATTGCCCAATACAATACCCGTTACCCCACCTGAAATGAATACAGATACCAGGCCGATGGAAAATAACATAGCCGGAGTAAAGATTATATTTCCACGCCACAAGGTTGTAATGTAGTTAAAGGCTTTTACCGCCGAGGGAACGGCAATTATCAAAGTAAGGAACATAAAGATAGAACCCAGAAAGGGATTCATCCCGGTTACAAACATGTGGTGCGCCCAAACGATGAAAGACAAAATTGCGATGCCAATCATAGAGCCAATCATTGCCCGATAGCCAAATATAGGCTTGCGTGAGTTGGTAGCAATAATTTCTGAGGTGATTCCGAGGGCGGGTAATAGTACGATATATACCTCAGGGTGACCCAAAAACCAAAACAAATGTTGGTACAGAATCGCTGAACCTCCTTGATGATGCAAAGCTTCTCCACCAATATAAATATCTGACAGATAAAAACTTGTGCCGAAACTGCGGTCAAAAATCAACAAAAGAGCCGCCGCAAATAATACCGGGAAAGACAACAAACCTATAATGGCCGTTAGGAAAAAAGCCCAAATTGTCAGAGGTAAGCGTGAGAAAGACATTCCTTTCGTACGCATGTTAATAACAGTAGTGATGTAATTAATACCACCTAGAAGCGTAGAAATAATAAACAAAGCCATACTGATAAGCCAGTAGGTCATCCCCGAACCCGAACCCGGAACGGCTTCAGGCAGAGCACTCAAAGGAGGATACACAACCCATCCACCCATGGCTGGTCCAGTTTCTAAGAAAAGTGAAGCAAACATGACCAAGCTGGCCGCAAAAAAGAACCAGAAAGAAAGCATATTCATAAAGCCAGAAGCCATATCCCGTGCTCCAATCTGTAGCGGTATAAGAAAATTACTGAAAGTACCACTTAGACCAGCAGTGAGCACAAAAAACACCATGATGGTTCCGTGCATCGTAACTAGGGCTAAATAGTAATTAGGGTCAAGTTTATTGGTTTCATCAATCCAACTACCGAGGATTGGCTTCAAAAAACCAAGCTCTAAATCAGGAAAACCCAGTTGGAGACGGAAAATTACTGACATAGCGCCCCCCAAAAAAGCCCACAACAAACCCGTGAACAGGAACTGTTTAGCAATCATCTTGTGGTCTTCGCTGAAGATGTACTTACGAATAAACCCTTCTTCGTGGTGCTCGTGGTCGTGGTCGTGTTGGTGATCCACTTCTACGTGCGTAGTCAAGTTAAATTCTGTTGCCATTGTATAGAAAAAATTTAGATTTCAAACTCAAGATTATATTTACAAACTTGCCTGTTCTTTCATCTGCTCAGCATTCCGCTTTGCAAGGTTTTTCTTGCGCAAATCGGACAAGCCTTTGCCCTTAAACTGTGGATTTTGCTCCAAGAAAGTAGGTTGTTCCGCATACCACTTCCTGTATTCTTCCGGCTCAACCACCACTATCTTAAACTTCATGGCGAAATGTCCCCGCCCACATACTTCCGTACAAGCAATTTCATAATCAAACTGTGGATTGTTGAGCTGAGAGCGCATCTCTTCAGTGGTTTTTGTAGGCACAAAGTGAAATTGAGTAGGCATGCCAGGGACAGCATCCATCTTTAGGCGAAAATGGGGGGCAAAAACACTGTGCAATACATCTCGGGCACGAATTTTAAACAAAACTGGCTGTCCCTTAGGTAAATACATTTCCCGGGCCAGAAAGTCATCTTCAGCCTTTTTATCTTCAAAATCAATCCCGAATTCATTGCCAGCAACATCATCAATCAAGCGAAAATCATAACTACCTAGCTGCTTGTCCACGCCAGGGTAGCGCACCTGCCAGGCAAATTGCTTACCCATGATTTCTACTACCATTGCTTCTTTTGGAGGTTCAGAAGTTATATCCGACCAGGCTTTCCAACCAAAGAAAACCAAGAGTGCCATAATCACGGCAGGCACAATAGTCCAAAATACTTCTAGGCGGGTATTATCGTGAAAAAAACTTGCTTGACGACCTTCTTTGTATTGATATTTGTAAGCAAACCAGAAAAGCCCGGCATTAGTAATCAAAAACATCAAAGAAATGACGGTGATGGTAACCCAAAACAAATTATCGGTTACTACACCATGTACAGAAGATGCCTCAGGCAAAAAATTGCGGGCCGCAATGGGCGAATACCAGGCAACCAGTGCCAGCAATACGATAGGCACAATGAGCATCAATGCCCCATTTACCTTATTACTTGTCCCTACTGGTCTATCTCCACCTTTCGCAATTGTGATAAGTGCCTGAATGCGAAAAAGCATAAACAAAATCACCAAAATCAGGGCGGCTACTAAACCAATGATTAATCCACTCATAATGATAATTGCTTGTAAGTCCTTAATTGTCTAAACTTAAGAACTTGTTGTCCGAGAATGTTTTTAAAATTGGGTAAAATATATACTCTCTTTGAGATAAGGGTCATTTTTAGGAATCAGCGGTAATTGGGCCAATCCACGCGCCACCATAAAAATAAATACGGCTATAAAAATTGACAATGTCCCAAATTCCAACAGGAAGAACCCGGCGTTATCGCCTACTGTGCCTGGCATAATCATCATATAAAAATCGAGATAATGTCCTATCAAAATGGCAATGGCCGCAATTTTCAGGAAAATAGTTGTCCGCTTCGATTCTTTGGTCATCAAAGCCAGAAAAGGAAAGGTGAAATTCACAAAGAGATTAAGGAAAAACACCTCGCGATAATGCCCAAAAAGACGCGGCTCCCAATAGAAAGTTTCTTCGGGAATGTGGGCATAGTAAATCAGTAAAAACTGTGAAAACCAGATATATGTCCAAAAAATGCTGAAAGCAAACATAAACTTGCCCAAATCATGGAGGTGGTGCTGGTTGACCAGTTTGAGATAACCAGATTCTTTCAGATAAATCACGGCCAGGGTGATAGTAGCCATTCCCGCTACAAACCAACTGGCAAAGTTATACCACCCAAACATAGTGCTAAACCAATGAGTATCAATAGACATCACCCAATCCCAGGCCGCCATAGACGTGGTAACGGCAAAGACTACCAAAAAAACCGCAGAAAAGTACACCCGGCGATTGTAAGTAGTTGGATTTTCGAGATAAGCCCGGTAATCAGATACCTGGTCTTCTTTTTTAGAGAGCTTACGGAAATAGGCAAAAAGCAAGTACCAAAGGCCAAAATAGACGATTGTTCTTCCTAAAAAGAAAGGTACATTCAGATAAGCTGCTTTGCTAGCAATAATAGCATCGTAATTTGGATGCTTAGGGTCGGTAATACCTTCGTGGGTCCAGTGAAATAAATCGTGGCCTGCGACAAAGAACAAAATCAGCATTAAAACGAAGGTGATAGGCAAAAAGCCCCCGAAGGCCTCAGGAACCCGCTTGATGAGGGCCGACCAGCCTGCCCAAGCTACATAATTCACCGAAACAAAGAAAACCCCTGCCAGGGCGATGCCAGTAAAATACACACAACATAGCCAGAGATTAGCCCACAAACGCTTTGTCCAGTGATAGTGACCATGAGCATCTCCACCCCCGCCCAAGAGCGCGTGCTCCTCAGCACCATGCCCTCCCGCAAAAACCCCAGCGGCTTCCAGGCCAATGCCCGCCAATAACAACACCAAGCCAAAAGCCAGCGTAGTAAATATTTTACGACGCAGTCTGGGAGTAAATTCAAACTGCATCTTCTCATCTGCAATAGTAAGCTTTGGTCCTTCCGCCATAAAAGTAAGCGCTTTGTTTATCAGTTTTTGATTTCAGAAATGTTCTTAGGATTGATTGCCTTTGCTTATTTTCTTTGCGGCCTGCGCGCCCGTTTCCGTCTTCTTACTTGTGTCGGCAGGCGTAGGTGCAACCTTATCTTCGCTTGAAGGCAGCTTACCCATCAGTTTATGAACATAATGCACCACTTTCCAGCGTTCATCGGGATTAAGTTGCGCTCCATGCGGCCACATCAGTCCTTTACCATTGGTAATGACATGAAAAATGCGCCCGGCACTGTGATTGGCATAAGCTGCTCCGGTAAGATTGGCCACTCCTTTGTACTTGGCCGCCACTTTTCCATCACCTTTGCCTTCGGCCCCGTGGCAAGCGGTACAAAAACGCTCATAAAGTACTTTGCCCTCGGCCAATACCACTTCATTGACCGGTAGAGGATTGAAGAGTATCTTGTCCGCCAGTTCACGCCCGGCATCATCGCGCGGAATGTCATAAGCCATCACATCCACCCGGCGAATCATTTTACCCGTAGAATCCTTAGACTCAAAGACAGGGTCAAAACGGCGACGTGGAACAGTATTGGGGGCAGGCTCACGCATATTTAATCCCAGCGGGTTGATTTTGTGGGCTTCCGTTTGGGTGTAAGGTTCATAGGACTTGGACAAATACATTTGAGGAGCAAACTCCGTACCTGGGTCATTGGGGTCACGTTGGCAAGCCGCCAAAACCCAGATGCTTAAGCACAGTAAAACAATATAAGGTTTCATCTTTTTTGATTTGAGAGTTAGACTTCTTTTTCTTTTGGCTTTTCTGAAACGCCATGTTGCAAGAGCAGTTCTTCAATTTGCATTTGGGTAAACTGGTGGTTTTTTTCCAGTTCAATAGCCATCACAAATTTATCGTCTGTGCTGCGTGGGTCAAACATCAGGGCTTGCTTTCCCGGACCTAAGTTATTGGAAATCAAAAAAGTAGCTACCATGCCCAGAGCGGCGAGCAGTACCGTAAGCTCAAAAGTTACGGGCACAAAATCAGGGTAAGCCAGGTGATCTTTGCCTCCGATATTCATTGGCCAGGAAAAACCCAGCATGAACGACTGCATCAAGATAGCCAGCAAAGTACCCGTTGCCCCAAAGATAAAGGCCGCTTTGGACAGCCGCGAACGCTTATAGCCCAAATATACGTCCAGGTCGTGCACCGGATAAGGAGTATAAACCTCGTGAATTTTTACACCACTGGCGCGAAGCTTTTTGACAGCAGGAATCAATACATCTTCATCATCGAAGATGCCTACCAGGAATTTTTTTGGCTCTTTACTATGTGCCATGTCTTTTCGGGCTTTAGGTTTTGTTTATCTTTCTTCGGTTTTCTCACTGCTCAGCGATGAATTGACCACCTCTTCTTTGGCAGGCACTTCCTCAATGTAGTGTTTCGCTGAATCTTCATTAGATGACTTCAATACCGCTTTCACTTCGGCCATATTCACCACTGGCAAGAACTTCGCAAAAAGCAAAAATGCCGTAAAGAAGAAGCCAAAGGTAAAGAGATAATCCCCTACATCTACATAAGTAGGCCAGAACATCGTCCAGCTCGAGGGAATGTAATCACGGTGCAGTGAGGTAACAATAATCACAAAACGCTCAAACCACATCCCAATATTGACCACAATAGACAAAGCAAAAGTTACGTAAATGTTGCGACGCATCGCCCGGAACCAGAAAAACTGGGGCGAAATCACATTACAAGTCATCATTGACCAGTAAGCCCACCAGTAAGGCCCAAACATCCGGTTGATAAATGCATAGCGCTCATAGGGAACCCCGGAATACCAAGCGATGAAAAATTCCGTCATGTAGGCAATCCCCACAATAGAACCTGTCAAAAGAATAATCTTATTCATTGATTCAATGTGGCCCAGCGTGATGTAGGGTTCCAGCTTGAAAACGTAACGGGTAACCAGCATCAGGGTAAGTACCATCGCAAAGCCAGAAAAGATAGCGCCCGCCACAAAATAGGGAGGAAAGATAGTCGTGTGCCAGCCAGGAATGACCGAAGTGGCAAAGTCAAAACTTACAATGGTATGCACCGAGAGCACAAGGGGAGTAGAAAGACCTGCCAATACAAGGGCCACCATTTCATACCTGGCCCAGGTCTTGGCCGAACCGTCCCAGCCAAAACTCAATAAACCATAGATAAAGCGTGCCACGGGGTTTTTGGCCCGCTCACGAATCGTGGCCAAGTCAGGAATCAATCCAATGTACCAAAAGACCAGCGAGACTGTCAGGTAAGTACTGATGGCAAAAACATCCCAAACCAGGGGTGAATTGAAATTTACCCAAAGTGAACCATAAGTATTGGGAAGCGGTAAGGCCCAGTAAGCCAGCCAGGGACGACCCATGTGCATCAAAATGAAAGTACCCGCGCACAAAACCGCAAAAATGGTCATCGCCTCGGCGGCGCGGTTAATAGAGGTACGCCATTTCTGCCGGAAAAGCAGCAGAATAGCCGAAATCAAAGTACCTGCGTGGCCAATCCCTACCCACCAAACAAAGTTGGTGATGTCCCAGGCCCAACCTACCGTTTTGTTAAGACCCCATTCGCCAATCCCGAAAAACCAGGTGCGATAAAGGGTATAGCTGCCCCAGCCCAACACAATGAGCGAAATGGCCATTCCAATAATCCAACGAATATTGGGAGCGGCTTCTACCTGCCGGCAAATGTCATTGGTAACATCGTGATAAGTAGTGGGCTTACCTTTTTCTTCATGAATGCGCCGCAAAACAAGCGGCTCGCGAACGGGTGAAGTAACTTGCATATTGATAATGTCAGTGATTCAACCAATAATTTTGTTTAATTAAACTAAGCATGCCCTTTTCCGTGGCCGCCTTTACCTTCATCTTTATTACGGATTTTGGTAAGGTAGGCAATCTGCGGCTGGACATTGATTTCTTCAAGTACGTGATAGGCGCGCGGCTCGGTAATTTTATACTCTGTTTTGTCTTTTGCTCCCGCTTCGCCCTTGATAGTTTCTTTTTGGATGCCGAGTGTTTTAGAAATATTGCTTTCCAAATCACGCATATCGCCAAAAATAATGGCCTCCGTAGGACAAGCCGAGGCACAAGCCGTGGTTATCTCACCATCTTTCACAGGGCGTTTTTCTTTCTTGGCTTCCAATTTGCCCGCTTGAATACGCTGCACACACATCGTGCATTTTTCCATCACTCCACGCGAGCGCACCGTTACATCCGGGTTTAGCACCATCCGGCCTAAGTCAGTGGTCTGATGGTAGTTTACTTCCGTAAAGCGAGTATCTTCGGCATAATGGAACCAATTGAAGCGACGCACTTTATAAGGGCAGTTATTGGCACAGTAGCGCGTTCCGATGCAACGGTTGTACGTCATTTGATTTAAACCTTCGGAGCTGTGAGTAGTGGCCAAAACCGGACAAACAGTTTCGCAAGGCGCGTTATTACAATGCTGGCACATCATTGGGAAGAAGGTAACCTCAGGATTATCGGCCGCTTCTTCCAACTGCCTGTTAGTAGTATCGTATTCGCCACTGGCAAGTTTTTCCTGTACTTCGGGCGGATTGGAATAGTAGCGGTCAATCCGAATCCAGTGCATTTCGCGGCTCATTAACACTTCTTTCTTACCTACAACTGGCACGTTATTTTCGGCCTGACAAGCAATGGTGCAAGCCCCGCATCCTAAGCAAGAATTCAGGTCTATAACCAAGCCCCAAGAGTGGTTGGGATAAAAATGGCCCTTCCACAAGGTAATGTCAGTGGGAGAGCGTTTACCGGAGTAGGTTGCAATTTTGTGAATATGGCGGCCCGCATATTCATCTTTTTGGTATTCTTTCAGAATGGATTCCTGAATAATGTCCCGGCCCATAATAGTATGGTGGGTTTGTGTCTGGGCAATTCGGTCCTGCTTGCCCGTCGCTTCAAGAGTGATTCCACTCAGAAAACCTTCTTTCAGCACGCCAAACATATTCACCCCAACACCCTGGCCCACTTTCCCCGCGACCTTGCGGCCATAACCCAAGGCTACGGAAACAGAACCAACCGCCTGCCCAGGCTGAACCAATACAGGCAACTCAAAGGTGAATCCTTTTGCCGATACCTTTACCACATCGTCCTGACGAAGATTTTTCTCTTTGGCCAGCGATTGGGGGATAGCCAAGTAATTGCCCCAGCAGGCTTTGCTGATAGGGTCGGGCATTTCCTGTAGCCAGGGATTATTAGCCCGGCTGCCATCTCCAATGGATATCTTAGTATAAACAGTAAGCTCTAAATCATTGCTGTTGGCTTTATATCTTTTAGCCACTTCGGCCAAAGCCCTATTCACATCTGCTTTGAAAGTGCCTTTGGGCGCGTCTTCCACTAGCTCTTCTACTTGGTTGGCTTCCTCCGGAGTTTCGGAAACAGGCTTGGCTTCTCCTGAGGCCTGAAATACGCCATTGTGCAGAGATAACTTCCAGAAATCATCAAAACTAGACATTTCTGATTGGGCCGGAAACAAATTGGCTTGCCAATAGGCCCGCACATAATCGTAAAATGGCATCGCCTGACCCGCCCAAGTAAGCAGGCTCTCCTGGGCTTGGCGGGTATTATAAATATTGGTAATGGTTGGTTGTATCAAACTAAAATGGCCCTGCCGTGGCTCGGCATCTCCCCAAGATTCCAGATAATGGTTGTCAGGACAAACATAATCGCATAAAACAGCGGTTTCATCGGGCTGAAAAGCAAAAGAAATTTTAGTTTTTACCTTACTGAGTGCTTTTTCCAATTCCTGGCCGCGTGGGTGATGATATACCGGATTTACGCCATAAAATACTACGGCATCCACCTGGCCCGCTTTCACCTCCTCCACAAAACCGTTCATAGGGGCATCCAGGGCCTGGAAAGTAAGGGTAGGCGTATCAAGGTTCAAACTGTTTCCGTAGTTACCCAGGGCTTCATTAATGGCATTGACCAAAATCTGCACCGACTTGTCTCTTGAGCCCGACACTACCAGCGATTTACCTCGCTGGGCTTTGAGTTCTTTGGCCGCTTTTTCCAGCATTGCCTCTATTTTGGCATCGCCAAATTTATCGCTGCCTGTAACTTTTTTATAGAGAGAAGCCACCAAAAGAGCTTCTTGGGAAGGCTTGATTGGGGTACGATAATCGGCATTTGCACCCGTCAAGGTCAAAACAGATTCAAATTGATAGTGGCGATTCATCTCCCGCTTTTGTTTGGCAACTTTACGGTTGCGGGCATACTGACGGGAGAACTCCGTTGGAGAAAGCCAAGTACCCAGAAAATCGGCCCCAATACTCACAATTACTTTGGCCTTGCCAAAATCATAGGTGGATAATACTGCTTTGCCAAATGACTCCTGATTGGCTTCCAACAGACTGCTGGCCGACAAAGCATCGTACTGTATGTGCTGGGCTTGCGGATATTTTTTAATGAAATCCTGGATGGCCTGTCGGGTGGAAGGACTAATGATGGTGGGCGTAACCAGGCGTATGTTACGGGCCGAGGCCAACTTGTCCATAATTTCTTTGTCAATGGCCGCATTTTGCTTTACAATCGCCTCAGGCTCCTCGGGCAATTTTCCATCTTTGCGCACAAAAGCCCGGTAGCGGGTTTCATCATAGAGGTCAAGCACTGAGGCCTGGGCCCGGGCACTAGTTCCTCCCATTGATATAAGAGATAGCGTATTGCCTTCTATTTTCACAGGGCGGCCTTCGCGGGTTTTAACCAGGATGCTGCAATAGTCTCCCCCTTCAAAATAGGTAGAAGCATAGAAGTTGGGAATAGTCGGATCTAAATCCTCGGGCTTGTTGAGGTATGGTATGGCTTTCTTGACCGGGGCCTCACAGGCCGCCAGAGAAGCCGCTGCCAAACTAAAACCCATCAGTTTCAGAAAATCACGCCGATTAGGGTTCTCACCAAAATCTTCGGGGGCAAATTCCGAAAATTCACGTTCCGCATTTTTTACAAACGACTCCTCGTTTGTATATTCTTCCAGGCCTTTCCAGTATCTTTTTTCCGCCATGACGGTAAGGTTTCAGATAATTGCTTAGTTAGTAAAAAAATATGATTAATAGTGGCATTTTGAACACTCCAGACCGCCGATTTGCTCAACTGTCATAGGTTCGTTACCGCGCATTTTTCCGTGATATTCCAACAAACGGTCATAATAAGCATTGTCTTTGGCATGCTCCACTACTGTCTGACGGTGGCAATTGATGCACCAGCCCATTGTGAGTGGTGCCCGTTGTTGCACAACTTCCATTTCTTCAATCTTGCCGTGGCAGTTTTCGCAGGCAAGTCCGGCCACATTCGTATGCTGGGCGTGGTTAAAATATGCCAAATCCGGCAAATTATGTACTCTCACCCATTCAATAGGACGGTTATTTTCAATAGCTTTGTAAATTTTTTGAATCTCGGGCGAACCGATTTTCACCTGATTGTGGCAATTCATACAAATATTGGCCGAGGGAATTACTGCCGATTTGCCTTTGTAAACCCCGGTGTGGCAGTATCCACAATCAATCTGGTATTCGCCCGCATGCAATTTGTGAGAAAAAGCGATAGGTTGTGTGGGCGCATATCCTTGTTGCACCCCAACATCTACTAAGCTGTCCCAGCCTCCTTTCAAAATAACGAGCAAGAATATCAAAGCAACCCCTCCCAAGACCGGGCGGCTGGTGAAGAGACTGCCCAAATTAATGCGTTGGTTGACAACTTCTTTATCTTCTTCAGCCAAATCTTCCTTGCTGTTTAGGAAACGGCTTAGAATGGAAATCATCAGAAGCAGAACGGCCAAAATCAGCACCAATACAAAAAACAGAATACCCAAAAGTAAATTGAAATAACCTGAAGAAGCCCCTGTATTTGCGACCTGACCCGGCGTAGCCCCTCCTGCATCGGCAACTGGTGCGTCTTTCTGCTTCATAGCCACTTCGCTCTCATAAGCGATGTAGTCAATGAGCGCGTCCAGTTCTTCGTCGTTAAAGGCGAAACTGGTCATCACCGTCTGATTGTATTTATTGTAGAGGGCAACGGCATAAGCATCACCACTAGCAATCACGGCTTGGGAATTTTTTATCCAGGGCTTGAGCCAGGCTTTATCCCGGCGGCCCAAAATGCCGTACATTCCCGGTCCTACGACCACTTCGTCGGAGAGTGCGTGGCAAGTAGTACAGTTTCCTTCCCATAAAGCCTTCCCCTTATTGTAGATGGCTTCATCAGGTTTGGCCGAAGCGGCAGCCGCTCCACCGTCGGGAGCTGCCGTTGCCCCAGAATCGGTGGGCGTATCTTGCGCCTGTAAGCGAAAAGCAAAGAGCAGCGCCAGAGTGAAAATGGCTAGTTTTTGACAGTAGTTACGGCATTGCGCGAGCATCATTGTAATTATATTAGGCTTAGATTTTTAATTTTATTCCTGTTTGCGGACTAAACCGCTTGTCTAATTCAATGTTTTGAAAATTTCTCACCAAATTTGGAAGCAATACTACAACACAATTGTTACTCAGCAAAATTTTTTCCAAAAGACAGGCAAGGGTTTGGTTTGCGATTGATTTATTAAATCAAAATTGTAGTACAACATTTTGTTTTCCAAACAGTTGGCATCATCTTTTTAGCTTTTGGCCTTATTTGGAATTTTTCTAAATAAACCAAGAGGGGGGATAAAAAATAATCCAACTTTGGGTTGGATTAAGTAAAGAAAGGGAGGTAGCGAGCGGATTCGAACCGCTGTACGAGCTTTTGCAGAGCTCTGCCTAGCCACTCGGCCACGCTACCTTTAAAAGAACCGGATTGGGAGAAGGGAAAGGCCCAATCCGGTTTAGAGTGGGATTTAACCCTGGTCTTTGCTCATCTGCTCTTTGAGTTGCGACAAGGCTTCCAGGTCACCGAGTGTAGCGACTGTATTTTCCGTTTTTTCGGGTCGCTTTTTCTTTTTAGCACCTTTGACTTCTTTGCCCTCTGTTTCTTCGGGTTCTTCTATCTTTTGGTAGGTTTTCTGGTGAGAAAGGAAGATTTTCTTGTCATCTTTATTAAACTCAATCACCTCAAAAGAAAGTTGTTCTCCTACCTCAGGGATTGCGCCATCTTCTTTGGCTAAATTCTTAATGACACAGAAACCCTCAATGCCGTAGGGAAGTTCCAGCACGGCTCCTTTTTCGTTCTTCTCCGTGATAGTACAAAGGTGAATGGAGCCGATGGTGAAGACCGTTTCAAAGGTATCCCAGGGGTTCGATTCAAGTTGTTTATGCCCCAGGGCCAGACGTTTGTTTTCAACATCTAGCTCAAGAACCACTACTTCAAGTTGCTCACTGAGGTTGACGAACTCAGAGGGATGTTTGATTTTACGGGTCCAGGAAAGGTCAGATACGTGTACCAATCCATCTATGCCTTCTTCCAATTCTAAAAAGAGGCCGAAATTAGTCAGATTTCGTACAATACCAGTGTGGCGTGTGCCAATGGCGTATTTTTCCATGAAATCCTGACGGGTCCAGGGGTCTTCAATGAGCTGCTTGATACCCAGGGACATTTTGCGGTCGTCGCGGTCAATGGTCAGCACTACCGCATCCAGTTCATCCCCTACTTTGATAAAGTCTTGGGGATTGCGCAGATGTTGCGACCAAGACATTTCTGACACGTGGATAAGGCCTTCTACTCCCGGAATGACCTCTAGGAATGCGCCATAATCCGCCACATTGACAATTTTGCCCCGCACTTTTGTGCCTTTCTGAATTTCTTCGGGCAGTGATTCCCAGGGGTGCGCCGTGAGTTGCTTCATTCCCAGGGAAATGCGGCGTTTTTCGTCGTCAAAATCCAACACGACAATGTTTACTTTTTGGTCTAGGGACAGCACTTCATCGGGATGGTTGATGCGCCCCCAAGAAATATCGGTGATATGCAAAAGGCCATCTACACCGCCCAGGTCAATGAACACCCCGAAGTTGGTCATGTTTTTGATGACCCCCTCGAGTACCTGGCCTTTTTCAAGGTTGTTGAGAATTTGGGCTTTTTGCTGCTCGAGGTCTTTCTCAATGAGAACTTTATGCGAAACCACGACATTGTCGTTGGAATAATTAATCTTAATCACTTTTACTTCCATCTTTTTGCCCACATAAATGTCAAAATCGCGAATCGGCTTGACATCGATCTGAGAACCGGGCAAAAAGGCTTCAATACCATAAATATCAACTATTAACCCGCCTTTGGTGCGTCTTTTGACTGTGCCTTCAATGATACTGTCATTGTCGAGGGCTCCTTGAATTTTTTCCCAGGCTGTAAGGATTTTGGCTTTGCGACGCGAAAGAATTAGCTGCCCATTAGCATCTTCCTGAAATTCGATAAATACCTCCACTTCATCGCCGGGCTTCAGGTCGGGCAGGTCGCGAAATTCGGAAAGCGGCACTAAGCCGTCTGACTTGAATCCGATGTTAAGGATTACATCCCGGTCGGCTATGCCTACCACCGTGCCTTTGACAACTTCCCGCTCATTGATTTCGGAAAGTGTATCGGCATACATCTTTTCCATTTCTGCCCTTTGCGAAGCTGAATAGCTTTCGCCAAAGCCTTTGTTGTCTAATTTGTCCCAGTCAAAATCTTCTTGCGAGTGATTCATAAATAGTAATTAGGAATGCTACTTACAATCCCTGAGCATCCAAAAGGGGTTTTAAATAAAGTGAAACCATTATTCTTGTTTTGACAAGCCAAAAAAGAGGACTAAGCCACCTGCTTACGCAAAACGAGTGGCAAAGATAAGAAAAAAGTAATGAGAAAAAAACTTTTAAAAATATTTGAAGCTTTTGCCCAGATATGGCTCCCAGTCTTCGTGGATTTTGCCCGAAAAATCGCGCAAAAACATAATGAAAGAAGGTTTGAAAGGCTTGCGATACAAGGGCATGTTGGCTTCTTCGGGCGTAAGGTCGCCTTTGCGCGAATTGCAAGTACGACAGGCCGTAACGAGATTATCCCAGGTGGAACGGCCGCCACGCGAACGGGGAACGACGTGGTCAAGGGTCAGGTCTTTGACCGAACCGCAATACTGACAGCGGTTGCTATCGCGTTTGAAGATGTTTTGACGGCTCAGCATCACCCCTTTGTAGGGCAAGCTGACGTAGCGATAAAGCCGGATAATAGAAGGCATTGGGTACAAATCAGAGACCGTGCGCAATTGTCCTTCGGAGGCTTGTGCCACCATTTCGGCTTTTTTGAGATAAACCAAGATGAAGGCCTTTTGCACGCTACAAACCGTCAGCGCCCGATAATCCTGGTTTAAAATAAGCACTTTTCGGCCATTTAAGCTCATTATTGAGAAATCCTTTAGCCCTTAGGTTGAGACAAGTTTGGATTACCAAGCCTTATCCTTACACTTGTGATAAATTTAGTATTGCCTGTTAGCAAAAATAGTACAAGACCTGCTCATTCCAAAATTAAATTCTTGAGATGAGCAGAAAAGTCGTTTGATTTCCCAACGAATGCTTTTCATCAAACCCCAAATGTGCTATTTGGGCTTTTAACTATCTGCCCAAAAGTTTGGTTTTCAGATTTTTAGCAAATTTATCCTGGTAAGTATTTTAAAATTTTTTACCGTCTCACTCAGCCTGCCCTTGCCCGGGCTTTTTGGGAAGGGTTCTTTTTTTACAAAAGGTGATAGGCGGCATAGTTTACTTGTCGGGTACGGGCTTCGTATTCCATTGTACGGCCAGGCCAGTTGTTGGTAACTTTATCCCCTGATTTGTACCAACTATCCGATATTTGTGCCCAAGCCGACTGCTGCAAGCGCTTTTGCATCTCGGCATTGTATGCCTGTTGTACTTCGGGCTTCACGTCCATGTATCTAAACTGGTGCTTTTTGAGGGTGGCCAAGCATTGGGTGATGTAATCGGCCTGGCACTCACTCATAATCACGATAGAGTTATGCCCCAGGTTGGTATTGGGCCCATACATCATAAATAAATTTGGAAAGCCTGTGGTGGTGATGCCCAGATAAGCTTCGGCCCCCTGTTTCCAGGCTTCGTGAATACTTTTGCCTCCAAGTCCTTGCACATCCAGCCCCATTAAGAAAGGATTGGTCTGAAACCGGTTCCGAAAATGAGTATGTCCAGGGCGATTTCGCTTCCATCTTTCAGGCACACCCCTTTATCCCTAATCTCGCGAATATTCTCTGTGATGAGGTGAACATTGGCCCGATTAAGGGCAGGGTAGTAATCATCTGAAAAAAGAATCCGCTTGGCCCCGATGGGATAGTCCGGAATCAACTTTTGTTGCAAAACTGGGTCGTGTACGGTTTCCTGGATGTATTTTTTGACATACGCTTCTGCCAGTTTTTTTAAACGTTGATTTTGGCCCATCAAAAAGAACAAAGCGCCTCCTTTGAGCCACAGTTGATTGCGATAGAGTTTGAGCAAAATTGGAAACCGAGCCGCCATTTTTTTCTCCCAGTCATGATAAGGGCGGTCCTGTTTGGGAATCATCCAGTTGGCACTTCGCTGAAAAATATAAAGCTGCCCGGCCCGGGGGGCTATCTGAGGGATAAACTGCACCGCACTGGCCGCATTGCCTATCACCCCTACCCGCTTGCCTTCCAGGGGTACTTCGTGGTTCCAACGGGCCGAATGCCAGCTTGGGCCAGCAAATTTTTCCCACCCCGCAATAGAAGGCATCCGGGGATGATGCAGTTGCCCCACGGCGCTCACCAGCGATTGCGCAAGAAAGGTGCTATTGTCTTGGGTACTTATTTTCCAACAAGCCTCTTTTTCCTGAAAACAAGCGGCTTTGACCTCCTGCCCAAACCGAATATGGGGATAAAGGCCATATTTCTGGGCACAATACCGGAGATATTCCAGGATTTGGGGCTGGTGCGACCATTTGTACTCCCAATTTGGGTTGGGCTCAAAAGAAAAACTATACAATGCTGAGGGTATATCACACTCCGCCCCCGGATAAGTATTTTCGCGCCAGGTTCCGCCTACTTCCTGCTCTTTTTCCAGGATGATGAAGTCGTGTATGCCAGCCGATTTTAATTTGATGCCCAAGGCCAGGCCTGAAAAGCCCGAGCCGATGATAACTGCCCGATACATAGATTTCAAGTTTAATTCATAATTGACCTAAAATTAGGTGTTTGTCCCAAAAGTTTGTTTTAATTTTCATATTTTTTCTGTGTCTAATGCAGTCGGGTTTTGCTTATGGCTCTCCTGAATCAGGGCTTACTCGAGAAAAACGGGGGTTTTCAGGCCATAATCATTTGTAAATATGCCGGGCAACGCTTAGTTTAGGAAGCTAGTCGGAAGCAGGCAATTCGTTTCGATTGTTCAAAGCTTATTTTCAACATTTTTCTTGCTTGTGCCAAAAAATATGAATAAGGTTTTTACAAATACTTCCTACCAGTCCCAGCAATATCGTAAGGCAATACGGGAAGCACTGGCCCAAATGCCCGAGGGGGCGACGGAGGCCGATGTTGCTATTGCCACGGGCCTGCCCATTGACTGGGTGCGTTATACGCTGAGGCAAATGCTGGGCGAATATCCGGCCCGGCTACTCCTCAGGCCGCCAACTGAACTGTTGTATTGTTTCGACCTTCGTCATCCTTTTCAGCACCCTTCTTTCTGGAAAAGAGTGCTGGCGGGGGGCCAAAAAAAGAAAAAAGACACGCTGTCCCTGCCTTCACCCATTTATCAAACCCTGGCCTATGTATTTGGAGAATTGCCCAATCGCCCCCCCGTTCGCCATTTGGAAAAAATGATTTTGCAATACCTCCGGCATAGTGGCGGACGAATAGTGGTGGCTGAGCTCGTACAAATTACGGGAAGCAGCATTGGAGAGGCTGAAACCGTGGCAGCACGCCTGCTGGCTCAGTATGAAGGGGAGGTAAGCGTTACAGAAGAAGGCGTAATTGTCTATCATTTTCCTGCGCTGGCCCAGGCCACCCCCGAAAGTGTGCATATTACAGAAAGCCTTAAAATCTGGGCCCGGCCGGAGGCCGAAAGAGAACTCCACGCGGACGGCTTTTCTCATAGAGGCCGACGTGAAAAATGGCACCGACGCAATTTAATTATCTCAGGCCTGGCTACCGCCCTCAATGGATTGGGCGTGGGCGGGGCTTTGGGCCTGCCTTTGGCCGGAATAGGCCTCCTGGCTACCAGTCTGACCTTTTCCCTTTCATTGGTGTTTTTTGGGATTCCGGCTTTTCGGCAATTGTTTTTGAACCAGCAAAACGAAAAAATTCGCACCCGAAATGTAGAACTTTACTTGCTTAGGGGCATTTTCCACCGACTACAATCTCAGATCTTTCCGGCGAGTGATTTGAAAAAACTGCTCCACGAACCGGCTTCCGAGCGTATTTATGCACACTGGTGGAACCAAATGATGCAATCCGGAGGGCATGAGCTGTCCCTTTTTCTGACCTCAACCTACCAGCGCGAACAACTCCTGGCCCGCAAGGCCCAGGAGCTGGAAGCAGAAATTGGGGTAGATGAAGACGGGAGGCTTTATTATGCTTTTGAACGACTTCGGCGCGAAATGCAGGTGATGGCCAAGCTTCGCCAGGGACTTTTTTAGGAATTTTCAGACAGATTGAGACTCAGGGATGAGGTTTTTTTCTCTTCCCTCTTTTCACAAAAAGCCCAAAACCCAACATAAACAAAGCAAACATTCCCAGAGCGATTTGTAAATAGATGAGCCGTGAGTTTTCGCTGCTTTTAATTTCTTTGAGGGCGGCACTTTTAAGCAGATGCTCTACCTTGCTCCAATCTATGGCTTGGGCAGCTAAAAAATCAGGCGGCATTTTGGCATAATGACGGCGGGCAGCTTGCAGATGGAAATATGCCTTGGTCAAATCTTTTTTCTGGGCCCACAAACTGGCCAAATCAAGATGGGCGTATATCAAAGGTTCGTTTTGTTGTGTGTGCGTGTAATGGCGCAAAAGCTTTTCCAGAAAAACAATGGCCCGGCCTGGGGTTTGGCTCAGTTTATAGAGCCTTACAATTTTTTCCTGGGTCTGGGCCAGGGTATCGCCTCCTCCCTTGAATCTTTCGCGCAGCCAGGCCGATTGCCGAAAATAACCCAGGGCTTGGGCAAAGGCCTGAAGATGGATTTCACAAAAATCACCAACTTGTTCGTAGGTGCGAGCCAGCTCGAGGGGATGAGGTAGAGCTTCGCGCAGGGCAAGCTCGCCCCTGAAGCGTTCCATTATTTGTTCTTTTTGAGGGTTTTGGCGCATCTCGACCTGGTTGAGGCCTCGCAGGGCCTGGGCCTCGCCAAACAGATATTCATTCGCCTGTGCTTTATAAAAAGCCATTAAATAAAATTTTTGGGCCAGCATCGTCCCATCTTCAGCTTCGGCATATTGCCGGGCCTGTTGAAGCAGGCTATCCACCTGTTTTTGCCTTGGCGTTTGTGCTTGGGCAGCCCCCCCAAGCCATCCACAGCCCTATTCCAAAGCACCTGAGTAAAATCCGAAGCCGGTTTTTGAACTGGCTATACTTTTTTGGTGGTTTCTGGGGCATCTTCGTACAAAAAGTTGCGCATCAAATTCAGCAATCTATTGGCCACCCCCTCTTTCTGCTGGTTTTTGGTATCGGCATCGGCAAGTATTTTTTCATTTTCCATTTGATTTTCCGCCATTTTTTCGCTCATTTCTTTGAGAATGGCTTGTCGGTTGAGCAAAATGGGGCGGATAGCTTCTTTGGAAATTCGGCAAAGCAATACTTCGCTCATAGCCCGCACGGTGGCCTTGCGGGCTCGCCCGTCAGGAGGGCCATTTCGCCAAAGATGGCGTTTTTGCCAGTTGTGCCACTTCAATCTTTTCCCCGTTTTCCTGTTTCACCAGCACACTCATGGCACCATCGGCCACGATGTAGAGCGCGGCATCTGTCTCTCCCTGTTTCACGACTCGCTCCGGGTAGCCATAGCGCAGCCAATCGGCGTTTTCGGCCAGAAGTTGGTCCTCCTCTTCGGTAAAAGCTTGCAAAATCGGCACACTGTTGATAAGTTCTTTGGCCTTCTCTACGGGATGGTTCAGCAATAGCTCATTGGATTTGGCAGTTGGATGTAGTTTTTCGCGGCGCAGCATATACCAAACCGCCGAGAGGACTTCATTGCGTACACGGTCGGGGTTGTTCTCGGCCGTGTTTACCTCTATCTGATATTCGGCCCGGAAGTCTTTTACTTCCAGCAAACTGACGACGGGAGTGCCTTCCACCAGTTCTGAATCCTGTGCGGCCTGCGTCAAAAGCCGTTTCACCTTATCCGGGGGGCTTGTTCGCGTACCGTAACCAAGATTTTGGTGAGGCTCTCTCTATCGGGCTTAGAATAATTGGTATGGATATTATTGACCAAAAGCGTATTGGGAATGGTGAGCAGGTTGTGGTCAATGGTAGTCAGTTTGATAGATTTCCAGCCTATTTCCCGAACAATGCCCGAATGCCCCATTACCTCTACGCGGTCGCCCTTGCGAATATTTTTATTTATGTTGAGAGACAAAGCGGTAAATGCCTGCTTGATAGGCTCCTGCCCCAGAAAGGCAGCAATGGCACCTGATGTGCCCAGGGTAGTAAGAAAACCACTGAGCAGGCTGGGGGCCAAAATAGCAATGACAATGGTAATGGAAATGAGATAAATGAGCACCGCCGACATCTGGCGCAGAATTGCGGGCACAAGTGGCTCCCCGTCTTCATCCAGCCAGAGACCGTGCCAGAGAAAAAAGCCCAGCAGGCTATTAATCAGGTAGGCCACCAGCAGAATAGGCAAGGATTTGAAAATCAGATTAATTTGCTCCCGGACTTTGATGACCCTCAGCACGGTATTTTCTGCTCCTAATTCTTTGACCAGCTTTTTCAACTGGCCTGATTGGCGCAAATACGCTATATCGGAAGCCTGTACTAAATCACCGGCTTCTATTTTGATATTTTTTTTGCCGGGTTTTTCTATCTCGAAGGTCCGCAGGGCCGTTACCAGTTCTCCTCTTTTATTGATGAGGTCGGCTTGCTCAAAAAGATTGAACCAGGGAGCTCGTATATAGCCCATCCCTACAAAGCAAAGCAACATTGCCAAAACATATAAGATACTGACGGAACGGCGGGGTAATCGTAGCCGACGCATAAACTGCCAGACAAGCACCAAAAGCAGGATGAGGATGCCATAGAAGCCGAAGAAAATCAGGAAATAATGATGGGTCATTTGCTTTAATAATTGTGGGACAGTTTGCCAAAAAATATGAAAATCTTAGTCTAAACCAGTGTTTGCCCGGAATAAACTTATCCTTGACAAAATTGAAAAGAAATTTCTCAATTTTGATACACAATCGGCGGGTTTTTTGGCCCTCTTGAGATGGCTGCTTCCTCAAAGAGTGCCAAAGCGCTAATCTTTATTGATGGGTACGTTTTGCAAAATGCTGGCCACCACCTGCGAGGAGGTAATGCCTTCGGCTTCGGCTTCGTAATTGAGCGAAATGCGATGATTGAACACATCATTGGCCACCTCTTTGATGTCTTCGGGCAGGACGTAATTGCGCTCATCCATATACGCCAGGGCTTTGGCGGCGCGGTGCAGGTCAATGCAGGCCCGCGTCGAGACCCCATATTGCACAAAATGCGCCTCATTTCTCAGCCCATATAGGAGGGGGGTGCGGGTGGCATTGACCAGTTCGATCATATACCGTTCCAGCGATTCAGATACACTGACCTGGTTGATTTCGTCCCGGATGGCAAATATTTCCTCCCGATTGAGCACGGGGCTTATCTCTGCTTTAAAATTCATATTTGACATTTGGCGCATTACCTCCAGCTCGAGTTCTTTGCTTAGGTAGCTGACGTGGATTTTCATCATAAAGCGGTCTATCTGGGCTTCGGGCAAGGGGTAGGTTCCTTCGTGCTCAATGGGGTTTTGGGTGGCGAGTACCAAAAAGGGCTTGTCCAGTTTGTAGGTAGTTTCGCCAATGGTTACCTGTTTTTCCTGCATGGCTTCCAGCAGTGCCGACTGCACTTTGGCCGGAGAGCGATTGACCTCATCGGCCAGAATCAGATTGGCAAAGATAGGCCCCTTTTTTACCTGAAAATCGGCCTCTTTCTGGTTATAAATCATCGTGCCAATCAGGTCGGAAGGCAGCAGATCAGGAGTAAATTGCAAGCGTTGAAATTTGAGATTGAGCACCTTGGCCAAGGTGTTGACAGTGAGGGTCTTGGCCAGGCCCGGCACCCCTTCCAGCAAAATATGTCCATTAGTGAACAAGCCAATCAGGAGCCGATTAATGACATAATCCTGCCCGATGACGACCCGCCGCATCTCCCGAAAGACTTGTCTTATTTTGGCGTGGTAATCTATTTTTACTTCCGAAGTTAAATCCATTTTCAAAGGGTGATTCATTCAACCATTTCGCGAACGTTTGTAAGTACAAAGATAGGTGAAAACGCAGGTTTAGCCGAAAATTTAACAATTTGCCCTTTATAGCCACTTCTTGCGCTTAAAAAAGATATAAGTCAGAATGGAAATGACTATCATCACGCCCCAGACCACAAAATACCCATTCTGTGCGTGCAGTTCGGGCATATGTTCAAAATTCATCCCATATACCCCCACGATGAAGGTCAAAGGCATAAATATCGTGGAGAAAATGGTCAATACTTTCATCACATCATTGGTTTTGTGGCCAATGATGCTCAGATAGAGGTCGAGTAGGTTGCTCACCACATCGATATAGGAATCCGTATTGTCGCTCACCTGCACCACGTGGTCATACAGGTCGCGCAGATAAAAATTATCTGATTCCAGAAATTTAGCCTCCTCACGAATGAGCTGGGTAACAATGTCGCGCATAGGGCGGACGGCCTTGCGCACCATCGTGAGTTGACGTTTCATGTTATAGAGGTCGCGAGTGGGGTCTCGGGGGGCATTTTGGCGGATGATTTCTTCTTCCAGGTTTTCCAGGTTTTCGGCCACGCTGTCCAGCACCACAAAATAATTATCCACGATGGTGTCAATGAGCAAATAAAAAAGATAGGCCGAGCCCGTGTTGCGAATCTTTCCCCGGGTTTTGCTGTGGAGGCGCTGCCGGATAGAGCCAAAGACATCCCCTTCTTTGTCTTCCTGAAACGACAAAAGATAATTCTCGCCCAGCACCAGGCTCACCTGCTCCTCTACCACCCGGCGGCGCTCCGGGTGATAGCTTAGCATGTGAAGCACCACAAAAATATTATCTTCAAAAAAATCTACTTTTGGCCTTTGTTCGGTATCCACAATGTCTTCCTGAAGCAAAGGGTGCAGATTGTAGTACATCCCCAGCGTTTTGACAATCTGGACATCGTGGATGCCGTCAATATTTATCCAGGTTACACTGCTTTTTTCCTTATAATCATAGACTTCGCGTATATCCTCTATGTGCCTTTCCTCGATATTTTCGGGATCATAATCAATGACGGTGATACGTACCGAAGAATTTTTAGCTTCTCCCACATATTGAAGCGTACCGGGGGGTAGGCCCGCCTGGAGCTTAAGTTTTTTATGTTTTTTCATAAAAAAAGGATAAATTCAACCAACAATCGGCTTTTAAAGTTAAACTTATTTTGAATCAGAAATCAAATTTTTAATCCGTATGAACGACCAAGCGGTAATTGTTACGACGAACGACCTTGCACAAGCCTACGACATCCTCAGCCCCGTGTTTGTGCAGATTTCTAACCGGGGTATCCTAAAAAATCATGCCGAAAAATTGGAAAAAGAATACCAGTCCTTTATTGAAGACCTGCAGGCCAAAGGAATCCTAGGACGGGAAGCTTCTGACGAAGAGGTAGTGCTGCTCAGCCGTAAAAAAGAATTATTGCTCGACCTTACGGGGCGGAGAATGGAAAGGGCATTTTATGTTGCCCTGGAAGAATTAAAGCGAAAAACCCGCCTTTTTGGAGGCAATGCCGTGGTGGGGATGCGCTACGAAACCGACATTCTGAATGACAATTCGGAGTTTTACCTTCAAATGTATGGCACTGCTGTGCTTTTAAAGGCTTAGGAACTAAACTTTTGCCCGGGTTTGAAAGGTTATACAACTCAGGAAGTACCATCATTTTATGCAACGCAATCTTATTTTGTCGGGCTTAGTCTAGGCTTGTGGATGGGTGTCGTGTATGCTTGTACTTATAAAACGGCACTGCCCTCCAAAAAGGCAGATACTTTTGCCACGCCAACTCATTTTGGCAATTTGTACAACATCCCGGCAGACAATCCGATGCATCCGGAGGCCGTAGCCCTGGGCCGGATGCTTTTTTATGAGCCTTTGCTCTCCGGCGATACTACCCTTAGCTGTGCCTCTTGCCACGAACAGGCGCGGGCTTTTACGGATGGGCAGGCATTTAGTAGGGGCATCAAGGGTCATCTTTCCGACCGAAGCGCAATGTCGCTGGTCAATTTACTCTGGAACAATTCCTTTTTTTGGGATGGCCGTGCCAAAAGCCTAGAGACCCAAGCCCTTGTGCCGATACAAAACCCCCGCGAAATGGGCCTCAGTATTCAGGATGCGGCCCTTCGGCTACAAGCCACGGCTTTGTATCCCCCCCTGTTTCGCAAAGCCTTTGGCTCCCGACAGATTAGGCCCGAACATATCCTGAAAGCCCTGGCTCAATTTGAGCGCACCCTGATTTCGGCCAATTCCCGTTATGACCAGATAGTGAGGGGCGAGGTGCAGGCCTCCGAAAGAGAGCTGCGGGCCATCAATCTCTTTATGACCCACCCTGTGCCTGAGGCCAATCTGCGGGGGGGCAATTGTGGCGACTGCCACGGCAGCCACCTGACTACCCTCCATACTTTTCACGACAACGGCCTGGAGGCCCAGCCCCAAGATGAAGGCCGGGCCTTAGTTACGGGCCAGGCCTATGACAAAGGCAAAATGCGGGCTCCTTCGCTTCGCAACATCGCCTTAACAGCCCCCTACATGCACGATGGCCGGTTCAAGACCCTGCGCGAGGTCTTAGACCATTACAACGAACACATCCAGGCCAGCCCCAACCTGGATCCGCTCATTATGGAAGCTACCAACGAGCCTGAGGGCCAATCCCTGGCCCTGACCGAAGAGGAAAAAGAAGATATATTGCTGTTTTTACATCTTCTCACCGATTCTACTTTTATTCAAGACCCTAGATTTAGCAATCCTTTTGTAGCCCCCAACCGCCCTTGAGCAAAGCGCAGGTTTGGCAGCAGAAACTCGATAAAAAACCGGAAGGCCTGGATTGGCTTCCGGTTTCAAAAAATATTCTCCATAAGTACTCGCTAGTTCTTTTTCTTTTCTTTTTCCGGGCGTGGGTTGGGCTTTGTTTCGGGCAAGGTTTCCTGGGTTCCTTTCAAGCCCGGCCCGCCTTCTTGTTTCTTGACCCATTCCTGGGCTTTTTTAAAGTTAGGAATTCCGTGCCCCAAAAATACATCTGGATTTTCCGCCTGGCTAGCGCTGGCCTCCAAAGCCCGAATAACTTCTGCATTGCGCAGTTGAGGATTAGCCTGCCAAAAAGCGGCCGCAAAGCCCGCTATTGTGGGTGCAGAAAAAGAAGTGCCGCTGGAAGTGGAGATGTAATCGCCGGGAGCTCCTACCGTACGTCCCCGACCCGCGTGCCGAGACATTGGGCTTGATACGTCCATCGGCAGTGGGTCCTACCGAGCTAAAATAAGCATAGCCCCCCTGGCTATCAACCGCTCCGACGGACAAAATAGAGGGCGCGTCGGCGGGTGTACCTACATAGCGCCAATCGCCACTGCCCTCATTGCCCGCACTGTTGACTACCAACATGCCCGTCTGGGCGGCCAATTCAGCGGCTAGGGTAATAAAGGAAGTTTTGCCGTTTAGGGTTTGATAAGAATAGTCCATCTTGGCATCATCAAAAGTGGTATAGCCCAGGGAAGAATTGATGACATCTACGCCGGCACTATCGGCTTTTTCGGCGGCAATGAGCCAGTTGACCTCTTCTACCCTATATTCGGTACGGGTATCTTCGGTGCGAAACAAAAAGAAAAAAGCTTCGGGAGCGGTGCCAATCATCTCTCCTTTTTTGTAGGCCGCGATGGTAGAAAGCACTTTGGTGCCGTGGTCGCCCGTTTCATATACCCCTTCATCCCCTTCTACAAAATCATAAGTGCCTAATATTTGGCCATGCTTGAAAAGGTGCTGAAAAAAAGAAAGCTTATCTGCATTGAGGAAGCCGGCATCAAAGACGGCAATGAGCATCCCCTGGCCCCGATAGCCAGCTTTGTGCATCTCGTCGGCCCCAATCATTTCGGTTTGGTTGCGGGCTTTGCCATAATCTTCGGCTTTTTCAATCAGCAAAGGATTAAAACGGGCCAATGGCTTGGGGGAGGGCCTGATGCCTACATTTTTCAAGGGTTGGCTGGCTTTAGGATACACCAAAAGTGCTTCGGGCTTGACAAAATCAAGTGCTTGCACTTTGAGCAGCGTCAGGCTGTCGGCTTCTATCAAAGCCCCGTTCATCCATTTAGAAGCGTACCAGACAGTGGCCCCCTGGCTTTGTAGTGCTTTGAGATAAGTAGCCGAAACGGGCAAATCACGCTCCAGCACCGGAATCTGATAGCGTTGACGACGCTCGATGGCCCGCGGGGATAGAAAGTCCTCTGGCTTATTCAGGCTGTAAGCTGTTCCGGTTTTGTCTTTAAAAGAAACGAAATAACGCTTAGTAAGCTCCTGGGCGGGCAAATGATAGACAAAGCCAGCCAGAAAACAGGTCAGCAAAGAAAAACTAAGGAATTTGACCATAATTTATAATTTTTTGGGTGTAAAGGCGACCAGATAAGATGCAAGTATTTGTAACCGGAACAGGCTGAGGGATCTCGAGCCCGTTGTTGTGAAAATCGTCCAGAATAGGATTGCAAGTCAGCACCAATGGGTCATTGCTGTTTAGTCCGGAAAGCGGATATTTCAATTGCCAACTGTAAAGTTCTATCAGGCCCACGTTTTCGGCATAGACCTCGGCCCGAAAATCAAGGCCCACCTGGCCATTTATATTATTTTGAATAACCGTAAGGGTTTGAGGGAAGCTCAAACTGTTGGTGCTAAGTGGTTGGCGTAAGCGCAACATTTCATAAATACGGGGAACCACCGGGATATTGCCTGATGTATCCCCCTCAATCGGGCTAAACGCATTGCCTTGCCAGGTAAGTCCTTCCCGTACCGGAAAAGCCAATTTATTAAAAAGCGCGTTGTTTTCCGATTTTTGGGCAAAGAAGGGGGTGCGTTTGGCAAACCAGACCGAGTCGAGTTCCCAGGCTTGGGAGGCATTGGCTCTTTTGTAGCGTTCCAGCCGAAAGGCCAGCTCGTCATCTACATCTAAAAAGGAGCGTTCGGTAAATTCGCGCAACTCGTAGCGCAGGGTGTCGGGCGGGGCCGAAAGGGAGAACTGAATCTCTTCTACCTCATACTCAATAAATTGGCCCACAAACAAAGGGAAAAAAGTATAGCCCAGCACCGACGGGTCGCTTTCAACCGTGCTTTGACAAGCCCAAAGCCCAATACTTAGAAAAAATAACTGTTGTAATGGCCTACACAAGGCCAGAAAAATTTTCCACATAAATTCCTTGTTTAGCTTTCAATATTAATTACTTCATCGCCCCGCACAATGCCCCAAACATAATCGTCCGGGGCGCAAACAAGGAGGACTTCCTGCCCCACTTTGAGGCTCAAAAACATAGATTCAGGCACTTCTACCTCTTGCAGGCCTTCTTTTTCGGAAAAAGGAGCCCGATTGAGCCCGGTTTTGTGGAGGGTGTGTGCTTCCTGAACGTTGATTTCGAACCAAAGTTCCTCAAACTCGCCTTCCCGGTCATTGACCAGACGGCGAATTTTTCTTGCCAAAACACCCCGGATAAGATAAGGTTTGTTTTTGGTAAAAATCTCGAGTATCTCTGGCCCAAAGGCCAGGTAATCTACCAATACCCCACCCAAAGCCGATAGGGCAAAAAGAACTGAGACTGCCTCCAAAAAACCTCCAGCACAATGCCCAGTATCAGCCCCCCCGACAAAATGGCCAGATGTGGTACAAGCCGTCCGCCCTTAAAATCGGTCATCAATGCGGGATAAATTCTTTCCCAATCAATCATCTGGCAAAATTTGTAGTAAAACGTTTGCAAAAACCGATTTGATACGAAAAAAGCGTTTCCAGGCCAACATAACTTACGCATCAAAAATGCGGGTGCTTCCTCCGTTGGGCTTTTTCCTCACTTATAGTTGTAATTTTACTAAAGAACCCGAAAAAGTGCTATCCTTATCCTGATTTTTCTAAAAAAACGGACAAAAGAAAGGGAAAACAACAAACAGAATTTTTCAAAAAGAAAAGAAGGCTGAAGCTTATAAAGGGAAGGCCCATCGCGGCAAGCTTTACTTTTACCGAACGAAATAAGTCATTGGCCGATTAAAATATGAATTCCGTTCTATTCTTACACGATGAGATAAAAATAAAAAATACTGGTTTTCTATTCACTAAACCTTGAACCAAGCATGAAAGCAAACAAACACCATCCTCCTACACTTTTTTGCAAACCCTGCTCATTAGCTTATTATTGCTATTCTTGTTGTCCTGGAGTGCGGCCCAACTGCCGGAGAGAGCAGAGGAAAAGCCCGCCAAAACAGACAAAAATTTGGAGGCGCAGGGTTTTTTACTTGGTACGCTCAATGGTAAACTGCACCAAATCAAACAATGATTGACGGTATTCCGAATCAGGAAAGCTGGTCAAAATCGTTTGGGCCTCCTCGTGATAGCGTTGCATCACCGACTGGGTGTAGGCAATACCCCCGCTTTCTTTGACAAAGGCAATGACCTCCTGCACTTTTTTGGGCTGATGGCTTTGGTTTTTGATGATATACACTATTTTCTGGCGGAGGGTTTTATCGGCCTGCTGAAGCGTATAAATCAGTGGAAGGGTCATTTTTTTTTCTCTGATATCAATTCCCAGGGGCTTACCGACCTCGGCAGTGCCATAGTCAAACAAATCATCTTTGATTTGGAAAGCCATCCCTACCTTTTCGCCAAAGGCCTGGGCCTGGCGCACCATTTCCGGGGAAGCTCCCACCGAAGCGGCCCCTACCCCACAGCAGGAAGCAATCAAAGAAGCGGTTTTTTGGCGGATAATTTCATAATAAACGGCCTCGGTGATGTCCAGCCGACGGGCTTTTTCTATTTGTAAAAGCTCTCCTTCGCTCATTTCGCGCACCGCCTGTGAAACAATTTGCAGCAGTTGAAAGTCAGCATTATCTACGGAAAGTAGCAAGCCCCGAGCCAGTAAAAAGTCTCCCACTAGCACCGCAATTTTGTTTTCCAGAGGGCATTGACCGAAAAAAAGCCCCGGCGATAATCGGCTTCATCCACCACGTCGTCGTGTACCAGGGTAGCGGTATGCAACAATTCAATCAAAGCCGCTCCCCGATAGGTGGCATCTCCTATCTTGCCACAGGTGCCCGCCATCAAAAATACAAACATAGGCCTTATCTGCTTGCCTTTGCGCTGCACGATATAGCCCATAATTTTGTCTAAAAGAGAAACCTCGGTTTTCATATATTCCCGAAACTTCACCTCAAACTGCGCCATCTCTTCCGAAATAGGGCTTTTAATGTCTTTTATTTTACTTGTCATCCGCTTGGCTGCAATATTACGATAATTTCAAAAAATACCGGAACCGTTCCCTAAAACCCGCCGTTTAGCGATTAGTTTTGTGCCCGATAAAGCCAGGGAATTATAAAATAAAAAGTCTTACTTCCAAAAAGCTTCCATCTTATGCCCGAAATGCAAACCCCTCTTCGCCCCAATTTGGTTCAGCAAGCTTTTGACCCAGACTTTTTTCGTCATGTAGGCCATCAATTAATAGACCAATTAGCCGACTATTTTCAAGCAGCTCAAAAGGGCCAAACGATGGCCGTGATGCCCTGGGAAAAACCGGATGAACGCACAAACCACTTTCAGACATTACTAGAGGCCGCACCCGACGAGAATGCCCAGGATTTTTTTGCGTATTTGATTGCCCAAAATATCCATACCCTGCATCCGCACTACCTGGGCCATCAGGTGGCTTCGCCCGCTCCGCTCAATGCCCTGGCCGATTTGCTGGCTTCGGCCATGAACTCAGGCACCGGGGTCTATGAAATGGGCAGCCCAATGGTGGCTATTGAGCGCGTGTTAATCAAAAACCTTAATCGGGTCCTGGGCTATGGCCCTCAGGCAGATGGCTTTATGACCAATGGCGGCACTCTGGGCAATCTTACAGCCTTGCTCACGGCCCGCCAGGCAAGACAAGCCCGAGAGGGGCTCTCTTCTTTGCCAAAGCCCGCCCTGATGGTATCGGAAGCTGCTCATTATTGCGTTGATAGAGCCTCAAAAGTGATGGGCTGGGGCGAAGCCGGGCTTATCAAAATTCCGGTAGATGCACAATATCAAATGCGTGCCGATTTGCTGCCTGCTTATTACGAACAAGCCCTAAAAGAAGGCAAAACCATTGTGGCGGTGGTGGCCAATGCCTGTTCTACGGCCACGGGTGCTTATGACAATATCGAGGTCATCGCCGATTTTTGCGAAATGCACCAGATTTGGCTACATGTGGATGGGGCTCACGGGGCTGCGGTTATTTTTTCGGATAAGTATAAAAAGAAGGTAGAAGGCATTCATAGGGCCGATTCAGTAGTGATTGATTTTCATAAAATGTTGCTTACCTCCGCCCTGACTACGGCCCTGCTTTACAAAAATGGAGATGATTCTTACCTTACTTTCTCGCAACAGGCCAGCTATCTCTGGGCCGATGATGAGGAACGCGAGTGGTATAATTTGGGCAAACGCACTTTTGAATGTACCAAGAGCACCCTGGGTCTCAAAGCTTATTTGCTTTGGCGCACCTATGGCCCGGACTTATTTGCCCAGCACATTGATTATTTGTACGATTTGGGGCATTATTTTGCGGAGATGATTGCCCAAAGCGATGATTTCGCGCTGCCTGTTGCGCCTCAAAGCAATATCATTTGCTTCCGCTATTGCCCGACGGAGGTTCCAAAAGAAGAATTAAATGCCCTCAATAGTTTTATGAGAGAGACCTTGATAACTTCGGGGGCTTTTTACATCGTCCAAACCCAATTGGCCGGGCAATTGTACTTGCGCCTCACGCTTATCAGTCCTTTTACCACTGTGGCCACCTTAGAAGACCTGCTGCAAAATTTGCGGGCCTTAGGCCAGCAGTATCTTCTGGAAAATAGGCTTCTTCCCCATTAAAGATGTTCGCCCGAAGGGGGCTTTTGAATCCCAAATAGAATTACGCCCCGGGCACGCGGGCGATACGTTCCGAAGAGGCGGTCCCACCAGGGCAATACCGAGCCAAAATTTGAATCGGTCTCAGGCTGCCACTGCGAATGGTGAATCCGATGCAGACCCGGAGAGACAAAAGCTTGCCGAATCATTTGGTCAAATCGGGGGGAAACCCGCAAATTGGTATGATGCAGCAAACTACCGGAAAAAAACCAGCTTATACGTCAGCAAGCTCACCCAGGAAATGCCCAGCAAGCCAAAAACCAGTATTTGTACCAGCCAGGATGCCGTAAGCTCAAGAAAATGAAATCGAAAAGCTGAGGTACTGTTCATCTGGGTATCTTGATGATGGAAGCGATGGAATTGCCACAAAAAAGGCCAGGTATGGTTGAGCCGATGCCAGCCGTACATAAAAATATCCAGCACCAGAAACTCGGCCAGTCCACGTATCAGGCCCGTCCCCAAGCCCAGGTGAAATAAGCCAAATTGGGAGAGCGCCGTGTATTCCAACACTTTTTGCAAGGTATAGCCTTCAACAAACACGAGGGTCGTGTTTAGCAGGCCTATCAAAAGATTGAAAGCGTCGTGGCGATATTTGCTTTTTTCGGCTCTCTGCGGAAAGCTATGTTCGGCCAGATACAGCAAAACAAAAACGCCCCCAATCACGAAGGGTTGTAAGGAAGATAAAAAGGTAGCCGACATCATAAAAAAAGCCGGACAAACCGGCTTTCCTATTTTTAAAAAAATTTAATTGACTTTTTCTACCACGGCTTTAAAGGCCTCGGGGTGGTTCATTGCCAGGTCAGCCAATACTTTGCGGTTGAGGGCAATGTTGGCTTTGTTCAGTTTGTCAATAAAGACCGAGTAGCTCAATCCAAAAGGGCGCACGCCGGCATTGATGCGGGTAATCCAAAGACGGCGGATATTACGCTTTTTCTGGCGGCGGTCGCGATAGGCATAGCCCAGGGCTTTGTCCACGGCATTTTTGGCAACCGTCCACACATTCTTGCGGCGGCCAAAAAAGCCTTTGGCCAGTTTCATATACTTTTTGCGGCGTTTGCGGGCCGCGACTACATTGACCGAACGAGGCATATTAAATTTGATTTACGGCTTTTGGCGGGTACAAGACCACTTGGCAGGGCCTAAGCCAGTGAAACAATAAAAAATACAAATTAAATGAAAAGCATGGCCTTCACATTGTCCATATCGCCTTTGAACACCAGCGCATCGTTGCCCAGGGCGCGTTTGCGTTTGGTAGATTTTTTGGTCAAAATATGACGTTTGAAGGCGTGTTTGCGCTTTATTTTTCCGGTTCCGGTCAGTTTAAACCGCTTTTTGGCTCCGGAGTTGGGTTTTACTTTTACTTTGCTCATGTCAGCAGCAGTTTTTGGATTGAGGGTGCAAATATAGCATTTCTGCTTTATACATTGACGCTTTGCCTGCTTTTTTTTCCAAAGAGATTACTGCCATAAAATTTGGCCCGTCATTTCTTCGGGCAAAGGCAGTCCTATCCATTTTAAGATACTGGGGGCAATATCCCCAAGTTTGCCATCTTGTAATGCTGGTTTTTGGGAAGCATCTACCCACAAACAGGGAACCAGATTGGTTGTATGGGCCGTGTGTGGACTTCCATCCGGATTTATCATCATATCGGCGTTGCCGTGGTCGGCAATGATGACACAGGTATAGCCGTTTTCAAGGGCGGTTTTAACTACTTCCCGGGTGCATAGGTCAACCGTTTCGCAAGCCTTGATGGCCGCTTCAAATACGCCGGTATGCCCCACCATATCCGGATTGGCAAAGTTTAAACAGATAAAATCGGCACTTCCTTTTTTTAGTTCAGGAAGGATGGCCTCGCAAATTTCCTGGGCACTCATCGCTGGCTGGAGGTCATAAGTAGGCACTTTGGGCGAAGGGCAGAGGATACGCTGTTCGCCCTCAAAAGGCTCCTCGCGCCCGCCGGAGAAGAAAAAAGTAACGTGGGGATATTTTTCTGTTTCCGCAATCCGAATTTGGTTTTTGCCTGCCTGGGCCAAGACCTCGCCCAAGGTATGGCGCAGGTTATCTTTTTCAAAAAGCACCTTTACATTGGTAAAAGTTTCGTCGTAAGGAGTCATTGTAAGGTAATGCAAAGGCATTTTGGCCATCCCAAAGGCCGGAAAATCTGCTTGTGTGAGGACTTGGGTAAGCTGGCGGGCGCGGTCGTTTCGGAAATTAAAAAATAAAACTACATCTCCTTCCTCGATGGTGGCCAGGGCTTGTCCGGCCTCATTGGTACAAAGCAGGGGCTGGATAAATTCGTCGGTAATGCCTTCGGCATAAGATTTTTGCAGCGCAGTGATGGGGTCTTGGGTAGCCTGTCCCTGCCCTTTCACGAGCAGGTCATAGGCCAGTTGAATTCGTTCCCAGCGCTTGTCGCGGTCCATGGCATAATACCGGCCTATCACAGAGGCAATTTTTGCGCCCGTCTCCGACAAAGTCGGTTGCAAATCGGCCAGATAATCGGCCCCTCCGGTGGGCGAGGTATCGCGCCCGTCCATGAAAGCGTGGATAAACACATTTTTCAAGCCCGCCTGGTGCGCAATATGACAGAGACTTTTGAGATGCGCTATGTGAGAGTGAACCCCCCCATCAGAAACCAACCCCAGGAGGTGTAGTTTTTTTTGAGATTGTTGTGCATATTCTAGGGCCTGCTCTAAGACGACATTGCTTGCCAGGGAACCATCTTGCACCGCCAGGTTGATTTTGACCAAGTCTTGATACACAACCCGTCCGGCTCCAATGTTCATGTGGCCTACTTCCGAATTGCCCATTTGTCCTTCGGGCAGCCCGACGGCCAGGCCGGAAGCCTCGAGGCGGCTGTGGGGAAATTCCTGCCAGAGGTGCTCAAAAAAAGGCGTTTGGGCTTGGGCAATGGCCGAAACGGCGGGGTCTTGGCCCAGGCCCCAGCCATCCAGTATCATTAGAATTACTTTTTTGCTCATTTTACTTCCTTGATTGGGGTGAAAAAATCCCTGCGAAAGTAAACAAAAATGATGGAGCAGGCTAAGCCAAGGTGTAGCCCCCTGGCTAAGGCACCATTCGTAAGATTTCGAATTCTACCCGGCGGTTTTTGAATCGGTCTTCATCCGTTTTTTCATCCGGCACAATGGGTTGGGTATTTCCAAAGCCTTTGGCTTCAACTCTTGCGGGCTTGAAACGTCCTCTTTGAAGAATATAATTTCTGATGGCATCGGCCCGGGCCTGGGAAAGAAGCATATTGTCGCTGGCATTGCCCCGGGAGTCGGTATGCCCCGAAATCTTGAGCCCTAGTTGGGGATGGTCGGCCAGAAAAAGCACCAGTTTTTCCAAATCCGGTTTCATCTCGTTGGTTACTTCGGCACTGGCTTCCTCAAACTCGATGGATTCGAACTTCCACTTTCGGAACTTAATGGAAGGCGCATTTACGGCCAGGGTGGTATCCCCTTTGAGTAAAAACTCTCGCTCAATCCGCAAGAAATCATCTCCTGAGATGATAATCAGATAGTTTTTGTCGCGAATCAGGTCAAAGCGGGCAGAGCCATCTTCGCGGATATAACGCGGGGCTACTTCAATGCCATCGTCCAGGTCAATGATTGAAACAAAGCCTTTCGAGATTTCTCCCGTGATAGAATCTGTTACCATTACTTCAAACCGCACCCGGGCCTCGGGCTGAGCCTCCATAGGCAGGGCAGCCGTATGAAGGTTGAGAATTTCTTTCCAGACTGAGTCGCGCTTGACCGGGTCATAAACCTTCGTTCTGACTCCTTTGGCATAATACAAGTTCAAAGCCCGTGAATCAATGGTGAAATAATACTCGTCAGTTTTGTAATTTACGAGGGGGCCAATGTTGCGCGGGGTAGTCCAGACGGGACCCCGTCGATAGGTACGGTAGATATCAAAGCCGCCAAAATTGACCAGATGGCCGTCCGAACTAAAATACAGTACATTGAAGGTGGGGTGATAAAAAGGACTTAATTCATTGTAGCGGGTATTAATGACGGGGCCAATATTTTGGGCTCTTTCCCAAATCCAGACCGTATCTATTTCCTGCCCTTTGATATTAAGCTGAAAACCAACCCTGTGCGTGTAATAAATATCGGCTCCGCCAAAGCCTCCCAATCGGTCTGAGGAAAAAAAGAGGGTATCCCCGGAGTGGGAGAGGGCCGGGTGCGAATCCCAGGACATGCTGTTGACCATCAGCCCCAGGTTTCGGCCTTCGGTCCAGGTACCATCGTCTTTGCGGCGGGAGTAATACAAATCACAATTTCCAAACCCGTCGGGGCTACCACATCGGGCAAAAAAATCGTGCGTCCATCTTTGCTGATGCAAGGAGAGCCTTCATTGTACTTTTCGGTGTTTAGCCCGATAAAAGGCTGGGCCCGGGTCCAGGGCAGTGTATCCATCTGCGAGCCTTCCTCTGTTTCACGGATATAAAGGCTATCGGCCCTTCGGGCATAATATAGCCCTTCGTCTGGCACGTGGCGCAGTCCCTCAAGTCTTTGCTTGCGTTGGGATGTAAAGAGTAAGATACGGTCATTCCCACTCAGGGCCGGGCCGTAGTCGTTGTAATACTTGGCATTGACGGAGTCGCCCAGGGCCGTGTAAATACTTTCGGGTACTCTGAGGGTGTCAATATTGCCAGCGGCATTGGAAAGGTTGTAGTAATATTCAACGGGCAGGTAATAGTCTAAGTCGTTGCGCGACACCGAATCATAATAAAGACGGTAGTCTTTGACATTGCCGTAGCGGTGGTGTTTGAGCACCAATTGATAAAAGGCCTTGGCTTTGTCGAGGTATCCCAGTTGCTCGGCCAGCTTGCCCAAGCGCCAGAGCAGATAATTATCCTTGTGAAAGTTTTCGGGGCCAAAACGCATCACATAGCTATAGAGGGCATCATAGGTTTCTTGGAGATTGCCTTTTTTGGCCAGGCGGTCTAGCTCGGCCAGTTTGTCGTCATCTTTGTAGTACCGATATTCATTGATATGCTTAAAAAACAAAACTTTGCCATCATCGCGGCCCGGGGCTTGGGTATAGCGGCCCGCAACCCGGCTTGAGTCCTGTGCATACGACAAAAAGGCATACAAGACCCCCAGTAAGCACAAGACCACAATCCGCCCGAATAATTTCATTGATTTGTTTTAATGATGCGCTTTTAAGCTTTTTAACGCAAATTTGTAAAAATAATGCGTTTGAACCCAAATTTATCTAAGCCTTGTTTATCCTTACTGGCATAAGCCTTGCAAAAAGATGTAACCCCTGATTTGTTTTTTATTTGCACAAGAACAATACTTTTTTTGCTAATTTAATGCCAGATTGACGGTATGCCTATAACTAAATTTATGAATAAACACCTTTATCCCTCCCCCCTTTGGATGGAAAATGATGATGAAGACAATGTGGAGATGATACCACTGCTAAGCCTGGATGAGGAAGAGGGACAGGAGTATGACGAGTTTATTGACCCCTTACCGATATTGCCAGTTAAAAACACGGTGCTTTTTCCCGGCGTTGTAATTCCTATCACCGTCAGCCGCAAAAAATCCATCCGGCTAGTCAAAAAAGCCTACAAAGGCAATCGTATCATTGGGGTCGTTGCCCAGGGAAACAGCAACATCGAGGAACCTTCTACCGAGGATTTGTATCAGGTAGGTACGATGGCTTACATTCTCAAAATGTTGGTTCTGCCTGACGGCAATACCACCATCATCATTCAGGGAAAAATTAGGTTTCAGGTATTGGAGTTTTTGGCCGAAGACCCCTATATTAGTGCACGCGTGCAGACCCTTAAGGAGTCCTTTCCGCCCAAAAACAAAAAAGAAACCAAAGCCATGGTTTCCTCGCTCAAAGAAGCTGCGGGCCGAATTTTACAGCTCAACCCCGAGATCCCCCAAGAAGCCAAACTGGCCCTTGACAACATAGAGAGCACAGCCTTCCTGACGCATTTCCTCTCCTCAAATGTCAATGCTGAGGTGGTAGATAAACAAAAGCTTCTCGAAATCAACGATGGCATCACCCGTGCCACTGTCTTGCTGGAGTATATGCTCAAGGATATTCAGCTTCTTGAGCTGAAGCACGAAATCCAAAGCAAGGTCCACTCTGACCTTGACCAACAGCAAAGAGATTATTTTTTGCGTCAGCAAATCAAGGTCTTGCAAGACGAACTGGGCTACGAAAACAGCGACCAGGAAATAGAAGCCCTACGCGAACGCGGCCACAAAAAACAATGGGGGCAGGAAATTGCCCGTCATTACTTTAAAGAACTGGATAAACTAGGGCGCATGAACCCCGCCGTAGCCGAATATCCGGTGGCCATGAATTATGTGGAACTGCTGGCAGATTTACCCTGGAATGAGTTTACACACGATTCTCTGGACCTCAACAAGGCCCGCAAAATCCTTGACCGCGACCATTATGGGCTGGAACGGGTAAAAGACCGCATTATTGAATACCTGGCGGTCTTAAAACTCAAACAAGACATGAAAAGCCCGATTCTCTGCTTTTATGGCCCTCCGGGTGTAGGCAAGACCTCACTGGGAAAGTCCATTGCCAAAGCCCTGAATCGCAAATATGCCCGCATTGCCCTGGGCGGCCTGCACGATGAGGCTGAAATTCGGGGCCACCGCCGCACCTACGTAGGGGCTATGCCGGGACGTATCATCCAAAATATCAAAAAAGTGCAGTCTTCCAATCCGGTTTTTATCCTGGATGAAATTGACAAAGTGGCCTCAGATATGCGTGGCGACCCGGCCTCGGCCCTGCTCGAGGTGCTCGACCCTGAGCAAAACAATAGTTTTATGGACAACTACCTCGAGCTGCCTTTTGACTTGTCGCACGTGCTCTTTATCGCCACCGCCAACTCGCTTGATACGATTCATCCGGCCCTGCGCGACCGAATGGAAATCATCGAGATCAATGGCTATACCCTGGAAGAAAAAACAGAAATTGCCCGCAAACACCTCGTGCCGGAGCAACGCAAAGACCATGGCCTCAAAGCCAAAGATATTCGTTTTGAAAGGCGGGCCATCGCCAAAATCATTGAGGATTATACCCGCGAATCAGGGGTAAGGAGTCTAAAACGAGAAATTGGGGCCATCTCGCGAAAGATAGCCAAGGCCATCGCCACCAATGAAAGCTACCCCAGTGTGATTAGCCACGAAACCGTGCGCGAACTCCTGGGACCCGAACGCTACGACATTGAACAATACCAGAATATTGAAATCCCGGGCATTGTCATTGGCCTGGCCTGGACACCCGTGGGTGGCGAAATTCTTTTCATTGAATCCAGTCTGAGCCCTGGCAAAAGCAAACTGACCCTCTCGGGGCATTTGGGCGAAGTGATGAAAGAATCGGCCTCCACGGCTTTGTCATATCTTAAATCTATTGCCGGCGATTTGGGCATCGACAATGAGCAATTTGAGAAATACGATCTCCACATCCACGTCCCCGCTGGTGCAGTACCCAAAGACGGCCCCTCGGCCGGAATTGCCATGCTCACCTCCCTGGCTTCTATTTTTACACAGCGCAAGGTGAAAGACCGCCTGGCTATGACCGGCGAAATCACCCTGAGAGGCCGGGTTTTGCCCGTAGGGGGGATTCAGGAAAAATTTTGGCGGCCAAAAGAGCAGGTATTGAAGAAATTATCCTTTGCCGAAAAAATCAAAATGATATCGGAGAAATCAAGGAAGAGTATATCAAAGGGCTGAAAATTCACTATGTAGATTATGCGGGCGAGGTCTTGTCCCTGGCCCTCGAGGCGCACAAAGCCGCCCGGGTTCGTTTGTATCCTCAAACGACTAGCTCCTTGTGATTTCCTGACTGGATCAATGGCAAATTTGTTTTTTGCTGAAAAAATAAATAAAAACAAGGAGGCAAGGCTCTTCATGCTTTCTGTATGGGGCCTCCACCTTGCCAAGCGTTTTACTATTGTATGAAACTAAAAGCAATCCTGCGGCCACTCTTGCCCACAACATTGGTGGACTACCTTCGCAAGGAATGGGTAGTGCCCGTCATTCATCAAAAATGGGTTCGGGCCGGAAAGCCCCTACCTCCCCCCCATGCCATCAAGCAAATGGTGCTGCGTGAATATGCCCAACGCTTCCAACTGCGCATTCTGGTAGAAACCGGAACCTATCGCGGGGTGATGATAGAGGCGCAACGCCGGCATTTTGAGAAAATCTACTCCATTGAGCTAGAACCCACGCTCTTTCGGGCGGCCCAAGCCCGGTTCAAGGCCTGGCCAAATATCCAGATTCTGGAAGGGGATAGTGGCAAGGTGCTGCCCCAGTTGGCTCCAGGCCTGGTAGAAGCGGCTCTTTTCTGGCTGGATGGTCATTATTCAGCCGGCGAAACGGCTCTGGGCGATAAGGAATGTCCGATTTATGAAGAATTGGAGACTGTATTGGCGCAGCCCTATTCTCACGTAATTTTGATTGATGATGCCCGGTGTTTTGATGGCACCCACGACTATCCTACTCTTGAAGCTTTAGCGGATTTTGTGCGCGCCAAAGCACCTCAATACCATTTTGAGACAAAAGACGACATCATCCGGCTCACTCCCTGAGCAAGGGCGCATCCCCGCGAAGCCGAGCCCGGAAAGCTTCTAAGCGAGGCGTATATTCGGCCATAAACTGCTGATATTCCTCGGCAGAGGCCAATTTTTCTACCTGTTGGCGCGCCTCCTCGGCATAGTAGTCCAGGCCCATGGCCAAGGCCAGCAGGGCAAATTTCTTTTGCAGCACTACCGCAAAGGGATTGGTGCGGACTCCTTCGGCCACGGTCAGGTAAGCTTTTTCTACATTTCGGGTATTTTTCTCATAATATTCGGCCAGGCCAAGGATAATATCGGTGTCGAAAGGGGTGGATTGGCGGGCTTTTTCAAAATATTGCGCCAAGCCCTTCGCCTGACCTTGCCCCGCCCGGGCGCGGGCTTCAAAATAAGGGCGATAGTTTTCGTGCTTGCGCACAAAGGCCAGCCTGGGCAGTTCGTCCAGCAGTTGCTTGTACTGCCGGGTAGCCAGGAGCAATTGGCCATAGGCAAAATTAATGGAAGAGCGTTGATAGGCCTGGGTTTCGGCGCTGGCGGGAAGGCCCTCATAAATCAGCGTGGCCCGGCCCGGGTCGTTTTGGCGCAGATAAAAGAGCATCATATCGGCGGCGGCCTGTGTTCGCAGCCCCGTATTTTCTATGGATTCATAGACTGAGCGAGACAGGGATTCGGGTACCTTCCCCAGCTTATAATGCACAAAATTATACTTGTCCAGGTCGTCATCCAGGCGAATGCTATCGGCCAAAATCCGCAACATTCGGCTGGCCCAGAGGGCTTTTTCGGATTTATCGGGTGATTGTCGCAAAAGTGCCTGCCAGAGCGGCAGGGCTTTTTCAAAATCGTGCATTTCTGAACGAACAATGGCCTCATAAAAGAGGGCTTCCTGGTTACCCAGCACTTGTGCTTTGCGCAAATACTCGAGGGCTGTGCCGTAAGCCCCCTGCTCAGCCAGCCACAAGCCCGCCACTGTGTTGGGATACGGGTCCCGTTCCATAGAGGGCATTGCCGCCAGGGCTTGCACCCCTCTTTGCACTTGTCCGCCGTAATAAAAGCTCAATGCCCGCAAAAAATGCGGGTTATAGCCATAAGTCCGTACACTATCTCGCTGCATAAAATCCTCAATCGCGGCGATGTATCGGGCATTAAAACTAAATCTTTGATTCAGGCCATAGTTATAGAGCCAGGCAAAATGGACATCATCCGCCCGAAGGATGGCCCCGGAATCAGGAGCCGCACTTGGCGGCATTGCTTTTCCCTGGGCGGTAAAAAGAGCGATTTGATTGGCCAGCCCCACCCGGTTTTGGTTTTCGGGGGCGGGTATGGAGATGGAATCGAGGGGGCTAGTGCCAAGCTTTTCGGCATAAAAAGCCCAAAGATTGTTTTGGGCTACTTGCGTACCCGCTTTCTCAAAAAAATAAATGGTAGAATCGCTGATTTTATTGATTTTATATAGAAAAGCCAGGTTATTGCTGAGTGCCTGATGGTTTGGGAATCTTCGCACGCCTTCTTTGAGCGTAAAAAGGGCATCAAAATACCGCTCCTGGGCCACCTGGTATGCGGCCATTTTTCCAAAACTATGGGCAGTAGGGCTACGGTCGAGGGCAATACGGAGATAGGATACTTCATACATTTCTTCTTCTGTGCCCGGAGCCAGGAGCGAAAGCATATAATTGGCCCGGTGGCTGAGGTAATCATTTTTATCGCGGGCTATTTTATACAGGTCTTGGGCCAGTCGCCTTTCCCCCTGCCAATACCAGGCATCCGCTTGGGCAATATAGAAGGCAGCCCGGGCCTGAAAAAGTGGCAATTGGCGATTGCCCGCCAACAAAGCCACAAAAACCCCAATTCCAAAATAATAGACCATATAATAGGGCACTAATTTGCCTTCATACACCATTTCGTCCAGTGGAGAAGGCTCGGCCATCACCGGGGGCAAAATTGCTAAGCAAATAGGCCATAAAAGCAAAACCAAAGCCA
>JAAUUB010000158.1 GCA_012031215.1 Microscillaceae bacterium | reverse complement strand
AAAACCAATATAACTAATGGGTGCACCAAATCGCCCGGAAATGGCCTCCAGATTGCGGATTTGCCCATTTCGGGCATTGGTGGCTTCCAGGGTGCGGTTAGAAAGGGCCACGGCCAAAGGATTGCCCAAATCAGCCAGATGGGGATATTGCCCACTTACGTCATCCAGATAATCAAAAACATAAAGCGGACGCTTGTCTCTACGCCCAGGTTCCAGCGCTTGTTCAAGGCCCAGGTAAGGCCCAGGCCCACTGGAAAGGCCCATTGCACTTTGTTGTAAGGCTTTGCATAGCCCGGCCTTCCTTGTCCCTCGGTGCCCAGCGGTTGCAAATCGGCCCATTCATTGCCCAGTGAGGTCGGGATTTTGGCCTGTGGGTTGTGGTGCACCAAGGCCACCCCGCCAAAAGATAAGGCGAAAACCCGGCCCGGCGGGTATGCTTTCCAAAACTGGGGACTAGCTCCCAGACCCCCGTGAGCGATAGCTCGGCCAAATCATTGCGAAAATGGAAGTTACGAGCATAGGTTCCGCTGTTTTCCGCCGTCAGAAAATCATCCCCTTCAATCCGCCCCCACGATAGCCCAAGCCGGGCATGCAAACGAGGGCTAAGCTTGCGCAATAGGTAAGCCGAAAGGCCGGGCCGGGTCATAGAAAGCCCGGAGGGAATATCTCCGGTATAATGAAAGGCATTGACTTGCAAAGCCACACTTACATATCCTTCGGTGATGCGGGCTTTGGCCGAAGCAGGCAAGCGACTGCGCTGTGCCAGTGATACGTGAAAAGCCCCTATAAGGAGCATAAAAAGGAGTAAGACGCTGTTTTTCATAAGCCAATGGGTATGGCATCGGATTAAAGTGCAAATGTACAGGCATATAAAAAGCCAAAAACCGCTGCCTCTAAAAAACGGTCAAAATGAGCCGGGATTGTACGTCGGCGGTCTTCAAGCACCCCGCCAGCTTCTCCAGAGCCGATACCAAGGCCCTCTATCAAGATGATGGGGAAAAGGCTTCCGAGGACAAGCCTCTATTCCCAGAAAATCAACCAGTTCCTCCCAATGCCCTTTTCCTTCTTCCAAATGCAAGGTCAGTAAATCCTGAGTCCTGTGGGCAAAATGCAAAGCCACCTCCTGATGATGCTGGATATAGACTTGTCGAAAAACCATCTCGTCAAAATGATGTTGTCCATACCACCGGGCGTGTATCTCCCGCACATCGGCCCGGGTATCGAAGCCCCAAGCCCGCCGCTTTTCTCTAAACATCCACGCGCAACTGGCCAGCCAGGCCTCGATGGGGCGCACCGTTAAAATAAATTTACTGCCTGGATATAAGGCATCTAACTCCCGAAAAAAAAGTGGTACGGGATTGTCAGAAAAAGCTTCATACTTTTCCAGCACCGGGTTTTGCGCCAACCCTTGCAGCAACTCCGGCACAAAATGCCGGCTCCGGTAGCCCAATTGCTGCAAAGCCAGGTGCAGAGAAGTGGTGCCACTGCGTTGCAAACCAATACCAAAAACTTTAGGGCGCGTCATTTTTTATAACTATCAGGCAGGAAAATTGCGCAAAGAGTTGCTAAATCCAAAAAAATACCGCTTTTTTAACATCTTAAAGATTATATAAATTATTTTTTGGAAAATTGAACCGCATGAACTCCAACCTTAATCTGGAAACAGAAAAACCTCGCCTCGGTTTTTGGCAGATTTGGAATATGAATTTTGGCTTTAGGCATTCAGTTTGGCTTTGCCTTACAGAATGCCAATGTAAGCCGTATTTTTCAAACTTTAGGGGCCGAAATTGATGATATTGCCATTTTGTGGATTGCCGCTCCCACTACGGGTCTTCTGGTGCAACCCATCATTGGCTATTTGAGCGATAAGACCTGGTCGCCACGTTGGGGAAGAAGGCGGCCTTTTTTTACGATTGGGGCCGTATTGGCTTCGCTGGCTTTGTTTGTGATGCCCAACTCAAGCACTTTGTGGATGGCTGCCGGGATGCTCTGGATTCTGGATGCTTCTATCAATATCAGTATGGAGCCCTTCCGGGCTTTGATTGGAGATATGATGCCTGAATCACAACGTACGATTGGCTTTGCGATGCAGACTTTCTTCATTGGGGTTGGGGCGGTGGTGGCTTCGGCCCTTCCTTATATCCTGAGTAATTATTTTAATGTGGACAGCACCGCCGCCAAGGGCGAAATCCCGGCTACGGTACTATGGTCTTTCTACCTGGGGGGAGGGGTGTTTTTTGTCGCCGTTATGTGGACGGTGTTCAATACCAAAGAATACCCACCCGAAAAACTAGGCGGCATATCACGGCCAAACCTATCCACGCACCGATGAACCAGGCGGGCTTAAAGAAATCATCCAGGATATTCTGCACATGCCTCCCACAATGGCACAACTGGCCATTGTGCAATTTTTTTCCTGGCTGGCCCTTTTCTCCATGTGGATATATACCACGGCTGCCGTTACCCAACACGTGTATGGCACTACCGATACCTCCTCTGACCTCTATAACCAGGGGGCTGACTGGGTCGGGATTATGTTTGCGGTGTATAATGGCGGGTCGGCGATGTTTGCATTCCTGTTTCCCCCTTTTGCCCGCATCACCAGTCGTAAATTTGCCCATATCATTGGGCTAACCTGTGGCGGCCTGGGGCTGATATCTATGTACCTGGCTAGCACCCCGGAATTTCTCATTCTCTCTATGATTGGGGTAGGCTTTGCCTGGGCCAGTATTCTGACCATGCCTTATGCCATTCTGGCCGGGGCTTTGCCCGCCCACAAAATGGGAATTTATATGGGGGTGTTTAATTTCTTTATTGTGTTGCCACAAATCATTGCGGCGGGTTTGCTGGGCTATCTCACCCGTGTTGTTTTTGAAGGAGAAGCCATCTATACCCTGGTGTTTGGGGGGGTATGTATGCTCATTGCCGCCGCCATTGTGCCGATTGTCAAAGATGTGACTCCCAAAGAACAAATTTAAAACACGTGATGATGATAAATTCCGATGATATAAGCCATCCTACTTTTAGTCCGGCCCTTGCACTTGCTTGGCAACTCTGGCATCAGTTTTTGCAGGACAAAGACCCACAAAAGCTTTCCGACTTACTAGCAGAAGAAGTAGTTTTTCATTCGCCGGTGGTGTGGACTCCTCAACACGGCAAATCCATTACCATGCTATACCTCATGGCAGCCTCCCAGGTGCTTTCCCAGGGTTTTACTTACATCCGCAAAATGAGAGACGGCCAGCATTGGGGCCTGGAATTTACTTGCCAGGTAGGCGATGTTCAGGTAAAAGGAATAGACCTGATTGCGCTCAATGCGGAAGGTAAAATCATCGATTTTGAGGTGATGGTGCGTCCTTTGAAAGCGGTCAATGCGGTGCATGCTGCTATGGGAGAAATGCTTGAAAAATTTAAACCAGAAAAATAGGGATTGGCAAAGCCCCTCTTAAAATTGGTCAAGGTATCGGTTTTGTCCACGAATCCTTAGTTGCCTACATTGGAGGGCGACATCAGGAAAGTGCCTATTCTGATTTTTCAGTTTCAAGATGAAAATGGTTCAGCACACTCGCCCCTCCTTCTTTGCCCTAGCCGGGCAAAAAAGCATAGTCTAAGCTTCTGTTTCTTTGCGGGAGATAGCTGCCTTCAAGCCCCCCACCATCTACGGTAAATAGCCCTCAGTGATTTTGGCCAGAGTCAAGAACAACTAAACCCGCGCCCCTCCACTCCTTTTTTCTCTTAGCGTTTGGCCCATCTCAACTGCCTTTCCACATTTGGCTTTTCTACAAAAGGTTCCTGGTTAATGGAGTTGACCCCGTTATACCCAAGCCTATATAAATTTCCCCGGGCATTATTCACTTCTGAGGTTCCTTGCAAATCGGTTAGCAAATCCAGGCACAACTCCTCCTTGCCACAAAGCTTTGAAAATATTTTTAAGCCTAAACCAATACCCAAAATAGCCAATGAAAAGATTTCATAAAATTTGTATTTTTGAAGAAATTTATCTGCTGTTTATTTGCGGAAATTATGCCATCGCAAGCGCGCAATTTCGGGCCAGGGCTTTTGGCGTATGATTTTTGCAATAATTGATGGGTAGCAAGGGATTACGCACTTACACAATTCAGGACCAAGAAGCCAGTAAATAATGAAAAGGCCTGTCCAACCTTTTTTACCATCCGCTTATCCACCAGCAAAGGTGATTTTAGAAAAACTGCTTTCTCTAGACTTACTTAAAAATACTGATAAAAAGCGCGAACTATTGCTACAAAATCTCAGTATTATATTTCTGAAACGAACAAGGCCATTCAAAAGCCTGAGCCTCAAAGTGATTTACTTAAACGAAGATGCACAACCTGGAAGCAAATTTGGTTTTAAAAAGTATTGAAAAAATTGCAACCGCTTTCAAAGATTCCGAACTCAACGAAGCTAAAAAGCGCAAACTGCTCAATGGACTCAAAGAAGAAGTGAAAACAGTGGGCAGTTTTTACATTGCCACGAAGACGAAGTCTGGATATTCGCGGTAATGTTTGCAATGAGCATCAGTGGGAAGGATACGGATTTGGACAGTTTGACGCACTATCTCTCTTGCAATCCTTTTTTATTGTTGGGCTTTCGCCCGTTTTGGATAGCCTGGTGGCCAAGCGATTGCTCATCAAAAATACGGGCTACGACATGAAAGTGATTGCGACCCGTTTTCACGTCTCGAGCTATATTTTCAACGCTATCTCGCTCAACAAAGCCATTCCGAAAAGCAATCATTTTGACGATGTGTATGAGGTGATTGAGAAAGTCAATGAGATGATTTGCGAGCGCGAAAAAAATAATATTTCCACCGAGGAGCTCATCAGTGAGGTCATGGATTTGATTAAAAAGGAAAATCGCTTTCCGCTTATCAGCCGCTTGCTAGGCTTGCGCCTCAACGACGACGACCTACTCCTGTTGCTCTATCTTTGCTACTCCTTTGCCAATGACACCAACGAGGCCGACATTGAACGCTACATTTATTATGTCTATGACTCAATGGGCAGTAAAATCAGAGCCAAAAAAAAATCTGCTTTCTGGTCATTCGCCCCTGTTTGAACGTGAAATTATCGCTTTTGTGGACGAAAGCTTTTATGGCGGAAGAGAACTAACCCTCACCGATAAAGGCGTGGAACTGCTTTTTGCCGACGACGTGGGGATTATGGAGAAAAGCAAGAATTTTAACCCCAAAAATTGTATTGTCTTTGACCCAGATAAAATAAAACCCACCAACCTGTTCTTTAACCCCAATGAAGAAGAGCAAATCGGCCAAATAAGCAAACTCATTCAAGAAGAAAACTACCAAAAAGCCCGGCAAAAATTTCAGGCCCATGGCTTGCCTCCTGGCCTCACGGTGCTTTTCTATGGCGACCCCGGCACGGGCAAAACCCAGGTAGCTTATAACCTGGCCCAGGCCAGCCAACGCCTCCTCCTAATGGTGGACATTGCCGCCATCCGCGACAAGTACGTAGGAGAATCTGAAAAAAGAATCAAACAAATATTTAAAACTTACCGAAAAGCCTGCGAACATCACGACCTACACCCCATTTTATTTTTTAATGAATCGGATGCCCTTATCAGTAAGCGCTACGAGGTGAATTCCAGTGTGGATCAGATGAACAACAGCATGCAAAATATTCTGCTACAGGAGCTGGAAGATTTTCAGGGAATTCTGATTGCCACCTCTAACCTCAATATGAACCTTGACACGGCTTTCGAGCGGCGTTTTCTTTACAAAGTGGCCTTTCAAAAGCCCGAACTTACCACTCGCCTCCTGATTTGGAAAGACAAAATGCCTGAACTTTTAGAAATAGAGATTAAAGCCCTGGCAGAAGAATTTGCCCTCACGGGCGGGCAAATCAATAATATTTGCCGCAAGTATCTCTTGAGTCATATTTTAAATGATGATACCCCGGAACTGGAAGAATTGCGCCGCCTGTGCGAAAGAGAATATTTTGGCCGGGCAGAAGCCAAGCCTTTGGGGTTTTAAGTGAAAACCAAGCACATAAAAAAGCCTGCCTTTTGTTTGAAAAAGGCAGGCTTTTTTTAAAAATACATTTATTTCAAGCTGGGAAACTGTGTTTTAAGTTCATCATCGAGCTTATCGGCCCACCACTCCAGGTCGGCAATACAGGTACGCAGTTCTTCATAATCCATGCCCAGAATATCGCGCTCATACGTGGCATAGACCCAGTCGCTGTTGGGCATAATGCTGAGCTTTACTCCCAGTTTTGAATCGTTTAGCTCCAGCAGGTGGCGATAAAAAACCAACTCCTGCCCCGCTGGAATTTGCAACAAAGGTGAAAAAATACGGAGGTATTCCCGAAAATGCCCCCCGCTAAATTGCAAGGTCTCGATATAGACCTGAATGCGGGCGGAACCAATACGCCAATGCCAGGATTTTTTTTCGGGGTCATAGGCTTCTTCGCGCTTGAGGCCTACTTCTTCCACATAGCGATGAATCATTTCGGTTACTTGCTCTTTTTGTGAAGACATAATTTTTTTGTTTAATGAAGGTAAACTTACATTTTTTCTACTAAAAATCTGCCAATCAAGTTACAAAAGAAAAGGATATATTTTGCTACTCAGCATGTTGTTTCATCCAATAAAACAAACTCAGCCAGGCCCAAAGGCTGTGGGTATAATCGGCCCGGCCTCGTAAATGTGCCTGCAAGGTTTTTTCTACGACCTCCCGGGGTAGCCAGGCATACAAGGAATGCGGGTCTTGCAAAGCGGGCTGCCATATTTTTTCGGAAGCCGACTCCCGGAGCCACTCCCCAAATGGAAGCCCAAAACCCGTTTTAGGACGGCGCAAATACGCTTCGCCCTCGTATTGTTTCAAAATTTCCTTCAAAATCCACTTACGCTCCCGACCAAAAATAAACCGGGCGGGCAGGCTTTGCATGATTTTTTGAAGGTTTCGGTCTAGGTAGGGAACCCTTACTTCTATCCCGTGCTGCATAGAGGCCCGGTCTGTGATGGCCAAGACATTGTGCCGAAGGTAATGTTGCTGGTCATGTTGCAGGGCAAAAGCCAAAAATATCGCTTGGCTCAGGTGCGGCCCCAAAACTGGGGAGAGCCTCCCCTTCCCAATGAAGATAGGTGAAGCGTACAAATGTTTGCGCCGGACTGGGCACTAATTTATCTAAAAATCGGGCGACTTCTTGGGCAAACCCCATCTTTTGCCAAAGGGGAAGACGCAGTAGCCGGGCGACACCCACAAAGGCCAATGCCCGCCAAAAGCGCGGGAATCTTGCATATTGCGCAAAGGCCCAATGACGACGATAGCCCGCCAAGGTTTCGTCGGCTCCCGCTCCAGACAGCAATGCCTTGACCTGGCCCGAAGCCCTAGCACACAAACGGGCGGTCAGAAAAGCGGCCGGGTCGGCCTGAGGCTGGTCCTGCGCGCCCCACCAGGCGGGTAAATCTGCCATTACCTCCGGCCCCAGCTCAATTTCGTGGTGCACAGACTCAAATTGTTGAGCCGCCTGCCGGGCATAATGGGCATCACTATCTCTCCCCTCCCGGCTCACCACGGTGAAGGTGTGGATGTGCGCCCCTGGGAAAGAGGCCCGCCAGAGTGCCAGCAAAAGAGTGGAATCTATACCCCCACTCAGCATCAGCCCTACGGGCACCTGCGCCTCAAGGTGATTCATAAGGGCTTCCCTAAGTGCCCGATGGTAATGAGCGACTATCTCGGAACGAGGAGGCAAGCGTGCTGGCAAAGGTTCTCTTTGTGGCTTCGTCAATATTCTTTGAACCTGGCCCTCAGATAAATCCCAAACGGATGGTGCCTCTACCGAAAAAATTTGCTGCCAAAAAGTACCTGGTGCGCTGGGAAAGCGCGCCAGCGATAAGCCGAAACAGCCCCCCACCCCACTTCTTTTTCTATCAGTTGGCTGGCCAGGATACCTTTTGTTTCGGAGGAAATGAGCAGGTAGTCCGCCGTCTCGGCAAAAAATCAAAGGTTTGATTCCCCAGGGGTCGCGGGCAATCAATATCTTTTTTGGGAAAAATCAAGCCAAATAAAGGCATACATCCCGTTTAGGGCCAAAAGGGCATTTTCTATCTCCGAAGGGGTGAAATGCAGCAATTGATTTTGCAAATGCTGAAACAGCACCGCTGTATCTGATGGGATGAAAGAAGATAAAGTGGGCGAGGCAAACAATTCCCCGTTATAAAGCAAAAAGCAGTGTCGGTGGGTATCCGTAAAAGGCTGTTGGCTCTCAGGGCCAAGGTCCCGGATTTGGAGGTATTGATGACCAAGAAAAAACTGCCCCAGCTCGTTTTTTTCCCAATGCACAAAACTGCCGTCTGGCCCTCGTGACTGGAGCACCTCGTTCATTGCCTCGATGCTGTCTAAACTATTCAATTGGCCGCGCTTGTCCCAGATGAAGTTAATTCCGCACACACTTGTTTAATTTAGAGGGGCTGAAGGGCTGTCTGAGTGCTTGGGGGCGAAGTTTTTTTCGAAATAGCGGCAAAATTCACAAATAGGGCATTCCTTGCACTTGGGCTTTCGGGCCAGGCATACATAGCGCCCGTGCAAAATGAGCCAGTGGTGGGCCTTGGGAATAAGGGATTTGGGCAAATACGAAACCAGGGTTTTTTCTACCTCGAGGGGTGTTTTGGCGTTTTGGTTCACCAGGCCCAAGCGCTTCGATACCCGAAAAACGTGCGTATCCACGGCCATCGCGGGCTGGTCAAAAAGCACTGAAACAATGACATTGGCCGTTTTACGCCCTACGCCAGGTAGTTTTTGCAGTTCTTCCACCGTTTGGGGCACTTCTCCATTAAACACCTCGGTGAGCATTTTGCCCAGCCCCAGCAGGTGCTTGGTTTTATTATTGGGATAAGAAATGCTTCTGATATAGGGAAATAGCTCCTCAAATTCTGAGGCCGCCAAATGGGCCGGACTGGGAAATTTTTCAAACAGCGCGGGAGTGACCATATTCACCCTTTTATCGGTGCATTGGGCACTCAAGACCACGGCCACAAGCAGCTCAAAGGGATTGCGGTATTGCAGTTCGGTTTCCGGGTCCGGCTGGTGTTGCGCAAAATAGGCAATCAATTTTCGATAGCGTTCTTTTCGGAGCATAGCGCGAAAATACGCAAAAGCCCCGAAGACCACAACCGGGCCTTCGGGGCGCTTCAATCTGGGGGCTTTCTTTACATTTCTTCAGTATTGTAGAAAAACTGCTCCAATACTACCTTGCCTTCTTTGACCTGATAGACACAAAGTTCTTCTATGGGAAAGCGTTTGCCGCTCGATTTGTCCGTCACTTCCATTTTCATGCTTACACAAAAAAATTCGCCCGAAACAATGGGTTCTGAAACCTCATTGCTGTGGGGTTCAAACATTTGGTAAAACTGTTCCCCTTTGGGACCCAGGGCCGCAAGTCCTTCAAATACCTGGCCATTGGCTTCCACGCTGCGAACATTGTCGGCATAGAGTTCTTGTTGGGCTTGGGCATCTTTGCCTTCCCGGCAAAGTTGTACAAGGCGTTCGGCAATTTGGGCAGTGCTCATAAAAAATGGGGCTTAAGGATTGTTAAAAAATTTTAGCAATGATAATAAAATAAACAATTAATGCAAAATTTTTTAACATTTTTTCACTCAACTTCCCGATTTTGTAAACTTGTCAAAATCCGGCTTACGTTTTTCCAGGAAAGCATCTCGGCCTTCTTTGGCCTCATCGGTCATATAGGCCAAACGGGTGGCTTCGCCCGCAAAGACTTGCTGGCCTACCAGTCCATCATCGATGAGATTAAAGGCGAATTTGAGCATTTTAATTGCGGTTGGGCTTTGGCCAAAATTTCCTGGGCCCATTCGTAGGCCACTTGTTCCAGTTGGGCGTGAGGCACTACCGCATTGACCATTCCCATTTCGTAAGCTTCCTGGGCGGAATAGTTGCGCCCTAAAAAGAAAATCTCCCGGGCTCGCTTTTGCCCTACTTGGCGAGCCAGATAAGCCGAGCCATACCCACCATCGAAACTGGCTACATCAGCATCTGTTTGTTTAAAAATGGCGTGTTCCTGGCTGGCAATGGTCATATCGCAGACTACATGCAGACTATGCCCGCCTCCTACGGCCCAGCCCGGCACTACGGCGATGACCACCTTGCTCATAAACCGTATCAAGCGCTGTACCTCCAGGATATTGAGCCGGGCCACGCCATCTTCGCCTTTGTATCCCAGGGTATCGCGCACGGTTTGGTCCCCTCCGGAGCAAAAAGCGTATTTCCCATCTTTGGGCGAAGGGCCTTCGCCCGTGAGCAAGACTACCCCAATCTGAGGGTCTTCGCGGGCATCGAGCAGGGCTTCATAGAGTTCAAAAACTGTCTTGGGGCGAAAGGCATTGCGCACTTCGGGGCGGTTAAAAGCAATTCGGGCGACTCCATTGAGTTTTTTGTAGGTGATGTCCTGGTATTCTTTTACAGTAGTCCAGGGAAGGCTTGTGTTCATCGGCATCCTTTTTTTGATAGGTAAGAAAAATAATCTCTAAATAAAGATAGGACTTTCGCTTATGGTTAAATAGCCCGAATTTTTGGGCTGTACAGTTGCTCAATCAAAAAATCGCTAAAAATCGCTTTTCGGAGTTGATAGATTGTTTTTCCTACTTTTTTGGCTTCTACTTTTAGAAAGACCCAAGCGTGATAGCAACAAGCCAAGTGATTTCTTTGCGATCGGGCTTTACGGCATTGACATTTTTCTGAGCCGGTTAATTGTTTGAATCCTCGGTGAAAATCTTCTACCTGCCACCGATTGTCGTTTTTTAGTTCCGCGACAAAGCAGTTTACAGCATAGTCTAAGTCATTTGTGATGACATAGTCAATGTGGCCGTCTGGGGTCACTAACTTGAAAAGTTTCACCTTAAAAGGCACTTCTTTGAGTTTTACCTCAATGCCTTTCACTAATTCCGATTCACTAAATACTAGCTCATCTACCGATTGACAGCCACTTTCCCGGCTCCTACTTACTTTGCGGTTGTGCTTCAAAGTGGTGAAAAAGACCCAATCCTGGCGGTGGATCAGCTTCAGATTGGCCACCGAAGCGTACCAGGTGTCAAAGAGAATGGTGCGGGCTTGTACCCGTTTGTGGGTCACTAAGCGCATAAACATCTCTTGAAAGTGGTCATTCTTGGTCTTGCCATCTGTTTCGGGATGATAAATGCGATAATCCAAAGGCCAAAAATCGCCATCGTTGCCTGAGGAATGGATTAAATTGACCAGATTGATCCCTTTGACTAAGCCTCCTACATTGCCTGAATACTGCTTTTTGACCAAGTCAATAAAACGCGAATAGCGTTTGTCTTGAACGCTGTCATCGACAATAATTACCGAAGTAGGACTATCTTCCAAATGAGGTTCTACTAACTTCCATAAATCCGAAGGACTAAAACGCGACTTGGCTAAAAAATCACTCACCACGTCGTGACTTACCCCGGCTTTATGTTCGGACAGGTTCGTACACGTGTAATTGAAGGGAGTACTCAACAAATACTCTACATATTCTCTTTTGCTTATCATAAGGCTAATTTAAGAATTTCATTCGCTACTTTTGCAATGAAGCGAAAGTCCTAAATAAATCATTAAGAGATTTTTTTGTAGCTGTTGCAATTTTTTGATAGGAACTCTCCTCACTTGCTATTCCTAAAAGGCACATACACTTGATATGGTATTATAATTTTTATTCATGATCAATACGACCGCCAATACCATAGCTATTCGATATTGACAGCGTA
>JAAUUB010000157.1 GCA_012031215.1 Microscillaceae bacterium | reverse complement strand
GACCTCAGAAGAAATCGCCGACCTTTTTGAAGTATCCCTTGATTTTATCATAAAAGTAAAGGCGGGTGAAATCAGCTAATCATCCACTCTCTGCTATTCGTCTTTTTCAGCAGCAAAAAACAAAAATTGAAAGCGATTCGGGGGGGAGTGCCAAGCGCGTCCCAAGTGCCGCGGCAAGAAACACCAGCCCCCTAGCAGTCAGGTTTTTCAACCACCCGATAAAACAGAATCAAAAAGCTGTGTTTTTCTTGCTTCGGAGTTTCCGGGTGGGAAATCCCGAGAAATTGACTTGGCTTACCAAGAAAGGTTCCGGTAATTACTGTCCTTCCCGCTCAATCCACTTGCCATCTTCCCGGATAAGGGCAATAAGGGCATCCACGGCTTTTTCGGAAGGAACGGCTCTTTTAACTACTTCTTTGCCTCGGTAAAGGGTGATTTTTCCCTTGCCCGAGCCTACATAGCCATAGTCGGCATCGGCCATTTCGCCGGGCCCATTCACAATACAGCCCATAATCCCGATTTTCACGCCTTTGAGATGGTCGGTGCGTTTACGAATCATGGCCGTGGTTTCTTGCAAGTCAAAAAGTGTGCGTCCACAGGAGGGGCAAGAGATGTACTCGGTCTTGGTCATCCGGGTGCGGGCCGCCTGCAAAATGCCAAAGGCCAGTGCATTGGCTTCTTTGAGGTAGTACAGCGCGGCCTCACGCTGCACAAACACCACTTCGTTTCCCGGGCTGAGCATCACACCATCACCTAAGCCGTCAATGAGCAAGCCCCCTACATCCGTAGCGGCGTAAAGTTGCCATTGTTCGAGGTCGGTTTCGGCATACTGGCGGTGCAGAAGCACGGGCAGGTCAATGCTTGCTTCCATCAGAGCAAAAATAAGGCGGCGCAGGGCAGGCATGGCATGGGCATTGTCGGTATGAAGCACCAGCACCCAGGGGCCGGTTTCCTGTTGCAGGCGGGTGCAGAGCGTTTCATTCCATTCCTGCGTAGATACAGACAGAAAATTGAGTTTTTCGGAGAAGGCCTCGGCTGCCTGGCTCAGGTATTCGCTTACCCGACACAGGGGGAAAGCCTCTTCTTTTTCAGTTTTCCAGGTTGCGAAATCCTGCACTGCTTTGAGACCATTGGGAAACATAAAGGGCACGGCATTTTGGCCCAGATAGACATAATCGGCACCTTGGTCGTTCATGCCCCATTTGTCCAGTGCGGGCAGATAGGTATGGCCTATCGTCCGAAAATCTTCCATTGGGTAAGAAGACAGGCGGCTGAAGTCGGCCATTACACGGGGTACGTTATCGCGCCCAAAGTTCATCACTTCGCGGCTGGTCCGGCGGGCATAGTCAAAGGGATTTTTGGGAAACTGGTCAATGGGAAGGATGGGGGCGTGGAGTAGGCGGTGTTGGTAGCGCCGGACCAGTTTTTGTCCGACGGGCATTTCAGCTTCCGGTTCTTCGGTGAGCGATACCCTTACGGTATCGCCCAGGCCGTCTTCCAGCAAAGTGCCTATCCCCACCGCCGATTTGATGCGTCCGTCTTCGGCTTCGCCCGCTTCGGTTACGCCCAGGTGCAGGGGGTAAGGCTTAAAGCCCTCTTCGTCCAGCTTTTGTACCAGAAGGCGGTAGGCTTGCACCATCACCTGGGTATTACTGGCCTTCATCGAGAGCACAATCTGGTGATAATTCAAATCTTCACAAATCCGCAGAAATTCGAGGGCCGACTCTACCATGCCCAGGGGCGTATCGCCGTAGCGGCTCATGATGCGGTCAGAGAGGGAACCGTGATTGGTGCCAATGCGCATGGCAGTGCCATATTCCTGGCAAATTTTTACCAGGGGCATAAATTTTTCGCGGATACGGTCCAGTTCTTCCTGATACTGGGCCTCGGTATAGTCAATGATTTCAAAGCGTTTTTTTATCGACATAGTTGCCGGGGTTGATGCGCACCTTTTCCACGATGCGCGCAGCCAGTTCGGCGGCATTGGGAGTGAAGTGAATGTCGGCCACCAAGGGCGTGTGGTAGCCCTGGCGGCGGAGTTCTTTCTTAATGTTTTCCAGATTTTGGGCTTCTTTGAGGCTGGGGGCCGTGATGCGGACATACTCACAGCCTGCTTCAATCATCCGAATGGCCTGGGCAACCGAGCCTTCGGTGTCCATAGTGTCCACGGTGGTCATGGATTGTACCCGGATAGGGTGGTGCGCGCCCAGGGGCACTTCACCAATCTGCACCTCCACGGTCTGTCGGCGCTGGTATTGGGTCAGAGAAGTGCAGTATTTGAAGTGGGCGATTTTTTCGGCCAAAGTAGTCGCATTCATGATTTGGAAAGCTTGATTTTTCGTCACAAATTTAGAGTTAAAACCACTCAAAAGTCAAAAAGTTGGCAAATTTGGATTTTGCTTACCAAGAAGGAATAAAACCCGAATCAGTAGGGACAAAATATGCGCAATATTGTAAAGGGAAAAATCTATGCAAGCAAGGATAGCCTATGAAGCCAAAAAAACTTTTGTGTATTTGTTTTTGGGTATTAATAGGAAAAGAGGGGCTTGTAACGGCTTTCTTGCCAGCGCAAACCCCGGAAGCTGACAGCCTGAAAAAATTACTGCTTGAAGCAAAAGTGGATACCAGTCGTGTGAACCTGCTTAACAGCTTAAGTTTTGCCCTGAGTTACCACAATCCCAATGAGGGAAAACAATATGCCCAGCAAGCCCTCAAACTGGCCCGCCAAATTACCTATCCCAAAGGAGAGGCCTACGCCCTCAACAATTTGGGCGTGAGCTTTTTTGAGCTGGGGGACTATGCCAAGGCCCTCCATTTCTACCAAAAGGCCCTGCCGCTCTTCAAAAAGTACAATCTAACGGGTATTGTCTTTGCCTATAACAATATAGGCATGGTCGCGGAGCAGCGCGGTCAGGTCAGCAAGGCCCTCCAATTGTACCAAAAAGCCCTCCAAGCCGCCCGCCGCCTTAAGAGCCGGGCCGAAGAAAGCCTTTGCCTCAACAATATCGGGGTATAGTATCATCGCCGCCACAACTATTCCGAGGCCGAAAAGTATTATCTCCAAAGCCTGGCCATAGACCATGCCCTGGGCGACCACCATGCCCTGGCCACTACTTACAATAACCTGGGCCTCATTGCCCAAAAGAAAAAAGATTTGACCAAAACCCGGTTCTACTTCCAAAAGGGTTTGGCACTCAGCGAGGCCCGGGGCGACAAGCAAGCTGCGGCCCTGCAATTCCTCAACCTTGCCGAAGTTTATCTCGATTTGAAACAACCCGATTCGGCCCGATATGTCATCGAGAAAGCACAAAAACTTTATACCCAACTGGAAAGCCGAGTGGGTTTGATGCATACCCAGATTTTATGGGCGGATTGGGCGCAGTTTCAAAAAAATTACCCAGTTACTATCTACCATAGTCAGCAGGCCCTTGCCCTTGCCCTAGCCCTGCCCAGTTTATCTGACTTACCCAAAATCCATTATAAGCTTTATGAAGCGTATAAGGCACAGGGGCAATTACCCGCCGCCCTTGCCCATCTTCAGCAGTATTTGGTCTATCAAGACAGTGTTTTTTCTCAGGAAAAAGAAAATGAATTGCATAGCCAGGAGTTGAAAGAAAAAGATTCTGAAAATGAACAACTCCGGAAAGAAAAAAACAATCAGGCCCGGGAAATCGCCCGACAAAAAGCGCATCTCACTCTTGAGCAGCAGAAACAAAGCCTGCAGATGGCCCTGGCCCTGGTGAGCCTGGCTTTGTTCCTCGTGATTGGGGGAGCCTATTATCGGCAATCTCAGCATAAAAAAGCCCTGATGCGCCACGCAAGGCAAATAAACGAGCTCAACCAGCACCTGAGCCAGAAAGTAGCCGAACGCACTGCCGACCTGGCCCGCAAAAATGCCCGACTCAGCTACCATTCTTACCAGAACAGCCATATTTTGCGCCGTCCGGTGGCCAATATCCTGGGTATTTTGCAATTGCTGCAAACCCCCGACAAAAGCCCCGAAGAACAGCACCTTTGGCTCAATTGCCTGCAAAAGAGTGCCGAAGAACTGGATGCAATAGTGGCCGAAATGGCCCGCAACCTCGATGAAAATGAGGATGAAGGGCCAGACCAGCCTGAAGAGTAAGCTTCCAAGACACTAGCCTGCCTTAGCCCTCAGCTATTACACGCTTCCTCCTTGTCGGCAAAAGCCATACATTTGGTTCATACATTCAAACACAAACTCAAACACCTCAACATGGCGTTTGGCCTCGGCCAGGCTACGCCCCCAGGCATAGAGGCCGTGCCCGGCAATCAAAAAGCCCCGCATTCGGGGGTTATGGTCAAAATAGACCCGTATTTCTTCGCTGAGGGCTTTTATGTCCTGCGAATTGTCAAAAATTGGTACGGCTACTAGGGCCTCATGGGTCTGAATGCCTTGGATGCCTTTGAGTACTTCAAAACCCGTGAGCTTGACAATCTTATCTTTCTGATGCACCAGCGAAAATACCGTGGAGGCCACGGAATGGGTGTGCAAAATGGCCTCCGTATCCAGGTGATGATAGAGCATAGTATGGAGAAGCGTTTCGGCAGAAGGCTTGCGGTCGGCATATTCCGGCAAAGGCTGGCCCTGGTCGTCCACCATCATCAAATCTTCGGCCTGGAAGTGCAATTTATCTACGCCCGAGGAAGAAATGGTGCAGGTTTCGTGATAGGGGCGAGGATTGCGAAAAGAATAATTGGTACTGGTGGCGGGTGACCAGCCCCGCTGATGAAAAAGATGGATAATGGCAATCAATTCCTGGACGTGGGCCTGGTGTTCGGGCAATTGGGTGAGGGTGGGCATATTAAAATTTTTAAAACTTAGTTTTTTAGAAAAGTTAGTGCCTTATCGGGCTCACTCAGCATTGGCAAGTTCGGCATTTTCCTGATAGATTACCTGTAGAATCGTTTGGGCAACGGCCTGCAGGGTGTTTTTATCAATAATCTTCATGTTGTCATTCCGGGTATGGTGATAGGCTGGAAAGAAAGATTCGGCATTTTGGGGGTCATAATCCACAATATTGAGCATCGGGATTTTGGCCAGTGTATTGACATAGTAGTGGTCATCGATGATGGTGGGGCTGTCGCGGGCAATGAAATATTTTCCAAAACCCAATTGCTGGGCAATTTGCCAGACTTTTTTGGTAACTGAGGGCGCATATTGCATGGAGTAGCCTTCGCGGTAAAACTGGGCATTTTTGGCGCCGACCATATCCAGCAAAATCCCAAAATAGGCCGAATAGCCTTCCCGATGGGGGTTTTTGGCCCAGTATTGCGAGCCCAGGCACCACAAATCGGGCGACCATTGCCCGGCATAATTTTCGGGCTGGCCATAGTCTTCACTGTCAAACAAAATAATGTCCAGCCCCAGGGCGGGTTTTTCGGCACTTTGCCCAATCACCCGGGCCACCTCCAGCAATACGCCCACGCCACTGGCCCCGTCATTGGCCCCATCAATGGGTACAAAATTCAGGCTGTCTTTGGCTTCTTTGTCGTTGAATGGGCGCGTGTCCCAGTGGGCCGCCAGCAAGAGGCGGGTCGTGGCCTTTGGGTTCAGACTGGCGATGATATTGCGCGACTGGAGAAGGGTTCCATTGTAGGCTTTGGCTTCAAAAGGTTGGCTGCTTACATCCCAGCCCATTTTTTTGAGCTGCACCACCAGGAAATCGCCGGTGCGTTGGTGGGCTTCGGTATTGGGCACACGTGGTCCAAAATCAACCTGGGCTTTTACAAAGGCGTAAGCGGAATCGGCCTGCGCCTCTGGGGCTTTTGCTAAATTTATTTTTGTTTCCACTTCTCTTACAGGTTCTTCTTCGGAGCCGGGCTTACTGCCGCAGGCCCCCAGCAACAACATCCCACCCATCCAACAGGCCAGACCAAACCATATTTTTGTTTGCATACCGCCACATTTTTGGGACAAAGATAGGGCAAAAACCGAAAAAACCGGGCCAGGCCCGGCGCGGTCTATTTCAATTCTTCGGCTTTGATTTCGTGTTGCCAGATTTCCTGACCTTCTTTGTTGAGGATACGGATTTGCAAAACCCGGGCCTGCCGGGGACCACTCACGCGGATGAGGCCAAAATTACGTTGCCCATAGAGCGTTCCCGGCATTCGGTAGGTATTGGGTTCGTCCTTGGAGCGGTCGCCTACGGCGCCGGCAGTCAGGGGCGAAACAGTCAGGTCGTAGAGAGGGTAGGTGCCTTCGCGTTCCATTTTGGAGAGCTCGGTGTGGTGGCGGTCGCCATCCAGGAATATTACCCCGGAGATTTTTCGGCTTTTCAGTCCTTCCAGCAATTTTTGGTATTCTTGGGGGTATTTGACATAGCCCTCGGCCCATGGCGCATCATGGGGATTAAGCAATTGCCCTCCCATCACCACAAATTTGAAAGGGGCTCGGCTGTAGGTGAGGGCATCCAGCAACCAATTGAGCTGGGCCTCGCCCAGAAGGGGGCGGCTGGGGTCGGGGTCAAAGTCCGGGGCACGAAAGTAGCGGTTGTCCAGCAAAAAAAACTGGCAATCATTCCAGAAAAATGTGCCACTGATGCCTCCGGCCACACCAAAATGCGGGTTGGCCCAAAAATCTTTAAAGGCCGCCAGGGTTGTTTCTTTCATCCAGAAGCTCCGGTCGGAGTTGTCGGGGCCAAAGTCGTGGTCGTCCCAGGTGGCGTAGTGGTGGGTTCCGGCCAGGAGGGCCTGCATTTCGGGCAGGGCCCGGGTATGGGAATAGCGCTCATAAATGCCCGAACGGGTATCCCAGTCCACTTCCCGAAGGTAGGTATTGTCGCCCATCCAGAGCATAAAGGCCGGATTTTGCTTGCGGATGGTTTCAAAGATTTCGTAGTCGCCGCCATAGGGCTTGCCCGGGCGGTCGTATTCCGTTTGATTGACATAGGCACAACTGCCGAGGGCAAAGGTAAATTCGGGCGGGTCAGTACGCCACTGCCACAGGGCCTGGCTTTCGAAGCGGGTGGGGTAAGGCAGGTCTATTTTTTTTTCATTAAGATAAAGCTCATACACATAGCCTTGGCCGGGTTCGGTAGGGAGGACTACTTTGGCAATGCCGTAGTTGTCCGAAGTAGTATGGACTATCTCCGAAAATTTCTTTTCGCTTGCTTTGCCTTCGGGGTAGTACCCAAATTTGACCTGAGCCGGGCTTGTGGTTTGCACCCATAGCATCACTTCTCGCATCGTGGAATAGCCCACCATTGGGCCGGCCCGCAGGACTTTGTTTTGCGCTTCTACCGGGAAAAAAAAGCCCGGTAGCAGAAGAAAAAACAGATAAAAAGATTTCATGTCTTTTAAGAATTGGGGTTTTTTGATGCACAAAAGTAAGGCATAAGCCTTAGGGCGGGGCTTGTTTTTCGTCATTTTTTGGGGAAGAATGTGTGAACCTTTGTCTCGATGACCAAGGGTTTCTTTTCCGGGCGGCCAGCATTTGTTTCTCTAAGCAGAAACCGCAAAGCAAGGTTTTATGACAAAGCCCGAAAGAATTCTTCCAGTATTGATTAATCAGGGTAAGCAATTTTTTTTGCTTCTTTGGCAAGTTTCCTTGCGATGCTTCTTGTAATATTCCCAGTAATTAAAGCGTGTGCATAATTATCGGGCTTAGGGTCGTGTTTATTTTCAAGCCCTAAAGAAACAGTAAAGGCCGCATTTAAAGCGTAAAGCCGAAATCTGCTGACGTCCTGTATGGATTTTTCGCGGGTTGTAAGTCTTTCAATATCAACAGATAAACCATCTTCACCACTTTTTAAACTGAAACTTGACGAAGCCGGGGTTCCATCATCTTTGATGAAGCTTGGATCTAGAAACTGAACCCTTCTCAACAGCTCATCTTCCTCTTTAATCAATTCCATTTTTAATATCTATCAAGATTTGAAAAAATTGATGAGCTCTTTGAAATGATGAGAAAGGCAGCCTTCCAATACTACTTCATCATTTGTAAAAGGATGAGTTCATCTTGCCCATCTGGTAAGAAATAAAGTTCGGCAGCTTTGGGAGGGTTTGAAAACTCTATCATTACTTCACCATTTACTCCGGGGGCCAAAAAGTAAAAAGGCAAAGACAGGCCATGATTTTTAATTAAAAAACTTCGTGCCAAATCAATTGCTGTAGAGGAGGGAGGAATTGCATCATAGCTATCCCAATTAGAACGAAGTTGCTCAATGCGGTTCAATTTTTGAAACATTTCAACCACTCGGTCGCTAATCTCATTGATGCCATAAAAAATGCCCCAGGCCTCGTTTTGGCCGTAAGAAGTACCTGTTTTCACGGGTGATTTTAAAAAAATACTTGATACATTTGGTTTTAAAAAAAAATCCACCTGCCAATTTGTTTGGGTAGTTGCCTGATTGAAGGTCGGAAGAGAATCATCAAAAAAAGCTTGCATAAAATTCCTGTTTACAGATTTCCTTGAATACACTTGATGTACATTCATGAGCTTTTTTGGCCCATTCAATCACTTCAGTCGCCGTAACCTCACACTGTTTTATGACAGCCGTTTGCCATATAAAAATATCTTCTTTCTGCTCATTTACTCCACTGGAGAAATGTGTAGTCATTAAGCCAAGTGCTTCCAAATCAAATGCTTGCTCAAAGTGAAAGTGTCTTAAAGAACCCCGTGTGTTATATTGGTTGCTAAAATTAAAATTAATGTTTGCCGTTATGAATTGTTCCCAGCTTTTCATTCCGTAATTTGCTACATCAACTACATCAATATATTGTAAAGATAAATGGCTAAAGACCATTTCTCCATAACTTTTCTTCAAAGCTTCCAGCATCTTTTCAATATTTGGAAGAAAAGTTTTCTCCCAGATGTAATTCTTCTCTGTATCGTTTACGGTTGCAATACCTGGGCCTAATTGTAATACAGGCCATTCTTTTTCTCCTTGCCAAAATTGATGCGTAGTTTGATAATTTAATATTTGATGGGGAACCTCACTCGGAAACTTTTCTATATGATAAGGGAATGTTTCTTTTAGGGCATCCTGAAATTTACCAAGTGCAAAGGGATATTCGGTATCAATTAATCGACGGCCTGATGAATCTGGCTTTAATGGCCAGCGTAATTCAAAAATGGCTTCCTGCAATGGGGCTTTTGGTAGCTTATTCATCTTTATTTAAATTGCAAGTTAAACATTTTTAATTTATCTGAGCATAGATTTTCATGTTTTTTATTAGAAAAAACCACTAATTTATCAATGTAGGGCAGCCTTGGGGCCGTGTTTATGACAAAGCCCGAAAGAATTCTTCCAGCTTTTTTTCATCCAGTTGGCCTTGGCTGCGTACACCACTGCACAAGTCCACCCCAAAAGGCTGTACCATATCCAGGGCTTTTTTTACATTGTCTTTGTGCAAGCCGCCCGCTAAGAACAAGGGAATTTTGACTTGTTCCCGGATTTGTCGGCTCAGTGCCCAATTATGAGTGCGACCTGTGCCGCCCAGTTCTTTGACAGGCAAGGCCGGGTTGCCGCTGTCAAGAAGAAGCGCATCTACAAAATCGGAAATTTCAATGGCTTCCTGAACCGACTTTTCATCCAAGACATGAATGACCTGCACCAATTTGACATGCGGGAGGGCATTTTTCAAAAGGTAGTATTGTCTTCCTTCCAGTTCATCTACTATTTGAAGGGTGCTAGTGTGCACTTTTTTGTAATGCGCAAGGATATCTTCGGGCTTGGTTTCGCTGGTGAGCAGAAAAGTGGCCACCGGAGGCGGAACTTGGCGGGCAATCTCAAAAATCAGAGAATCTTCAATCACCCCGGGCCCGCTGGGCATTTTTCCAACCAGGCCAAGTGCGTCTGCTCCGTATTGGATGGCCATTTGGGCTTCCTTTTGATTGCTTATACAGCAAATTTTAACTCTTGGGAAGGTCATGAGAAATGCCGAAGCTTCTTTGTTTGTTATAAAAAAACTTTAAACCAAAGAAAAAACACACTTCAAAACTAATGGATGAGGTGTAAAAAATCAATTTGGATAAAAAGGCTGAGCAATCACAAGCAGAACGCGCTCAAAGGCTTACAATAAGCCTCATCGCCTCATTGATACCGTACCTGGATGCTGGCCTGGGCTGCCCGCCCCTGGTCATCAACACAAGCAATTTTGATTTGGCCGGGTTGCGCCTTAAAAAACACTTTTTCCCGGGGCGAAGCCGAACGATAGTATTGCTCATTCAAATACCAGTGCACGGTCTGGACATGGTGGGCGGCTTTGCACTCCAGGGCCATTTCGGGCGGGTCATCGCGCTCTATGAGGTATTCGTGGGCCGTGCTGGGGGATACAATCATCGGAGCCTCCGCCTGGTTTTCGCTCAGACGGGTACAGTGGGAAGCATGCGGAGGGGCTTTGTCGTAGGCAATGCCGGTGGCTTCATAAAAGGCAGAAAGAGCCGGCGACAAATCAGGAAACCAGGCCTTGCGATAGCCCTGGGCCGGCATACAGGTAAAGCAATAACTCGTGCGCCCCTCTTCGGAGACGATCACCTCGCGCTGGTGGCCACAGCGCTGACTGGGCGATACCAAAGGCACATAAACATCGGCTACCTGGTTATTGCAAAAATCCGCCGGGGGCAGGCCACTTTCGGCACATACCCAACGCACCTGAAGGGACTTGGGAGCGTGAAACCAATCCTGGGGCGGGTTATAATCCAGGGTGTTAAAAACCTCAAATAAAAGCGGCGTGGCTACCTCGGCCCCAATGAGCTGGGCCACGCTTTCGCCCGAAAAATTACCTACCCATACGCCTATGGTATAGTTGGCATTATAGCCTATGCTCCAGGCATCGTGGCGGCCAAAAGAAGTGCCTGTCTTCCAGGCCACCTTCGGAATACGGTAGGTGTTCTCGAACCCTTCGGGCAGGTCGGGCCTTTGGCCCCGGGCCAGCATTTCGGTAATGACATACGCCGCCGCTTCCGAAAACAATACCTGGGCAGGGGCGCGGGTTTCTCCTTTCACATAATGCGCCCTTTGGTAGCGGCCCTGGCGGGCCAGGCTGTGATACAGATGGGTGATTTCCCAAAGACTGGCCCCGCAACCACCCAATACCGTGGAAAGACCCAATTTTTTTTCATCTCGCCGGATTTGCTGGAAGCCGCCCTGTTTGAGCTTTTGCAAAAAAAAGGAAAGTCCTGTCTCCCTGACCAGCGAAACCGCCGGAATATTGAGCGAGCGCACCAGGGCTTCCTCCGCACGGACGCTACCAACAAAATTGCGTGTAAAGTTCTCCGGTTCAAAGCCACCGTAGTCGGCGGGTACATCGGCCAGCATGGTTTTGGGCGTGATTTTGCCCTGGTCAAAGGCCAGGGCATAAGCCAGAGGTTTGAGAGTGCTGCCGGGTGAGCGAACGGCCTGAATGCCATCTACTTCGCCTTCCTGCACTTTGTCGGCAAAATCGGCAGAGCCCACATATACTTCCACCGCCTGGGTGCGATTGTTGATGACCAGTACCGCTGCCTGTCGGATATTGCGAAGTTTGAGCCTCTGGACATAGTTGTAGGCCATTTGCTGCACTTTTTGCTGTTTTTCCCGGTGGAGGGTAGTGGCCAAAGTAATTTTATCGGGAAACTGCCCGTGTAGCCACTGGCAAAATGGGGGGCAATGCGGGGGGCCTCATGGCGAAAGGCCCGCAGGTCTTCGCGCAGGGCGTTTTGTACCATCTCCGGCGGAAAGACCCCGTCCCGGGCAAAGCGGTGCAGCCATTGGTTGCGGGCCTGGCGAATGCGCGGGTTGTGGCGGCCATCACCCTTTGGCTGGGCCGGTTGGGGATATGGTCAGGGCCGTGATTTCGGCCAGGCTGAGCTTTTCGGGCTTTTTTTGGAAATAAAAC
>JAAUUB010000156.1 GCA_012031215.1 Microscillaceae bacterium | reverse complement strand
TAGCCATGACCAAGCATTTTATTGGCCGGTACGGGTTCGGAATATTCGCTTTTATCTGAACGATTTTGAAAAATTAAAGAACCAGCTTCAATTTCTGCAAAAGAGAGCTGAGCGTAAAATCTTATTACTGGGTGTAACTTTTGCTTTGCTGGACTTTGCCGCCCGCTCTCCAATGCCGCTGGGCGAGGCCATTGTGATGGAAACCGGGGGCATGAAAGGCCGGGGGCCGGAAATGATTCGGGCGGAGGTGCATCAAATTTTGAAGAGTGCTTTTCAATTGAAAGCTATTCATTCTGAATATGGCATGACCGAACTGATGTCGCAGGCCTATGCCCAGGGAGGCGATGTTTTTGAGGCCCCGCCCTGGATGCGGGTCTATATCCGCGACTTGCGCGACCCTTTTGCCTATGTAGAAACCGGGCGCAGCGGAGGAGTCAACATCATGGACCTGGCCAATCTTGACTCCTGCGCTTTCATTGCTACCGAAGATATTGGGGTGGGGATAGACCCACAAAAGTTTAAGATTATGGGGCGGGCTGACCACAGCGAGGTGCGGGGATGTAACCTAATGGTTTTGTGAACCAGGTGTGCGTATCGGAAAGGCATTCATGGCTTCTCGAACGGTTTGGTCTATTTTCTTGGCCCAGTCTTCGGCGGTGTATTTCAATTCCCCAATCACCCAGCCCTGCCAGATAAGCTCCAGGGTACGGGCATCTTTTACATCAATAATCAGCGTAGTTTCTTCATAATTGCGCACATAGGTCTGACGAAAGGCCGGGTCGTTCCAAAATCGCCAATAACCCCACATAGGGGGATTATTCACTTGTTGCACATCTTGTCGGTTGCGCACCTCAGTCTGGAAGCTAAAAATCAAATCGGCTTGTCTTTCAACGGCCTCATAGCCTTTGGCTTGCAAAACCTCCGTGATGGTGGCATGAATCCGTTTTTTGGTGAGGTCGCTATTGAGCAAAGCATTGCTGCGGCGGGTGAAAAGCTCCCGGCGGTCAGGCGCAAAAGTAAGGTACTTGCCAAAATCGGCATTGGGGTCTTGGTCAGTACCTACTTGAAACCTTGGGCTACAGGCCCCCCATAGCAGCCCAATCAAGAGAAGGTGAATCTTTATTTTCATCACAAAAAAATAGATAAGGTATCTTGAAACGTTTGGCAGTGCGGCACAAATGCCTGCCCAGTGCTTTTTCAAAGTTCCAATTTACAAAAATAATTCTAAAAATTTGTGCTTTTGGCCTTATTGAAATTCCTCAAACCCACACGAATGCGTATTAAATTGTATTTTTGAGTTTGCTTAACTAGAAGATAACAATATGTTTCTGCAGAAAGTAGTTTTACGCCTGGCGATATTCACCGCCGCTGTTTTTATCACTGATTGGTTTTTAGTGGGGGTGGGTTTTGATACCATTCCTGATGCCCTGATAGTGGCCCTCTTGCTGGGTTTTTTTAATACCTTTATCAAGCCTATTTTAAAAATCCTCACTTTTCCACTCACCCTGATGACCCTGGGCTTTTTTCCCTTCATAATGAATACGGTGATTATTTTATTGATTGCCCAAGCCATACCAGGCTTTCGCATTTTTGGAGATGCGGTATTTATCTTTTTTTGGGCGGCGGCTTTCGGCATCATCCTGACGGTGGTCAATGCCCTCTTAGAGGTTTTTGTCAAGATTGTGGACTAATCTTCCATATCCTTAGGTTCATCCTTGCCTGTCGGTTCATTTTCTTCACGCAGCGTGATGGTTTCGCCCTCGATGGCCAGTTCGGTGGCCGGAAAAATACTTTTGGCCTCTTCCAGAAGTGGTGCGAGGTCGCGATAGCGGGCCGAAAAATGACCAATCACCAATCTACCCGCACTTGCTTTTTGAGCCAGGAGAGCCGCCTGGCGGGCGGTGCTGTGAAATGTTGCTTCGGCTTTCTCCAGGTCTTCGTGCAAAAAAGTACTTTCGTGGTAAAGTAAGTTTACCCCTTCAATTTGGGGTAAAATACTTTCCGAGTAAAGTGTATCGGCACAATGGGCAAAAGAAAAAGCTGGGGCGGTCGGTAGGTGTAGTCCTCGGCTCGAAACCGAAGCTGGCCTTCTTCATACACATCCTGCCCCTCCTTGAGCTGGCCATGGCCCGCCAGTGGGTTCCCGGGGGCAAAAGCTCGGTCAGCACTCTCAGCTTTCGGGTATTTCGCGAAAAGAATAGCCCAGACAAGGGATGCGGTGATTCATCAGAAGGGTTTCCACCACATATTGTCCGTCGTCATAAATGACTTCTCCGCCTTGTAGGGGAACAGGATGAAAATGTACTGGATAATTGAGGACCGTTTGGCTATGGTAGAGATTGACGCGGATAATCTCGGCCAGTTCGCGGGGGCCGTGGATGTGCAAATCTTGCGTACGCTTGAGCAGGTGCATGGTAGAAAGCAATCCCACCAGCCCAAGATAATGGTCGCCGTGTAGATGCGTAATAAAAATTCGGGCAATACGGTTGGCCTTAATGCGGTAGCGCATCAATTGCATTTGGGTTCCTTCTCCACAATCAATCAGGAAGCGTGCATAAGGCAGCGTAAGCACTTGGGCGGTAGGATGGCGATTGAACGCCGGACTAGCGGCATTGCTACCCAATATCGTGAGTTGAAGCATACGTGTAAGTGCCCGTCGGATACCTGCCTCTCCTAGCAAAACGGGTAAAAGAAAAACGCCCTTTGGCCAAACGAGATTTTAAAAATATAATAAAAATGCCCTTATTCTTCTTCTGCCTCGGTACTTTCCAGATCGCGTTCCACTTCATTGAGCAAAACCAAATCCACCGATTCTTCTACCGAAGGCAGTATGTTGAGCACTTTTTCCAATTGCGAGATTTTGATGAGTTTCAATACATGCTCGGTTACGCCTGTCAGTACCAGCGTTCCGTTTTGGTCGTGGCAAAGCCGGTTGGCAATCAAAATAGCACTCAATCCAGAAGAATCGACATATTTGACGGCGTTCAAATCTACAATAAAATTACGCGTGCCTTCGGCGTTCATGGACACAAAAGTAGATTTCAGCTCTGGGGAGAGGGTGGCATCTAGTTTGGGTTCGTCTAAGGTAAGTACCGTATATTTTTCTTGTTTGTCAACAGAATATTTCATTGGGCTTGGGTTTAGAAATTAATGGGCAAAAATATCAAGTGTTCGTGAGCCTCACAAAATTATAAAAAAAATATCTCAAGCAAGGCATTAACCCTCGGCTCCCGTTTCGTAACGATAATACTTTCGGACGGCTTCACTCAGTACCTCGCTCATCAGCAAGGTAAAGACATCGGCCCGCAGGCTTTCCAGCAGCGAAGGCGCAAGGTAGAGCAAATGGTCCTGGCTGTGTGGCTGGGGCTCGAGCAGGGCGATAAGGCGGTCGTTCCATTCAATCTTCACCACTCCCGAAGTACGATTACGCATTAATCGAAAACGGTCTTTTCCCAATTGTCCGCGTAGTTCTTGCTGTTCAGGGCTTTCGTAGCTTTTGAGTCTGCCCACTAATTCCTGGCGTTCAAAAACCTGAATTTCTACTTCAAAAGGCGCATTCGAGAGCAGGCTGCCTTCAAGCCGCAGTGCTTGGGTGGCAAAAGGGCGGGTGAGTGCTCCGCCCCGGCCATACTTTTTTTGTTGCTGATACGGGGCGGTAAAATCCAGGTGTACTTTCTGTGAGGTATCGCCTACAAGCACAAAGGTGGTGCGGTCTTGTGCCTGCCAAATAAATTTATCAGCTCTCTTGCGGAAATCCTGGTAAAATGCCGGGGCGGGCTGCCGAAAAAAAAGCGGCACCTCCGGACGGGGGATTTCCTCAAAGGCTATCCGAAGGGCTGTTTCGTATAGTTGGGCAAAATCAGCTTGGCTCAGGTTGACCTCCGCCAGGGCATCCGGATAAGGAGCCACCATGAAGTTGACCCGCCCCCGGCTACGAAACACTCTTTTTGATTGCGATTCCAAAGCTCTACCTGCACCAACAGTTCTCCCTCGGGGTTGCCTCCGGGTGTTGAGGCCATTGACTACGTAATTGGCTCACTACACTCAGGGCCAGGTCATAGCCCGTCTGTTGGATGGAGCGTAGTTCGGCGGGCTGGCGCAGGCCCGGCACAAAATTAACCAGGTCTTTGCGCTTGTAGTCTAATTCCGAAATATTAAATTGTTGTCGGGACCAGGCCTTGATTTTGTCCATCAGGGAATTTGTCCACAGTGCTTCCTCAAAATAATTAGGAAAAGCCAGTGGGGCTTCGCTTTGGTGCTCAAAGCGGGCCATCAGGGCGAGAGTGGTATTTTGTGCGCTCACCTGGAAGACCAACTGGCTGACAAACAAAATAAACCACCTAAATGTATTTTTATTGCGGGAAAATGTCATTTTTACAAGATAAAGCAAAAAACGCGAATTATACCAAGCAAGCTACAAAAGGTTTTCTTTCTGGGCAAATGAAGCGGCTTAATCTTTAGGCCGCCCGGGCACTGGATGCTTGCCGTTTTTTTTTTCGCAATCCTTATCTTTGAATCATCAAAATGCACAGGTCTCCGCACAGAAGAAGGAAAGCATTACAGTTTCTGACAAAACAAATTTGTTTTCATCTGGAAGGCGGGCCCGAAATTTTTTTCAACAATGGCGCAAGTACCCGAAATACATCTACAGGACTTCGAATATGTTCTGCCCGAATCACAAATTGCCAAATACCCTCTCGAGGTCCGCGACCAAGCCCGGCTCCTAGTCTATCAACAGGGCGACATATCGCATTCGTATTTTTACAATCTTCCTTTTTTTCTGCCCGAGCAAACGCTCCTGGTATTCAATGATACCAAAGTAATTCCGGCGCGGCTGTATTTCCGGCGCGAAACAGGGGCACTCATTGAAGTGTTTCTGATTGAACCCCTTGTTCCACATTTGGTTGGCGAAATGATAAACGCCACCGGACCAGTACAATGGCGCTGCCTGATTGGCAATCGAAAACGCTGGAAGGGAGAAGAAGCCTTGCAAAGGCAAGCGGCTATTGGCGAGATGGTGCTGGATTTGACCGTGAGCCGCGCCCGAGCCGAGGAAGATATCCTCACTTTTTCCTGGCAGCCCGCCGGTATGCGCTTTTTGGAAGTCTTGCAAAAATTTGGTAATCTGCCTCTGCCTCCTTATCTCCGACGCGAGGTTGAGACCGAAGACCAGGAGCACTACCAAACCATTTATTCCCAAAAAGAAGGAGCTGTGGCGTCTCCTACGGCGGGCCTGCACTTTACCGAAAGGGTGATGGGCGATTTGCAGAAAAAGGGCATAAAAACTGATTTCTTGACCCTGCACGTAGGTGGCGGCACTTTTTCAACCCATCAAAACAGAACAAATAAGGGCTCATCCGATGCACATTGAGCAGTTGGTGTTTTCGCGCCAAAACATCCAGCATCTCCGGCAGAAGGCCGGGCATATAGTGGCAGTTGGCACTACCTCGCTACGGGCTTTGGAAAGTCTGTACTGGTTTGGGGTCAAATTGCAGCAGCACCCGGGCCAGACCATTCCATTTTTCATCGAGAAATTATTTCCCTATCAGACCCATACGCTTGCCTTGCCCACCTTTGCCCAGAGTCTGGAAGTAATTGAAGCCTATATGCAAGACCAGGGCCTGGAAACCCTCACCGGCGAAACGGAGATTTTCATCTTTCCAGGCTATATTTTCCGGGTGTGTCGGGCTTTGATTACCAATTTTCATCTTCCCAACACTACGCTTATTCTGTTGGTAGCGGCTTTTGTAGGCCCCGATTGGCGAAAAATTTATGAAGCAGCTCTCCGGGAGGGTTATCGTTTTCTGAGCTATGGAGATTCTTCGCTTCTCATTCCCGAAACATTGGCCTACATTTGAAAGCATGAAGCAACAATTATGGGTTTCTTTGCGCCGCAATCCGGGCTTTACGGGGGCTTTTCTGGTGTTTGCCCTGGCCGGAGGCGTTTTTCTCTTTTTTTGCGAAAAAGGACAAATGGTCTTGTGGCTCAATGCCCTGCACCAACCCGGATGGGATATTTTCTTCAAATACTATACTTTCGTAGGCGATGGTTTTTTTTACGCCCTGGTGTGTCTGGGCTTGTTTGGCTGGCGGAGGCACTGGGGCGGGCTGGGGCTGCTTTGTTTTGCCCTTACCGGGCTCACTGCGCAATTTCTCAAAAAATGGATTTTTTCGGATGCCTTGCGGCCAATGGCCTTTTTCAAAGACCGGGTGGAATTGCACTGGGTGGAGGGGGTGGTGGTGCATAGTTACCAAAGTTTTCCTTCTGGGCATACCGTAACGGCTTTTTCTTGCTTTTGCTTGCTGGCTTTGCTATGGCCGCGCCCCATTTGGGGCATTTTGGGGCTGGGGCTGGCTATGCTGGCTGGCTTATCGCGGGTATATCTGGGCCAACATTTCTGGGTAGATGTTTATGCTGGAGCTTGGTTGGGCACGGTGTTCACCTGGCTGATTTTTGCCCTGCTCTTGCCTTACTTAGAAGTTGCTTCTCCGGGTACGCGTCCGCAAAAAGCAGCTTGAAGGTTTTTTTCGGCAGCATACCAGATGGATTATCTTGCCAACTTGGGGGCTTAGGCATTGATTTTGTTCAAAAAATAGCAAAATACTCCCCAGATGGCAAAAAGATTTACTTTCATTGGGTGGCTCCTGGCCCTGGTTCCGATAATGGGCCTGGCCCAGGAAGGCGACCTCTATCTCTATAACTACCAAATTCCCATTCCCAACCTTGACCCCCAAAACTTGGATGCCGTGCAGGGCCCTAATGGGCTTTTGTATTTTGCCAATAAGAAAGGTGTACTATCTTATGACGGGGTAAGCTGGGAAATTATCGCTACCCAAAACACGCCCTATGCCCTGGCCTCGGCTGGGCGGGTGTATGTGGGCTGTCGTAATGATTTTGGCTATCTGGAACGCGACAAAACGGGGCGCGAAAAATATATTTCCATTGCCGGAAGACAGGGCGAGTTTGGGGAGATTACCCAGATTCTTAGTACCCAGGATTTTGTGTATTTCTACAGCGATTTGGCCATCTTCAAGGTGCCAAAGGGACAAAACCGGGTGGCGCAAGCCTGGCGGGCCGATAAAAGCACGGTTTTTTGGGCCTGGCCCAAATAGGCGAAAACATCTATGTCAATCTGCGGGGAAAGGGCTTGCACCGGCTCCAATGGCCTGGCTACATTCCGCTGGCCGAAACAAAAATGTATGCCGGGTTGACTATTCGGACGGCGGTGCCCTTTGACCAAAAAAGGGTTTTGCTGGGCATGAGTAATAACCAGGCTTACCTCTTCGACGGAAACAAAATGCAGCTTTACCTCCCCCAAGCCAAAGAATACCTCAAGGGCAATGTCATCCAGGACGGAGTGCTTCTAGGCAAAGATATGCTGGTGATGGCCACCCTTTCGGGCGGAGCCGTTGCGATAGACAAAAAAAACAATGCCACTCGCTATATTCTCAATTACCAAACGGGCCTGCCTGATGATGAGGTCTTTGCCATGTGTACAGATAACCAGGGGGGACTCTGGCTTTGCCATGCCAAAGGTATTAGCCGTGCGGACCAAGGCCTGCCTCTGCGCACCTTTTCGGGCTATGCCGGGCTGGAAGGCAATATCGAGGGCCTGAGCTTTGTCAATGATTCCCTCTTTGTGGCCACCAGCGACGGTCTTTTTTATTTATATAAAGTAGATCGATACGAAGAAATAGAAGGGCTTATTCGCAAAGAGCAACGCTACCTGCGCACGGTGGAGGTAGTAACCAAAACGCTCAAAATCACCGAGCCGCGCCTGGGCACACGCATCCGGCGCTACCAAATTTCGAAGGATGGCTACAAAGCCGAAGACCGGCGTGTAGAACAGATGGAGGAGACCGAAACCAAAAGAGTGCCCGTAAGCACCTTCAGCACCGAAACCATTACCTCGCTTTTCTCAACAACCGAAGCCCGCCGGGCCTATGCCATTCAGTCTATCCCTTTTATTTATAAAAAAGTATCAGGGCTTGATGCCAAATGCCGACAGCTACTTTACCACCAGCGGCAATTGCTGGCCGCGACCAATCTGGGGCTCTACCGTATCATCCAGACCAAGGCCGAGGTCTATGCCGAACCCATTCTTCGCGATGCGTATGTCAATTTTATTCTTCCCTCTACCCAAGACCCCTCGGTCTTGTATGTGGCAACCAGCCAGGGCATTACCCAGTTGAAATATGAAAAAGGCCAGTGGCGTATCCTGGCTGACCTGAACGAAGCCCTCAACACACCCATTACCTCGATACTGGAGTTCAAAAATGACCTTTGGTTAGGAGCCGAAAGCCGCGTGTTCAAGGTAAAGCTTGATTCTAAACTGGCGATGGGGAAGCCTCAAAAGCATATCTTTCAGAATAGCTACTCCGAGGAGGTCATTGTGCGATTGGTCAAAGGGCAACCTGCCTTTATCCTCACTTCGGGCCTCCACAGCTACAGTGCCCAAAAAGACCAGTTCTTTAAGAATCCCCGTCTGGAACGCTATTTTAGCCAAAAATCGAAAGTCATTTACAAACAGCCCGGCTTTACCTGGATAAAAAACCGCGCCTGGCTCAATCTGAGCCAGCCCGAAGCCTCCGACACTTTGCGCACCCTTTTTTTAGATTTTTTTGAAAATGTACGTGAAATATATGTAGTATGCCCAAAAACGCCTTTGGCTGGTGGATGGCAATATTCTCTATCGTATCAATGCCGATGCCCAAATGAAAGAATTGGGCGATTTTAATGTTTTTATCCGCTATGTGTTCAACAAGCCGGAGCAACTCCTGCCGCTTGACCAAATTGTCTTTGCTTACAGTCGCAAGCCCCTTTCTTTTACTTTTCGGATGGCCTCCCCTTTTTATCGTGGCGAGCACGAAATCTTGTATCAGTACTGGCTAGAAGGCCTGAGCGAAGAATGGAGCGACTGGGATACCCAGGCCGTGATTTCCTTTCCCTACATTCCCAGTGGCGAATACAAACTCCATGTGCGAGCCCGCAATATTTTTGGTCAACAAAGCCAGGAACAGATTTATGCATTTAAGATTCGTCCACCTTTCTGGGAAACTTACTGGTTCTATGGCTTGCAAATCGGGATATTGCTGGGGCTTTTGTTTTTATCTTTTCTTTTTAGCCGCTCCGGGCGAAGCACCACCATTTCTTTTGTACTCACGCTTATCTCGCTTATCACCCTTTTTGAGTTTCTGTTTTTGCTGGCCGAACCCTACGTAGATGATTTTGCCAATGGGATTCCGGTGCTCAAGCTGGGCCTCAACATCTTGCTGGCCCTATCGCTGGCCCCCATTGAACGCCTGCTGCGCTATTGGCTCGAAAAGCCTGCCCCGCGTATTCCGGTAGAAGATATGAACAGCCTGCCCACCCGGCCCCAACAAAGCGAGGCCGAGGTAAGCCCGGTCAGTAAGCCAGAAGAAATGCCCGATGTGGAAAAAGAATCCTGAAAAAAACAGACAGGTGCAAATTGTCCTTTTCTGCCCCAAGTCCAAATAAAAGCCGAGACGGTTTTGCCGCAATGGCAATGAAAACCAGGAAACCTTTTGCCAGGCAGAGGCTTTTTGGTTGGGGCTGAATTTCTTGTTATCCTCAGGCAAAAGTGGTTTTGAGCAATGCAAGGATGCAAATTATTAAAAATCAAGGCCATCAATCAAGAAAGTCCTAAAAATCAATCTTATCTTGGTATAAAATGTGCGTATGGCTTATGACAACAATGGCCTACCCATCCAGGCCTGCCAGGCTGTCCAAACAAAAACCCCCAAGATGAGCAGGCCAAAGAAAAAAACGCCGGAAGTTTTGGCGATTTCAGACCTGAAAACCTGAAAATAGGCATTCAGCCAAACCAGGCCAATCAGGATTTGCAATGCGTGCAAGCCTACAAAATGCGCAATACGCAAATCGCCCCCCTCCGTGCTCCAGTTCAAAAAGGGGAGGCCAGTTCCGCCATCGGCCTGTCCTACCGCATGTTGCTGGAGGCCAAGCATCAGCCCGGCCTCGGCACTGCCCAGAAGCATCAGTACTAGCCCCAGCCGCGCCGCCCAGCGCAAGTCGGAGGGCATTTCCAGGGGCAAGACAAAAAAATCAACTGTGAGCAAGACCAGCAAAATGGTATTGATTAGAATGGCCAGCCCCATCACATTAAAAATGAAAATGTTGAAAGCCGAAGTAATATTAAAATGAGAAGGCTGGCCCCGCAGGGCCTGAGCCAAGATGCAGATAATCTCGAGCAGCATCAGCAGTGCAAACCAGAAAGCGTAGTTTTGGGCACGCCCCCACTGCGAAGCTGGAAAAACGACATGAGATAGGCCATCGTCAACAGATACACCCCAACGGAGAGAGCAAACTTGGCGGGCTTAATCCAGCGGCTAATGCCCAAAATTTGGGTGTTATCTACTTGTATCAAGACCAGGCAGGCCAGCAACAAGACCAGATGTAAACCCACCACCAGCAGAAGAAATTTGTAAGCGTTCCAAAACAGCAACAGTGCTTTCATATTGAAGGTAATATAGAAACCGGCTTATTGGGCAAAATGCTTTCTTTGAAGGCCCCATTTGAGCAGGGTGTAGAGTAAGAAGCCCGTTGGCCCCAGCATAAAAGTCAGAAACAGACAGGGTATCAGGGCAAAATGCGACATTTTTGTCTTTTGGGCATCCTCGTAAAGCCATACCCCCACCATTAGGTCAAAAGCCAGGTAATGAAACCAGGCGGCCATCGCCAGAAAGGGTGCTTGTCCCGCCCCCACAAACAAGGCCTGAATGCCTTTTAGTGTAGAGAAATCAGCCTGCGCCATCGCCCCCAAGTTGCTAAAGATGATGAGCACATAGACCAGGGCCAGGGCCAAAGGCACGAGGTAAGAAGTAGCCAGCCAGCGGGTGTAGCGCCAATAGGGGGCAAAAATCATCAAAGCCCAAGGCAATAAGACAAGGGCGTTAAAAAGGGAGAAAATTTGTTCGGCATTCATTGCGCCATTAGTTTTTAGGGATGTACCAGCAAAATAGCCAAAATTCTTGCTTAGTATCCCCACCAAAACCAGAATAAGGGGAAAAAATAGGGCTGAAGCAGGCCAATCAAGGGATGAAATGAAAAATCGTTCCTGGGAGCTTTTCTACTTACCCCAAACCCCCGCTGCTGGCCTAAAAAATGCCAGGGGAGCGTGTAGGTGATTCGCTGGATTTTTTGCTTTTATATTTCTTGTATTGATGGAGCTAAGTACATAAAAGCAAAATAAAATTAAGATTATAAATATTGAATAAGGATACTCAAAATTTTAACTAATTTTTCCCTTGATGATTAGAATTAAATTTTGCTTACCCCAATAAACCTACAACTTTCTGATTTTAACCCAAGCTTTACCCATTCCGGATGTTTGCAATTTATAATTGCAATAGACTCGATATGGTCATTTCTGATGAATGATATTGAAGAATTGTGAAAAAGCGCACTTTCCAGGCCTCGTGAAAGGCAAACAGGATTTACGGGGCATTCACCCCCAAAGCCAGGCCCAGATTTTGGGCAGAAAAATGCAAAAACCCACAGTGGCCGCACCGAGGGCCAGCCACAAAACGGCACCACTGGCGGCATCTTTGGCAATTTCGGCCTGGCGGTGGTATTGGGGCGACACCAAATCTACCAGGGCCTCGAGGGCGGTGTTGAAGGCTTCCGCCGCCCAAACACTGCCAATGGCCAGGGCCAGAAGGGCCCACTCTGTTGTACTGACCCGGAAAAAAAGGCCAAAACCCAGCACCAATACTGTAATAAATAATGAATCCAGGCATTGTGCTGGGTGCGCAAGACATAGGCCATGCCTCTAAAGGCATACACAAAACTGCGGGCGCGTTTTTCCACGAAAAGTAGGAGGGGGGCTTTGCTTCATCTTGCCAAAAAATACCCGAAA
>JAAUUB010000155.1 GCA_012031215.1 Microscillaceae bacterium | reverse complement strand
CTGGGGTGGATGCTTTTTGTGCTATCAGATCCCTGATTGATACGGCCATCAAGAAGGGGCAAAATGTCTTGCATAGCCTCCATCAAATTTATCAACAAGCCTAAAAAGTTATTACCTGAGTAGTTACGCATAAACTTCTTCTTTGACAAAAATAAAAAAATCAATTATTGAGTTTTCATCATAAATCATACCCCCATCAAAATTACAAGATGTGTCTTGCGTTTGATATCGAATATATACATTCCATTGATGAAACATTTCAGAAATTTTGTTTCCACTAATTTTAGCTTGGGATATTATTGGTATCAATTTATTCCAACGATTTTGATTAGTAGTAAATTTCAAAAACTAAATATAATTTGCATATTTGTGGGTTGATAAAAAATAAATATAAGTTTTGCTTGGGGTACTGTTTTTCTTGTGAAATGCTATATGAGCATTTGGAATAGAAGTTGCTACGGAAGAAACATCGTCATCTAAATCGTAAATGTTTTTATTAGGATTTGATTGATAGGTTGAAACTTTCTTATAAATACAGTAGCAAACAACACCTTCCAAAACATACCCCAAAAGATAATAAATTTCTCTCAAAATGTGTTCCTTACGTTCTTGTTTAGCCAAGCCATCAAGTGTATCATCATTTGAAATTTTGCCCAAATTATCAATCATATACTCGCAAGTTTTTAGATGTTTTAAGGCCGCTTTACGATAGTCTTCATAAACCATGAAATTTTTCGCCATCGCTTTTTATTTCTAAATTTCACAAAAGTTATCAGCTCATTCACGAAAATTATCTTGCCCCTTCTCCTCGCTAAACCACTCAAATATACAGGAATCCCTCAAAACTTCTTTCTGCTTGGCCATAAAAGGTTCCCCCCGACTTTCTCTTTTTTCAGCCAGGGAACTTTATTTTCCATAAAAAAGCCGCTTGCCTCAAAAGGAAACGGTCAGTAGAAAAGAAAACCAACATTTTTCCAGAGCACGGCCAACATCTTTCCAAGCCCGGACCAACATTCCCGCCAAAACCTTTCCTCATCACTTCCAATGATTCAGGGCTTCGGCAATGAGGCTCCCTCATTCACTCAGAGGGGTGCTCTTGACTTTCAGCACTTGCCGGGCCCAGGCGACTTTGGAAGGCAAGGCTGCCGGGTTTTCGGCCAGGAGGGTCAGGTGGCCCATTTTTCGACCGGGCTGGGTGATTTTTTTTCCGTAGAGATGTACAAATGCCTCGGGCTGGCCCAGGGCTTCGGGCAGGCCTTCATAATAGGTAGGACCCTGATGGCCGGCTTCGCCCAGAAGGTTGACCATGGCGGCGGCCTGCCGGGACGCAGGATTGCCCAAAGGCCAGTCCAGGATGGCCCGCAGGTGCTGCTCAAACTGAGAGCAGTAATTGGCCTCAATGCTGGCATGGCCGCTGTTGTGGGGCCGGGGAGCGACTTCGTTCACCAGCAACTGGCCTTCGGCAGTTAAAAACATTTCTACGGCCAGAAGCCCTACCATTTGCCATTTTTCAATGAGGGTGCGGGCCAGCAATTGGGCTTCCTGGGCCTGGGCCGGCGTGATTTGGGCGGGCGAAAGGAGGTAGTCCACCAGGTTGAGCCGGGGCTCAAAGACCATTTCCACGGGAGGGAACACGGCCACCTCGCCGGAGGGATTGCGGGCCACCAGCACGGCCAGTTCTTTATGGATGGCTACCGCCTTTTCGAGCAGGCCGGGGGCTTCAAAAGCCAGGGGGAGGTCTGCCGGGCTGGCCAGGTACTGAACCCCACGTCCGTCGTAGCCTCCCTGGCCCAGTTTATGAAAGGCGGGCAGAAAGTCAAGGTGTTGGGCCACATCGGCCCGGGTTTCGGTCAGGAGAAAATCGGCCGTAGGAATGCCTGCTTCCCGATAAAAGGCTTTTTGGCGGCGTTTGTCCTGGATGAGGGCGATGATTTCGGGCTGGGGATAAACTTTTTTGCCCTCCCGGGCCAGTCTTAGCAGCGCTTCCGTATTTACTTTTTCTATCTCGATGGTGAGCAGGTCGAGCGACTGCCCAAAGGCATACACGGTGTCATAATCGCTAAAATCACCCCTTACAAAATGCGGGCTAAGGCTGCGGGCCGGGGCTTCGGGGTTGGGGTCCAGGACGTGGACTTCCAGGTCCCAGTTGGCGGCTACCTGGAGCAGCATCCGGCCCAACTGTCCGCCCCCCAGCAAGCCAATTTTTGGTAAATGTGTCATAGGGATAAGGATAAGCCGCAAAGATACAATCCTGGCCTCAAAAGACTATATTTGCGAACGGGGAGAAATTTTGAACCTAAAAACCCGGTCTGACGTTCCAATTGCTTGAATAATCCTCTAACTTAGAAAAAAGAAGATACTGCTTGCCTCTTGCAAGCCAAGCATTGTGGGGGTGTTCATTTTCTCTTCCCAAAAATTTAGTTTTAAAAACATGCGGCCCTCACTTGCCTCCAAGCCCGAACATCCGCCCACGGCCCCTCTGAAGCAAAAAATCCGGGATTTATTGCTTTCCAAGCTCAAATTTGCCACTACCTCGGCTTTGGCTTCCTTGGTAGATTATTCGCTCTACCTTTTGTTGATAAGCCAGGCCTATGTGCCCACCACTGCCCATCGCATTTCGGCGGGATGTGGCATGGTGCTCAATTTTTTCTTACAAAAGCGCTTCATTTTTGCCCTCAAACGCCGGGCATATATGGCTTTTGCCATTTCGGTATTTTTTTCTTTGCTCGGCATAGAGATAGGGGCGCAAATCATTCGCGGGCTTAACCAATTTACTTTTTTTGCGGAACATCAGCCCATTACCAAGCTGGTGTCTATGGGTTTGGTCTTTTTTTATAATTTTTATACCAAGCGTTTTGCCTTTGAGCGGCGGATGTGGTAAAGCTTCTATACGGCCTCAGTGGGCTTCCAGCCAGTTGGCGCCCGTGCCAATACCCACCTCCATCGGTACTTCCAGCGGCAGGGCATTTTTCATCAGTTGTTCAATGGCGGGCCTTATCATTTCCAGTTCCTTTTTGGGCACTTCAAAGACCAGTTCATCGTGTACCTGCAAAAGCATCCGGCTTTCTAATTGCTCCTTCTGGATGAAGGCGTGGATTTTAATCATTGCCAGTTTAATCATATCGGCAGCACTGCCCTGAATGGGCGCATTGATGGCATTGCGTTCGGCATTGCCCCGTTCTACCTGATTGCGCGAATTGATATTGCGCAGATAGCGACGGCGGCCCAGCAGTGTTTCTACATATTCGCGGCTACGGGCTTCTTCTATCACCCGGTCCATATAGGCTTTCACGGCAGGAAACTCTTCAAAATAGGCCCGGATAAAATCGCCCGCTTCTCCCCGAGGGATGTTGAGCCTTTCGGCCAGGCCAAAGGCCGAGATACCGTAGATGATGCCAAAGTTTGCGGTCTTGGCTTTGTTGCGCATGGTGCTGTCCACGTCCTCGGGGGCTATTTTAAAAATCTTGGCGGCAGTTGGTGGCGTGGATGTCGCGCCCCTGGCGGAAAGCTTCCAGCATGGTTTCATCCTGGCTGAAGGCCGCCATAATGCGCAGTTCAATCTGAGAATAATCGGCAGAAAGCAGCACGTGGTCTTCATCCTTGGCCACAAAAGCCTTGCGCACCAGCCGTCCTTTGGCGGTGCGGATAGGGATGTTTTGCAGATTAGGATTGGCCGAGCTAAGCCGGCCCGTTGCGGCCACGGCCTGCTGGTAATTGGTATGGATACGCCCGTCTTTGGGGCTACACATTTCGGGCAGCGTATCCACGTAGGTATTTTTGAGCTTGACCATTTCCCGATAGTCCAGCACATCAGCCACAATAGGGTGCTGGGGGGCCAGTTTCACTAAAATCTCTTCCCCGGTGGCATATTGGCCCGTTTTGGTTTTCTTGGCCTTCTTGTCCAGGTGAAGCTTTTCAAATAAAATATCTCCCAGTTGTTTGGGCGAGCCAATGTTGAATTTTTTCGCCTGCTTTTTCGTAAATGTTTTGCTCCAGCATCAGGATGTCCTGTTCCAGTTCCCGGGAGATCTCGAGCAGTACATTTCGGTCCAGGCTTATTCCAGTATGTTCCATTTCGGCCAGAACGGGGATGAGCGGGGTCTCAAGCGTATAAAACACCTTTTCCAGGTCGCCGGAAGGGGAGAGCTGGTGAAGTTGTCGGGCCAGTTGGTGCTTGAGCTGCAGGGTGAGGTCGGCATCTTCGCCGGCATATTCCACCACTTCGGCCACAGGCACATCGCGCATATTGCCTTGTTTAGCCCCTTTTTTCCCAATGAGTTCCTCTATGCTTTGGGGGCTGTAGTGCAGATAGTTTTCGGCCAGCAGGTCAAGGTTGTGGCGTTGGTCAGGCTCAATGAGGTAGTGCGCCAGCATAGTATCAAAAAGAGGCCCCTGGAGCGCAAGCTGGTAGTTTTTGAGCACCAGCACATCATATTTCAGGTTTTGCCCGATTTTGGTAATGGCCGGATTTTCCAGCACGGGCCGCAGTTCTTCTATCAAGGCCTGGGCTTCGGTTTGGTTCTCAGGAAAGGGCACATAATAGGCCTCGTAGGGGTGGGTGGCAAAGGCTATCCCAACCAGCCGGGCCAGGTGGGCATCCAGGTGGTCAGTTTCAGTATCCAGGCAAAACTCCGGCTGGTTTTGCAGGTGTTGCACCAGCTTTTGGCGCAATTCGGGAGTATCTATACAATAATAGTGATGCAGGGTATTGGCCAGCGTATCTTTAGGCTTGCTCAGCGGAGCAGGTATTTCGGGAGAAGGGAGGCTTTCCGGGGCCGAGGGAGCCGGGGCAAACAAATCGCCCTGGCCCGGGCGGCTTTTTTTAGAGGCCGGAGGCGAGGCGGCGGGTGTATCTTCTCCAAGTAATTTCCGGGCCAGGGTGCGAAATTCAAGCTCATCAAACAAAGCCCGCACCTGTTCGCGGTCAAAAGGAACCAGGCGGAGGGCTTCGGGCTCAAAGTCAATGGGCACCTCAATATCAATGCGGGCCAGTTGCTTCGAGAGCAGGGCCTTTTCCCGGTTTTCCTCAACCCTTTCGCGCAGTTTGCCTTTGAGCTGATGGCTGTGGGCCAGGATATTTTCTACGGAGCCATATTCTTGTAGCAGTTTCACGGCCGTTTTGGGGCCTATGCCCGGGATGCCCGGGATATTGTCCACCGCATCGCCCTGCAAGCCCAGCAAATCTACCACTTGCATCACGTTTTGCAGGCCAAATTTATTAAGCACCTCCGGAATGCCCCAAACGGAGTAGCCATCGCCCATAAAATCAGGCTTATACAAAAAGATATTCTCCTCTACCAATTGGGCATAGTCTTTATCCGGGGTGAGCATAAAGGTCTGAAAATCACCAGTCTGGGCCGCTTTTTTGGCAATAGTACCAATCAGGTCATCGGCTTCGTAGCCGGGCCGGGCCAGGGCCGGGATATTAAATGCGGCCACCATCCGGTAGATGTAAGGAATGGCCAGCGTGATTTCTTCGGGCTGTTCCAGGCGGTGGGCTTTGTATTCGGTAAACTGAGTATGGCGAAAGGTTGGCTCTGGGGTATCAAAAGCCACCCCCAAATGGCTGGGCTTTTCTTCCTGCACAATTTTGAGCAGCGTATTGGTAAAACCCAGCACGGCGCCCGTGTTGAGACCTTTGGAATTGATGCGTGGGGTCTTGCTAAAGGCAAAATGCGCTCGGTAGATGAGCGCCATTGCGTCAAAGAGAAACAGTTTGTTCATATTCGATAAAATAAAGCCGCCAAAAGGGCCTTTGGCTTCTTTACAAAGATAAGCAAAGGCCGGCAAAATGCCCGAATTTTGCACCCATCAGGGCAGGGGAAGTTCCAAAATGCCCACTTCCGTCCCAAAAACCCGGTAGATTTTCAGCTTTTGGGCTTCGGGAAGAAATTGCATGGCGATGGGCTGCTGGCTGGGAAAAGGCTTGCCCAGGGCTCGCCCGCGCAGGTCATAGAGGTAGGTAAGTCCGCCCGTTTTGTCGGTGCAGGCCACCAGTTTGTGCTGATTGCCAAAGCGAAAGTACTGAATAGCCCAGGGGCCGGGGGCTTGCTCAAACTTTTGTTCAAAAAGCAATTTGCCAGTCGCATCAAAAATTTGCACCAGGTTTTTATCTCCCACCCCGGCCAGCCAGTCCTGGGTATCAGAAGCCGGGCAGGCTAAAAACTGCGCCTTGGCCGAAGGCCGAATCAACTGCATTTCCGATAAAATTTCTCCTAATAAATTGATTTTCAACAAAATTCCTTCTTCGGTAAGGGCCATCATTTCGGTATCGTCGGCTTTGGCCCCCTTTCTTATCCAAAGTGGGTTGCTCATACGGCCCGGCAAAGCCAGAGGAAAGCCTGCCCTATAGCCGCCTTCCCGGTCAAAAACGTGGAGGGTGCCATTTTCGGCCATGGCCAGCAGGTAATCTTCCGCCTGGAGCTGTAGATGCTGCACGGGGCTGTCCAGTCGTGAAGGAATCTGTCGGGGTCTCCACCCGGGCAGGCGATTGCGGGCCTGATCGAGCATATAGAGCCGTCCCCGGCGGTTAGAAACCAAAAAATAATGTTGCTGATCGCCGAACTCAGGTTTGGCCAGGGTTTCCAGATAGGTAGTATCGGGCAGATAAACAGGAAACTTGGGCACATCCCGTCCCAGTCGGTCTATCAGGCCGATGCGGTCGGCGGTGAGGTAGAGGCATTGTAACTTGCCATTTCGGTAAATGTCAATTTGCTGAGGGGTGCTTCGCAGGGGGGCACCACCGGGCCTTTGCCAGAGCACCTGTCCTTTTTCCGTAATCAGGTATAATTGATTGGCATAATCCTGTACCAGTATTTCAGTGCTCTGGTCCAGGTGGTTTTGCAAAAGGTAAGGCGGACTGAAAATCCTTTGAGAGAGTTTTCGGTTCATCAAGACCTGGTAGCCTTCTATTTGAGGACGCGGAGCCAGTTGCAAGCGCGCGGAATGTAACAATAAGTGGGCATAGACCTTGTCTTCTTCGGCTCTAAATGAGCCTACCATTGTGGTCAGCCCTTCCAGCAAAGGCTGTAGCATCGCGAGCCAGGTCTGCCCCATCTCCGAAGCATTTTCATACATAAAAGGCAAAGCCCGGTTTGGGTCAAGCACCCAGGTCAAATGACTGCGAGCAGGTATCTGGCTCATCCAGGCTTTGCGCGCGAGGTCGTTTTGCCAGTTTTTTTGCTGCTGTTGGCTTTGTATCCATTCCCGCAATACTGCCACCGAATTGCCAAAAACGGCAATGTGCTGATTACTCACCCAATAACAGTTTTCAAATCCGGTGCCCAGCACCCCCGGCAAAAAAGCGGAGAGGCCTCGCCCCGGCCATTTCTGAATGACAAAGCCAGCATATTTTTCCCGAAAAGCGGAATCAGAGGCCGGAAAAACGCGGAGCCTTCCCCCCGAAGGAAGTTTTAGCAGGAGCAACTGCCCGATGCCTGTTTCTTCCTGTCGTTCTACCCATGTGAGAGCCATTTCGGACCCCAGGGCGCGATGGAGGGTGGTGAGGGCCACCCCGTAACGGCTGGCCCACTCGGCTTGTTTTTGGATGGCTCCCGGGCCAAATTGCTCGGCAAAAGCGGCCAGATTGGCAAAAAACAAGGCATTTTCCGAAAAGCCCAGGCGCAGGGTCAGCACCGTTTGGCGGGGCAGATAGCCTCCAGGCCAAAAGGAGGAGGGCTTTGTCCGCGAAACAATTGGTCGAGCCCCACCTCCGTATCGGGCAGGGGCTTGAGAAAGCCCTCCAATATGCCAGTCTTCAAGGGCATACGGGCCGCCAGGGAGAGTGGCTGCCGGAGACCTAGCCAGGAGGGCCAGTTTCTCAGATAGCTTTCACGGGCCAGTAATCGCCATAAGGGACGCAGGGCTTTTGGATTTAGCCATAGCCTTCTTCCCGAAGCTGGAGCGGTTTCTTCAAAGCCTTGGGGCAAAGGGGGGGGGCTCCAAAGCGCCGAAAACCAATTGCGCTCCTGAATTTTGCGCACCACATCTTCTATCAGGATGGAATTGAAACTTCCCACCCAGAAAGTGCCATAGCGCAAAAACGAGAACCTCAGTCCCGAGGTACGGGCTTCAATTTCCTGAATGGCCAGGCCTCGAAAACTGCGGGTTTGCAGGCGATATGCTGCCTGGGTTTTAAAAAAGAGCAAAATCTGGTTGTAGAGCAGCTTATCCTGGTCGCCAACTACGGGCACAAACCAGAGCCAGTCAACTTCTTCGCGGCTGCTCAGGTGGAGAGACGCGGTACAGGTTTGCCCCGGAAAAAAGCCCGAAAATCGGGCGAAAACTTGGGCACTTCGCGCAAAAAATCGAGCCGTTCCAGGCCTGTCTGAAGGGCGGGCGTTTGGCTCAGGGCTTCCCCCAGGGGAAAAGTGCGCAACTGCTGGTAATCTTCCCAAAAATTATTGGTCTCGAGGATAAAAAGCGGATTTTGAGGCACAAGGCGGGCCGCCGTCAGGGGAGGACGATAAAAGTAGCGCCCCAGGGCTATGCCGCCCAGGCCCAGGCCCAGCACCAAAAGCCAGCCCCAAACCGGGATTCTCTTAAAAAAAGCAGGTAAGGCAAAATTTTCATCAATTCAAGCCGGGGCATTGGATACGCACACAATATTAAGCGGGCAAAAGGAAATAGACAATTTAAAATCCAATAAAGTCGCGGTCGAAGAAACTTCTCCGACGGCTGATTTTAAGGTCTTGCAGGATGGACGATTTGACCCTTATCTCGAAATTATAGGAACGAAAAGCGCCGAAGGGAGTCCAGTTGAAGACCATTTCCCAGCAGTGAAGGTCTTTGAGGATGTCAATTGAGGTAAATGCCACCGTTTTTTGGCCAAAGTCATACCCCGTGCGGAAGCCCACCTTCCAGGTTTCGGTCAGGCTCAAATCTCCGCTCACGCTCAGGACTTGCGAAAAAACGGATTTGAAAAAGCCCGTTTTGTTGTAAGACATATTAAAAGAGAGATTCAGGGTCCAGGGAATTTCGAAATCCACATATTCATTGGGGTTGTTGGCAATGGCCTGGAGTTGGGCTTCTTCGCCTTCACTAATGCCCCGGCCCAGGGTTTCCTGAGGGTTTTGGCGGGCGGCATCGGCTTTTTTCTGGGCCGAGTTTTGAAAAGTTTTGGGGGTAAGGCTGGCACTAAGGGCAATGTTAAAGCTTTGCAACTGGCCAATGCCGATTCCTTCGGCCAGGGCAAAACGGTTGACGCGCACCTGCCGGGTGGCCTCGCCCTGGGCATTGGCTTCCAAAATGCGGTAGGAATAGGGGTCAAGGTTGCCCGTAAAGTTAAAATTAATGATGTTGAGAAAGCGCGTCCGTGCCTGAATAAAAATATTGGACAGCCGCAGGGAGTCGCTCACCAAGTTATAGCTTCCTCCGATGGAGAGGTTCTCGAGCAGGGGAATTTTGCGCGATTCGGCACTGTCGGACCGGCCCCGCACTTTGGCCTCAAAAACATTATTGAGGCTGAAATTGACAATGCCCGACTCTCCTGTGACGGCGGGGGGGCCTGGGTCAAAATTGGCAAAGCGTGAGACTTTGGCTCTTCTTCCGGTAGAATCTACCTGGATTTCCTGGAAAAAATTAGGCGAACCCGATAAATCGGGCTTAAAGCTAAGCCCTATCGTCGGAATCATCGTATGGCGAATGGCTTGCAGATAGCGGTCTTTGTTCTTACGGTTAAAAATAAAAGTGCCATAAATCCGGGTGGTCAGGTTGGCCGAGGCCGAGTAAGAATAGACCCGATAAAAGCCCAGGGTGGTATCTACCTGCACGGCCTTTTGTTCGGGCAGGTAGGTGTAGGTCAGCCGCTTGGGATACCAGGCCTCATCATAGCTCAGGCCGGGGTTGAGGCTGAAATAACGAAAGATTTTGGCCGAAGTAGAAATCGGAATCCGGTGGACAATGCCGATGCGGGCATTTTGCAAAAAGCATCTGCATTTTGTAGGTTAAAATCCAGTTGTTCGGGCAGGATGATTTCGCCGGTTTCTTCATCCCGGGCCACATTGGCCACCTGGAAGGGAAAAGACTGAGGATTAGGGGCTTGGTTAGTAAATTTTACAGACCCATTGGCACTGTAGTTCAGGTTTATCTTTGCAAAAAATTACGGGCCGACTGGTTGGGCTTTTTGAAAGGATAAATCCGGTTAACAGTCAGGTTAAAAGCAGGCAAGACCACATTAAAAAGCTCAGTATTGGTGTTTTGGTCGTGGCGGGCACTCAGGCTGAGGTTTACGGGGGTATTGCCGATATCGAATCCGGTGGAAAACGAAACATTTGAAGTCAGGGTATTGGCCAACTGGTCATTGGGATTGAAAGAGTTTCGGCGGTTAAACTGACTGGAACCAAAATTGACAGAGGCCGAAAAAGAACTGCGGCCACGGGGGGTGGGGGCGTGGTTCCAACGAACCTGAAACAATTGCTGGGCCGTTCTCTCCTCGGGCTCGCCCTGAAAAATCCGGCTAAACAAGACCGAAGCCGTGCCATTGAAGCGGTACCGCTTGCGATAGGGAAATTGGGCTTCCAGCCCCCAGGAGCCATTGGTATAAATTTGCCCGACCAGGCTGAGGGCCATATACTCGCTGATGTGCCAGTAATAGCCCCCATTGCGCAAGAAAAAGCCCCGGTCTTCGGATTCGCCGTAGGTAGGAAAGATAATCCCGGATTTTCGCTTATCGATGAATGGAAAAATCCCAAAGGCAAAGCCCAGGGGGGTGGGCACATCGGCCAAGACCAGGTTAAAGGGGCCGCTCACAATTTGCTTGTCCGGGATGAGCTTAATTTTGTTTGTATTGATGTACCAATGCGGGTGGGCCAGGTTGCAGGTAGTGTAGCGATTGCCGCTGGCGTACATCGTCCCGTCGTCGAGGCGTTTGGCCCGGTCGCTTTGGATAAAGCCCTCCCCCTGCTCCGTAACTACGCCAATGACCACCCCGCGCTGGGATTTATAATTGTAGCGCATAGAATCGGCCTCATAGGTTTGGCCATCTTGCACAAAGACCGGCTTGTTGCGCAGGCGGCCTGTAGAATCGGGCAGGCCCCGGGCAATCAGCATATTGGTGTTTTGGTTAATTTCAATTTCCGCGGCGGTGAGCGTGATTTCGCCATAATTTACTTTGGCATTGCCATACAAAAAATGGTATTGCTCACCAAATCGGTAACAATAGAATCGGTGGCCGAATACACAATGGTGGTTTCGATATTACCAATCACGAGGCTGTCGGGGCGGGTAGTGGCGGCATCTTCCTGAGCCAGCCCCCAGGAGAAGTAGCCCATATTTAGCAAAAGCGCCCAAAAAAAGGTCGGCTTTTTCCAGATGAACAAAAATGTATTCAAAGCTTTGAAAAGCGATTTTGCCACACAGGTTTCTGATTTTGAAAAAAATATCAGATTTTTGTGTAAAGCTAGTAAATATTCACCCAACCGAAAAAATCGTGTGGTTTCCCGCCTTTATTTTTAACTTATTTTCACTTTTTCTGCTTTTTTCCTTTTGGGTAGTGCCTTTGCGTGCCCAGGCCGATGAGTTTGTGGTGGTCATTGACCCCGGGCACGGCGGCAAAGACCCCGGCACCCTGGGCAGTGCTTCGCACGAAAAAGACATCACCCTGGCCGTTTCGCTCGAGCTGGGCCGTATCCTGAAAGCCAATCTGCCTGGGGTGAAAGTGGTTTATACCCGTACCACAGACAAATTTGTGGAGCTATACCGACGGGCCGAACTGGCCAATGAGCAAAGAGCAGATTTGTTTATCTCTATTCACTGCAACTCAATGCCCCACGGAACGGCCAGCCGGGCCGCTATTCAGGGAGCCGAAATCTATGTGATGGGGCTGCACAAAAGCGAAGACAATCTGGAAGTGGCCCAGCGCGAAAATGCCGCCATCCTCAAAGAAGCCAACTACCAGGCCAACTACGAAGGCTTTGACCCGAACTCCCCCCAGTCTTATATCTTGCTTTCGCTTCGCCAACAGGCCTACCTCGAGAACAGCCTAAACCTGGCCCGCAAAATCAATCAGGAGTTTGTTGAAGGGTAAAGCGCCCTTCGCGCGGGGTAAAACAGGCCGGCTTTGTGGTCTTGTCGCGCACCACAATGCCCAGTGTG
>JAAUUB010000154.1 GCA_012031215.1 Microscillaceae bacterium | reverse complement strand
CTACATTGGAAAACTGGCGTTGGCGGCTCCGGAAATTTTCCAGGGGGAGGGCGGCAAACTATCGGTGGGGCTTTCCTGGGCCAGGGAAATCCGGTGATGAAAGCCCTAAAAAAGCAATAGGCAGTGTTTTTGTGTCATAAGCGTTTTTTTTTAGCAAAGTAAAGGGGTTTTTTAGGATTTGCCTGTCTCTATTTTATTTTCCTCTTCTGGCCGGGCCTTTTGTCAAACCAGCCGCATTTTTTCCCAACAATCGCCTTAATCTTTGTATTTTTGTCAAAAAAACTAAACCGAAAAGATATGATTGCCGAACTGCTAAATGCCACCCCCATTGCCTTCCGCATCAAGCCCGACTTGTTTGAATCCCCCGATTTTTATAAAATTGATGACTTGCTCTCCGAAGAACAGCGCTTGGTTCGGGCAGCGATACGCGATTTTGTAAAAAAAGAGATTTCTCCCATCATAGAAGACTGCGCCCAAAAAGCCTATTTCCCTCGCCATCTTGTGAAAAAATTTGGAGAAATAGGCGCTTTCGGCCCCACCATCCCTACCGAATATAACCCAAACGGAGGCCTGGATTACATCGCCTACGGCCTGATGATGCAGGAAATAGAAAGGGGCGATTCGGGAATGCGCTCTACGGCTTCGGTGCAGGGCTCGCTGGTGATGTATCCTATCTATGCTTTTGGTTCGGAAGCACAACGCCAAAAGTTTTTGCCCAAATTGGCCTCGGGTGAGTTCTTAGGCTGTTTTGGCCTCACCGAACCCAGCCACGGGTCTAACCCCGCCGGAATGGAAACACATTTTACTGACCAGGGCGATCACTACTGCCTCAATGGTGCCAAAATGTGGATTTCCAACTCGCCCTATGCCGATGTAGCCGTCGTTTGGGCCAAAAACGAAGCCGGACGCATCCACGGCTTGATTGTGGAGCGGGGAATGGAAGGCTTCACTGCGCCCGAAATCCACGACAAATGGTCTTTGCGGGCCAGCATCACCGGAGAGTTGGTTTTTCAGGATGTCAAAGTGCCCAAAGAAAATCTCCTGCCCGGCATTTCGGGATTGAAAGGCCCGCTCAAATGCCTGGACAAAGCCCGCTATGGCATAGCCTGGGGGGCCACGGGTGCGGCCATGGATTGCTACGATACGGCCCGTCGCTATGCCTCTGAGCGGGAACAGTTTGGCAAACCTATTGCCGGCTTTCAACTTGTGCAAAAAAAGCTGGCCGAAATGCTGACCGAAATCACCAAAGCCCAGCTCATCTGCTGGCGATTGGGCACTCTGATGAATGAAGACCGCGCCACCACGGCGCAAATCTCCCTGGCCAAGCGCAATAATGTGGAAATGGCCCTGCACATTGCCCGCGAAGCCCGGCAAATCCTCGGCGGTATGGGCATCACGAGCGAATATCCCATTATGCGCCACATGATGAACCTCGAGTCGGTCATCACTTATGAAGGAACCCACGATATTCACCTCCTTATTTTGGGCAACGAAATCACGGGCCTCTCTGCTTTTCGGGGTTAAGCCAGTTTCTGAATGCACAAAAGCCAGTCCTTTTTAGCTGGCTTTTTTCATATTTTATATAAAAAAATTTAAAAAAAATAATATCTGCCTGAATTTCAGTCTTTTTATTTGACAGAAAGATGAAAATAATCCTGTATTTTTGTGCGCTCACAAAATACGGATGTTTTGAGCAAAGATGCTCAGAACCAAATGTAAAATTGATTTCTTTATGGCCCGGATAAAATTCCACTACAACCCGGATACCTGCCAATACGAGCGTGTTCGCGTCAAACCTCTCGACATTGCGCTCAATCTTCTCGGCTTTTTGACATTGGCCACTCTCCTAGGTTTGGGATTGGCTTATGCCCTTTCGGGTTATATCCAGGATGCGGACAAAGCCCGCCTTCGTGCCGAAAATGATGAATTGAAAATTCATTTTGATTTGCTTAGTAAACAAATTGCCGAAGTGGATGATGTACTTAGCGCATTGCAACACCGCGACGACAATGTATATCGGGTAATTTTTGAAGCCGAACCCATCCCGGCTTCGGTAAGGCAGGCGGGCACAGGCGGCACCGAAAAGTATCAGCACCTACGCCGCAAAGGGCTTAAAAATGAAACCCTTATCCTGGAAGCTTATCAAAAGGTAGATAGGCTCAAACGCGAAATGTATATCCAGAGCAAATCCTATGATGAAATAGCCAAACTGGTAAAAAACAAAACCAAGATGCTGGCCGCTATGCCCGCTATTCAGCCTATCTCCAATAAGCAACTCATTCGGCTTACCTCTGGCTTTGGGATGCGCATCCACCCTATTTATAAGGTGGGGCAGTTTCACCCCGGGATTGATTTTGCGGCTCCCCACGGCACGCCCATTTATGCCACCGCCGATGGCGAGGTAGAAAAAGCCCAATATGACCCAGGCTATGGCAACCAGGTAACCCTCAAACACGGCTATGGCTACCAAACATTGTATGCCCACATGTCTTCCTTTAATGTAAAACCTGGACAGAAGGTGAAAAGAGGCGAATGCATTGGCTATGTAGGCAGTACTGGCTTCTCGACTGCCCCCCACGTGCATTATGAAGTCATCTATAAAGGTGAACAGGTCAATCCGGTTTATTTTTTCTTCAAAGACCTGAGTGCCGAGGAATATGAAAAGGTATTAAAACTTGCTTCCATAGAGAATCAGTCGCTTTCTTAGGGCTGGCATTTCTTCTGTGGTAGAAAGATAAAAAAAGCTTCGCAGAGGCGAGGTCTTTTTTATTTTTATTTTTGGACCTGGGAGCCCGGGCCTCATTTTTTGTAAAAGTGCGGTAGCACAAGGGCCAGCAGATGTTTTAATTTTTGCTATCTTTGGCCTTAAGCAAAGCAATCTTATGGCACAGTCAATTCATTTCCGGTTTGGCAATCACACCGATATTGGCCGGGTTCGTTCTCAGAACGAAGACTACATGGGCTTTTTTGAAAATGCCAACGGGTCTTTTTTTTGTAGTTTGCGACGGAATGGGCGGGCATGTAGGCGGGGCAGTGGCTTCCCAAACGGCGGTCAATTCCATTCGTCAATTCTTTGAAAGCCAGTTTTATCCGCATCTGGGAGATGCCCTTTATCAGGCCTTGCAATATGCCAACCAGCAGATTTATCAAACGGCACAGGCCCGGCCTTCCTTATTGGGAATGGGCACTACCTGTGTGCTGCTTTGCTTTCGGGAAGGCTTGGCCTACACGGCCCACGTGGGCGACAGCCGCATTTATTTGTATCGGGGGGGCTTTTGCAAAGGCTCACCCGCGACCATTCTTTTGTACAGGCCCTCATAGACCAGGGAGTTATCCAAGAAAGCGAAGCCGAAAGCCATCCCCGCCGCAATGAGCTTTTGCGCGCCCTGGGAACCGAGCCTTTTGTAGATGTGGAAGTGATTCGAGAGCCCTTCCAGCCCGATGCAGGCGATTTGTTTTTGCTCTGCTCCGACGGGCTCAACAGCCTAGTAAGCGACCGGGGCATTGAGGAAGTACTGGCCGAGCCGGAAGAAATACAGGCCAAAGCCATTCAACTCGTCAACCTGGCCAATACCCTGGGCGGCCACGACAACACTACCGTACAATTGGTGGAGATACTCACGCCCGGCCATAGCCGCGCTTTTCAACAATCTACGGCTCAGGGCCTGGATACTCAACATGCCAGCCCCCTAAGCTATACCCAGCCGCAAAATAATTTTGACCCGCCCCTCTCTTACGAAAAAAAAAAGAGTCCGCTTGATGTATGGCCAGAAGAAGAGCAGGAAAATCGCCCTAAAAAACGTGCCGACCACATTGAAATCAATGACTCGGGCCTTCCTGACCTGAAACCCGGCCTCCTGCGTGGTTTTGTAATATTGGTTGCCCTGGTTTTTTTATATGTCATTTTTCAAAATACCTTGGGCAAAAGCGCTTATGTGGGCAGTTCGGGTAGCCTAACCCAGGACAGTGCTCGGGCCATTGCGTTACAAACCTGGTTTTATGACTACACGGGCATCCAAAAAGCAAAAAACACGTATCAAAAAGCCAAACAGACCATTACCGACCTCAACGAGCTAAAAAAACGTAAACTAAGGGCCCTAGACAGCTTGTTTCGTAACAAAAGGCTAAGAAAAATTGCCAACCAGCTAGAAGAAAATGGGGAAAGTGTGGAAGACCTGGCCCTGCGTTACCGCTCAAAAGTTGATTGGATACTAAAAGCCAATGGCGTGGATGATGCCGCGGCCCTGCAAAACCTCGACTCGCTGGCCATTCCCCTGGAAGCCCCCAAAAGCCCATTACCATAATTTTGATTCGGTGTACCTTTTGGTTTAGAAATATTTGTAGTTTTGCCCCCAAATTGCGAAAGGATGCAAGGCCCGAAAACGCCTTTTGCCATCCAATAAAAATTACAAGCCTGAAGTGAAAATATGACGGGGGAAAAGATACTGAATTACCGTATTGAGAACTTTACCGAAGAAAATCAACTCTTCCGTTCCTTCTTGGCAACTCATACCCAATTTGCCAAAAAAGTCATTATCAAGACCCTCAAGCCCCTCAAAAGCTTTCAGGAAAAAGCAGATTTTTTAGACGAAATCAAACACTTGGCGCTCCTTCAGCATCCCAACGTCATCACGCTGTATGACCACCTTGAGACCGCTCAGGAATTTTACCTGGTTTTTGAATACGTACAGGGCAAAACCCTGGCTGATTTTATTCGCTACGAAACCGGACCCATTCCCGAAGAAAAAGCCTTGCCCCTGATTGCCAAAATTGTGGAGGCCTTTGCCATTGCCCGGCAAAAAGGATTGGGCAATGGGGCTATCAACCCCAGCAATATCCTTATCAGTCAAGAAGGACAGGTCAAGATCTTAGACCTGGCCCTGAGCCATTTTTTTAAACATAAACTGATTGAGGCTCAAGACAAAGAAACACTGGCTTATTGTAGCCCGGAAGAAATCGCGGGGCAGGCCCCGGATGTGCGCAGCGATGTATATGCCCTCGGGATTTTATTGTTTCAGATGCTCACAGGCCGAAACCCCTACGAGGGTTTTAATCTCCCCGAAACCCGGCTCAAGATTGTCCAGTCGCCTTTGCCCCCAATCACAAAGTATTACCCAATGGTTTCGGCAGGGGTGCAGGCCTTTGTCAACCAGGCCACCCACAAAGACCCTCAAAATCGCTTTTCTTCTTTGGAAGCCATGCTTGCTGCTCTGCCCCCTTCGGGTGCTACCCAAGCCCTTTCCGAGCTAAAAACCAGCCCGCCCGTAGTCCAGAAAAGCCCTCAAAAAGCCACGCCCTTCCCAGAGAAAGAAGACTGGAAAGAAGCCCAATCAGTAAACCTGCCGCTAATACTTTTATTGGTTTTTGGTGGATTTCTAACCATTTTGCTGGTTTACTATGCCGTGCAAAGGCCGCCCGAAGATACCGAAGTCCTTTATGAAATCAAGGACGTGGAGCGTATTGAACGTTTGCAGGATTCAATAGCCCGTGCCCAAGCGCAACAAGCCATAGAGGACAGTATCCGTCGATTTTCTGCTTTCAATCGCAAAGACACCGTGGCCATCTTCATTCACAAAATCCAAAGGGGGGAAGATCTGGCCAGCATTGCCAAGCTATATTTCCAACCCCTGGATACACTTAAAAAGCTCAATGGCCTTAAAGGAAAGGAGCGCCTCCGCCCCCGCGAGGGCATCAAAGTAAAGGTACGTCAGATTTATAAAATACAAAGGGGCGAAGACCTTTTCCAGATTGGGCGTAAGTTTAACATTAGCCCCAATGTGTTGAGGGATGTAAACCGGCTCTATCCGAAAGCCCCTGAACCCGGCGAAGAGCCCCAGCCTCTGGTCTATGAAGGCAAAGACATTGTGATTCCCTTAATCACGGTAAAATAGAAAAAAGGTGAATATGATTGGTGAGCGCGTTTTAAATTATAAGGTTGAATCCCGGCTGGGAGAAGGCGGCATTGGAGCAGTATATCTGGCCACGCATACCCAATTGGGGCGCCCGGTGGCTATCAAGGTGCTACATCCTGAGCTAAGCAGCAACCCGGAAATCAGGGAACGCTTCCGGCAGGAAGCTACTACCCTCTCGGCCCTGCAGCACATCAACATTATTACCCTCTATGATTACCTGGAAGAAGAGCGCGGCCTTTTTCTGATTCTGGAGTACGCGCCGGGGCAATCGCTGGATACTTTTATTACGCAGGTCTCGGGGCCCATTCCCGAAGAAAAAACCTTGTATTTCTTTGGCCAGATGCTGGATGGATTGGCCTATGCCCACCAAAAAGGGGTGGTGCATCGCGATATTAAGCCTTCCAATTTCATCGTAACGCCTCAGTCAGAAATCAAAATACTGGATTTTGGCATTGCCAAGATTCTTAAGGAAGGACAGGCCAAATTTACCAAAACAGGCACCCAATTAGGAACGGTATTGTATATGAGTCCTGAGCAGGTGCAAGGCAAAACGGTTGACAAACGCACCGACATTTATTCCTTGGGGATTACCCTGTTTGAAATGCTGACGGGCCGTTGCCCTTATGATGGCAATGCACTGACCGAGTTTCAGGTGTATGAAAAAATCCTCAACGAGCCCCTTCCCCGTATGCAGGATTTCTATCCCCGCATAGGGACACACCTGCAAGCCCTGGTGGACAAAGCCACCGCCAAAAGACCCGAAGACCGCTTTCAAAGTTGCGAAGAGTTCAAATCGGCCCTTTTGTCCCTCAAAGGGGTATCTCCTTCCATGCCCCAGGTGGCCCAAACCCTCTTCCCGACGGCCACTACTCCACCTGCTCCGCCCACAAAACCCACCCCAGCCAAGGCGAAAACTGGCTCGGAAGCCGAACGCCGGCGGCACCGCAACAACCTGGTGCTTTATAGCATGCTGTCCGTCTTACTTTTGTTCTCGGTCTGGTTTATTGTGCAAGAGCTTGATTTATTGGGGCCTGGAAAAGGAGAAGGGGCAGGCAATGATGCCAGCGTGGGTAAAGTCCGGGATGAAAACCTCCAAGTAGATGATTTTGAGGAGGAATATACGGATGAAGAAGATGCCGAAAAGTCAAAGACCCCAGAGGATATTTTGATGGATAGCCTGGAGGCCGAGAAAAGTCGCATTGAAGCCTTTATCAAATTACTAAGGAAAGACCGGGAAAGTGTTTTGCTTAAAGATTTACTGGTGGACGGGCAGTTTGAAAGCGATGATTTTGGCGAATTTGTCATTCAGGTAACGGTGGCCAATCGCCGCACCGATGCCCGTTTTGAGGAGATAGTGGTTGACATCCGCTATTTTGATGACAGTGATAAAGAACTCAAAGCCCGTGAACAAGCCTTAGAGCCTCTTGACCCCGAGAAATCTCTTACTTTCCGGGTGCGCGAAGATGTAGAAGCAAATAAGTTTACGGTTAAACTTCAAAAAGCCAAAGTGATTGATTTAGAGCCTTCCGCTACACTTGATTCGCTCAACACCGAACTGGGCCTGGTGAAAGAACGCCTGGAAAAACTCGAGCGGGAAATCATCGAGACCGAAGAATAATTTTCAGGGAGCCAGTCGGGTGATTATCCAGTTATTTTCCTGCTTTTGGTAATTGATGCGGTCGTGCAAGCGACTGGGGCGGCCCTGCCAAAACTCAATCCGGTCGGGAATGACCCGAAACCCGCCCCAATGCAGCGGACGCGGAATGATTGTGCCGGCATATTCGGCTTCTAGGCGGGCATATTCTTCTTCCAAGTAATGGCGGCCAGGCACCTCCCGGCTTTGGGGCGAAACCCAGGCTCCTAGCTGGCTTCCCCGGGGGCGGGATTGAAAATAGGCCTCTGATTCGGCTTCACTCACTTTTTCTACCCGCCCTTCAATCCTAACCTGGCGCTCCAGCTCGGCCCAAAAAAAATTTAAACTGGCAAAAGGTTGTTGGATGAGTTCTTGTCCTTTCTGGCTTTCATAGTTGGTAAAAAACACAAAATTGTCTTCTTCAATGCCTTTGAGTAAAACCACTCGCAGAGAGGGTCTGCCCTCCGGCGAAACCGTGGCCAAGTGCATGGCATTCGGTTCAGGCACTTCGGCTTTTTGGGCTTCTTCAAACCAAAACTTAAATTGTGCGATTGGATTCGCCAGAACATCCGCCTCATCGAGGCGATGCCGGGTATATTCCTGCCGCAAATCGGCGATAGAAGTGGTAGAAGACATACGATTGAATTTTTGCTTGTTCAAATATCTTCTACAAAGCTAGGAAATTATTGCCAAAGTGCCCCTAAGGGGGGAAATCTGTTCATAATCGCACAATTTAGTACAAGATACGGCCCCTTTGGCCGGTCGCTGTTTTTTTAAATCACTGATTATCATAGCCTATTTCCTGAGAAATTATCGTTGCAGTATCTATTCTATAAATAATAGTATCGTCTGTGGTCGAGGAAACTTTGGCTTTCTTTTCCAACCTATCGCACCACCTCGCAAAATCCGGTATTGGCTTTGCTTTATGAATAAAGCTTGCCTAAGCAACACGATAAGCCAAGTATAATTTTCCATCTCTGGATTCTCTTTCGTAAATTTGGGGATTGAAAACTTGCTTTATGGCCAAAACCGTCTATAAACACAATACCTACAAAAATGTCCGCCGCGAAGAAAATCGCTCCTGGGTGGGGCGGCTATGGCGCTTTGTTTTGCAAGACCAGCGTTTTCAGTTCATTCTGGGGGTGTTTTTGCTCATAAGTGCCTTTGCCTTGTCCATTGCTTTTCTGTCTTATTTCTTCACGGGAAAAGCTGACCAAAGTGTGGTAGAGGTAGTATTGCGCCAAAACATTGCCGAAACTGGCCCGGAGGTGCGCAATTGGCTGGGACTGACCGGGGCGGTGCTGGCCCATGTGTTTATCTTCAAATGGTTTGGCCTGGCTTCTTTTCTGTTAGTGCCGCTGGTTTTTATTCTGGGCTGGCGGCTGGCGTTCAAAACCGAGATTTTTCCTTTGCTGGAGGGTTTAAAACTGGCGGGATTTGCCGTTTTTTGGGTTAGTCTGTTGCTGGGGGCTTTGTTTACACCCGGCAGTGAAATAGGCTTTTGGGCGGGAGGGCTAGGCTATACCCTGGCTAGTATGGTGCGTTTCCTGCTTGGCATATTTACTTTACCCATTATTTTGTTCTTGTTGCTGGTTTTTTTGGTTTATTTTTTCCAACTACCCACGCAGCTCAATGGCAACCTCTGGGCTACCCTCGGCAAAGAATTCAAAAATTTTCAGGACAAGATAGGCGACCTCGGCCCCGATAAATCAAAAGCTAAAACAAGTACCGAAACCGCCGAACCTAAACCCGGCCCCGCTAAAGCCCGCCCCAAAACGGTGATAAAACCGGATTTTTCCAAAGACATTATTCTGGAAATCAACGACAGCCCTAATCCTGATGAAAACATCCGAAAAACCAAGCCCCCCACTTACGGCAAGCCAAAGCCCGGCCCCAGAATCCCCCCCGAAAAAGACCCGACCGCTTCGCTGGAACTAGAAATTGACCCCATTACTCCGCTGGATTTGGATGAAACTGAAGATACCCCAGAAGAAATTAAACGCCCCTTTGCGGGGAAAGGCCGTCAAGCCGAACTGGATTTTGAGCACAAAAATGGCGACCCACTCGATGAATTATTCAATCTTTCATCAGAAGAAACCCTGAACCCTCCTCCCACGAAGTCCCGCCCCACCGAAGATGCCGACCCCAGCCTCGAGCAGCTTTTGAGTGAAGAAAATGAAGCCCTGGCTTTCAGTACTGGCTCGGATACCGGACTCTATGACCCCACCCAAGAACTGAGTAAATATGTACCGCCCACTGTAGAGCTGCTGGACGAAGTGCCCGTTGGCAAGCGCCAGGTCTCGAATGAAGAACTGGAAGCCAACAAAGACAAAATCGTAGAGACCCTGAGCCACTATGGCATCGGTATCTCCCAAATCAAGGCCACTATCGGACCTACGGTTACACTTTACGAAATCATCCCCGAAGCCGGGGTGCGTATTTCCAAAATCAAAAACCTTGAGGACGACATTGCCCTGAGCCTGGCCGCCCTGGGCATCCGCATCATTGCCCCTATTCCGGGCAAGGGAACTATCGGGATTGAAGTGCCCAACAAAAAGCGCGAGCTGGTACCGATGCGGGCCATCCTCGAGTCGGAGGTCTTCATGAATAGCGACAAAGAACTGCCCATTGTGCTGGGCAAATCCATTACCAATGAGGTTGTCGTGGCCGACCTGGCCAAAATGCCCCATATCCTCATTGCTGGAGCCACCGGGCAGGGTAAATCTGTTGGGCTCAATGTTTTTCTGACTTCCCTGATTTATAAAAAACATCCTGCCCAGCTCAAGTTTGTGATGGTGGACCCCAAGAAGGTGGAACTCACTTTGTTTAACAAAATTGAAAAGCATTTTCTGGCCAAATTGCCCAATGAGGAAGAAGCCATCATCACCGATACCGACAAAGTGGTCAATACGCTCAAAGCCCTGACCGTGGAAATGGACAATCGCTATTCTATCCTGAAAGAAGCGGCCTGCCGAAATATCAAGGAATACAATTGGAAGTTTTTGAATCGCCGCCTCAACCCCAAAAAAGGGCATAAATTTTTGCCTTACATTGTGCTGGTGATTGATGAGCTCGCCGACCTGATGATGGTAGCGGGCAAGGAAGTAGAACAACCCATCGCCCGCCTGGCCCAACTGGCGCGGGCCATTGGCATCCACCTCATCGTAGCCACCCAGCGGCCATCGGTCAATGTCATCACCGGGATTATCAAAGCCAATTTCCCGGCCCGCCTCTCCTTCAAAGTAACCTCCAAAGTAGATTCACGCACAATTCTCGACGCTGGTGGTGCCGAACAACTGGTGGGAATGGGTGATTTGCTCTATTCTATGGGTTCGGAAATGATTCGCCTTCAATGCCCTTTCATTGATACCCACGAAGTAGAACGGGTCTGCGATTACATCAATATCCAGCAAAGCTTCAAAACGGCCTACGAACTTCCTGAAATAGAAGTAGCTGAGCCCGAAGGCTTTGAGAGTGGCGAAGAGATGGAAAAAGATGTCTTGTTTGAAGAAGCCGCCCGGATTGTGGTCATGCATCAGCAGGGCAGCACTTCCCTTTTGCAACGCCGCCTCAAGCTGGGTTATAACCGGGCTGGGCGCTTGATAGACCAATTGGAAAAAGCGGGCATCGTGGGGCCTTTTGAGGGCAGCAAGGCCCGCGAAGTACTTGTGCCTGATGAATATAGCCTTGAGCGACTGCTGAGTGCTATGGATAAATAAACACCCAGGGATTGTTGGGCATTGCCCGAAGAGGCTTTTTTTTGTTCCTCAGGGTTTCGCTTCGGGCGGCGGCTCCTTAAATTTTCTCAGCCGGCCACCAAATCCTGGAATAAAGCACCAGCTCTCCCCAAAATAGAAAGCTTGTTTCTTTGAACGAAATGGGTCTTATTGCTTGCTTGAAGGGGCGGCTGAACTGTTCTCCATACAGACCGCTCCCCAAGTACCAGCCTTTGTTGGATGTTCAGGTAACATTTTTCTTTTATTGTCTTTCAAGCACAAGCTTGGAAGATGGAGCCGGGAAGAATTTAGGCTCCCTTTTTATGGGGTAAATAATTTGTTTTGTGCCTACCTGAGCCCCTCAAGTGAACGTTATTTTTGCAATACTAAACCCTGATTTTATGATACGATTTTCATTCTTCCTGGCAATTTTTATGGCCATAGGCCTCAACCTGCCTGCCCAGCAAGGCAGTCGCACCAAAGGCCTTCGGGGCAAACGAATTGTGCAATTTGGCATTGGGGCCAACTATGCCCAGCCCAATCTGGATGGCTTCAATGCCGTGCTGGATTTATACAACCGCAGCCCGCGTGTGGGTGGAGATGGAGGCAATTTTGAAACCGCGGCGGCGATGATTGGCCCTTCGGCAGCACTTAGTATTTATGGCAATGCGGGCAATAAAAAGCTCACCCGCTATTTGGTAGAGCTGGGGTATCGGGGGCGTTTTCAGAGCTTTACTGCCGAGGCGGGCCTGATTGTGCCGGAGCAAAAGGTCAGGCTGCAAATGCATACGCTTTCTTTGGGAGGCGGCACTTTGCTCTTCCAAAGTGAAGTGTTTGATATTGGCCTGGGCGCGTCCATTGACGGAGGCATTCTGAGTACCGCCTTTGGGCAGGGTGCAGCCAGTCCTGAAAACATACAAACGGATTTGCTCATTGCGGGCGGGGTCTTTCTGCCCTTGTACCTCAACCTGGGTAAAAAAAGCTTTTGGACGCTCACTCTGCGGCCTTTTTACCAGTATCACTTCCTCAAAAATGATTTCAATGAGCTGAATTTGCGCCTCAATGGCCCTTTTTTGGGGGAAGAAAATCCTT
>JAAUUB010000153.1 GCA_012031215.1 Microscillaceae bacterium | reverse complement strand
GACGAGCTGGTCTTTCGTTAGTCGGCTAGCCTAGACCCGGAATTGAAGTAGTGATGGAATACAGCCGCTTTGAATCCTATTTGCCCCATACCGACCTCATCATCACTGGCGAGGGCAAACTGGATACCCAAACCCTACAGGGCAAGACCGTTGCGGGGATTGCCCAAAAAGCCTGGCCCTGGTCGGTGCCAGTAGTGGCCGTTTGTGGTCATTTAGATTTGCTTCCGGCCCAAATTCAGGCCCTGGGGCTGCTGTATGCCGATTCATTTTTGGTTTCGCCCCAGCCATTGGCCCAAGCCCAAGCGGAGACCTATAGCCTGCTGCGCAACTGGGCGACACGTATGGGTGCTTGGCTCATTTTCGCCTTTTCGGGCAAAGCATAAGCACCGATTTGTGTAATGCCTTGCACTGGAGGAAGCTATTTTTGCACCGAAAGCGCGGCTTTTTCTCGCAATAGCCAAATTTTATGGGCATAAAAACAATGTACTCCCCGAGATAAATTCTCAGAAAGGGTTTCTCCTCTGCCCTTTTAGAAAGCGCATCTTAAATGATAAGCTTGCACCAAAAAATTTCTTTTACTTTGATAAATTACGTATCTTTGATGCAAGTTTTTTCATAAATTTTGCAGTGAAGTCAATCTAAAAAAATCACCCAAGCAAGTAGAAATGAGTATTTGGAAAGGATTTTAAAAGAAGTATATCTTCCGTGCATTATTAATATTTTTGCCCTCATTCTAGGATTAATAGCCCTTGCGCCTTACCTTCTCTACCGCAACCAGGATTTAATTAAAGAAATGGTGCTTTCTAGGCTTAACAAAGCGATGGTAGGGCATACTACAATTGAGGGAGTTTATATCTCCCCCTTCAAAAATTTCCCTTATATCTCCATTGACCTCAAAAATCTTAAATTTTATGATACTGATGACGAATCGAACCCTCCTATTTATGCATTTGAAGATGTTTATTTAGGCTTTGATATTTGGGATATTTTTAAGGGCGAATATACTATTAAGAAAGTTCATCTGAGCAAAGGTAAGTTGCACATTATCAGATACAAAAGTGGCAATATTAACCTATTGCTTGCCAAAAGTATGAAAGCGCAATTAGAGGAAGATGCTGATGAACCACTCCATCTGGATTTACAGAAAATTACACTCAATGAAGTAAGTATAGAAAAAGACGATGAAATTACGCAGCAACATATCTTAGTGCACTTCTCCCAGGCAAGTTCGGGCTTCAAGTATATCGATGATTTTATAGATGCTCACCTGGATGCAAGCTTTGAAATAAAAGACATGAATGTGCCAGGCTTGGGGTTTTTCAAAAAAAAGCACTTTCATATCGCCTCTGACCTGCACTACAATACCCAAAAGAACTATGTAGAGGTCCGACCCAGCCAATTTGAGTTAGAAGGCGGGCTTTTTGAAATGCAAGGAAGTATAGATTTGGCAAAAAATGCTTATCTTGATATTGAAATAAAAGGAAGAAAACCGGACTTTAAACTTATTACTTCTTTTGCGCCTGACTATATCTATGAACGATTGAAAAGCTACAAAAATGAAGGGGATATTTATTTCAAAGGAAAAATAGTGGGCGCAATTATTGATGATTCCCCCAAAATAGACCTTGAGTTTGGCTGTAAAAATGCGCATTTTATCAATCCAAACGCCAATAAAACGCTCAAAGACCTTAATTTTGCCGGCTATTTTAGCAATGGAGCAAAAAGAAGCCTCGAAACTTCTGAACTCTATCTCCAAAACCTTAGTGGCAGGCCCGATGAAAGTGTATTTAGAGGTAGCTTTCATATCAAAAATTTTATAGACCCTTATGTGTCCGTAGATCTACACTCCAACTTAAAGCTAGAATCACTTTATGAGCTTTTTGAGATAGAGGCACTCAAAGGGCTTTCCGGAAAAATGGTGATAGATATGACCATTGATGAACTCCTTGATTATAATGACATGGAAGGCACACTCGGCAAACTCAAAGATGGAAGTGATAGCCGGGTCATTCTCAAAGATGTGCGCTACAAACCCGCAGATTATCCGCACGCAATAGAAAATATCAATGCCGAGCTGGATTTTGTGGCTGGTGAACTGGTGATAAAAATATTTCCAGGCACAAATCAAAAAATCTGACTTTTCCCTCAAAGGCAGTCTGAGCAATCTCTCTACTTTTCTGCATGGCAAAGATGCCAATATCGTAGCAAAACTTGCCGGAAAGGCAAAAAAATAGACCTCGCCGAATTGCTTAGTTTTGACCCCCAGCTTGCCAAAAGCTATAATGATGTGATTACAGATTTACGGTTTAATTTCCATTTTGATACCAATAGCAAATATCTAAAACGCACGGATGGTATTCCAGAAGGAGAGTTTTTTATAGATGAATTATTCTTCAAACTCAAAAATTATAAGCATTACTTTCACGATTTTGTGGCTGATATACTAATTGAAAAGGACGATATCAAAATCAAAAAATTTTCGGGTTTAATTGACAAAAGCGACCTCAACTTAGTGGGTTACCTCAAAAGCTACCCTGCGCTACTGCCCAAGCACGAAGCAAAACCCGTAGAGCTATCCCTTGATTTTACATCTAAATACCTCAAGTTTGATGATTTATTTACTTACAATCAGGTCAATTATTTGCCCGAAGAGTATAAACACGAAACCTTAGAAGATTTTCAAATCATCGCAACGCTCAAGGCCAATAGCCAAGACCTGCTCAAAGGGGATTGGCTACACCAAACGGACCTCAAACTTAGCGATATGCATTGCAAACTGCGCCAGCACCCAATTAAACTTAGGGAAATTCACGGCGATTTCCAAGCCCGAAATGGACAACTTCATATCCGTAATTTTGAAGGGAAACTTGGGCAATCTGACTTCAAAATAGAGGGCACTCTGAGCAATTATTTTGATAAAACAGGCAAGCAAAAGACTGAAAAGATTACCCTCAAAGCCAATACCCTTCATTTTGATGAGCTGCTCACTTATGACTCAGAGGCAGGAAGAAGCCCCGACAATAAACCAGCTCAAGCCATAGACCATGATGCAGGCTTTAATATCTTTGAAGTGCCTTTTCCTGAGATGGAGCTCGAGGCAGAAATAGGTAATATCAGGTTTAAAAAAACTTTTTTACAAAATTTTAAAGGAACATTCAGAACCAAAACCAATCATTACCTTTATATTGACAAGCTGGATTTTGATGCCGCAGGTGGGCATACCCATATCAAAGGTTATTTTAATGGCTCTAATCCTAAAAAAATCTATTTTTCTAGTACCATTGATACCAAAAACATTGACATAGACCAGATTTTTTATAAATTTGACAATTTTGGGCAGGACTATCTCCTCAAAGACAACATACACGGCAGGCTCACTGCCAAAGTTAGCTCTAAAGTGCGCCTACATACCGACCTTGTGGCTGACCTCAAAGAAACCGAAGCCCACATAGAGGCAACTATCCGAGATGGAAGTTTGGTAAATTTTGCGCCTTTTCAGATGATTTCAAACTATGTGGGTGATAAAGACCTCAATTTTGTGCGCTTTGCCGAAATCAGCAATACTTTTGATATCAAAATGGCACAATTACGATTCCCAGAATGGAAATAGCCACTACTCTGGGCTATTTTTTTATTTCCGGCAAGAAAACACTTGACTTACAGATGGACTATGTCATAGAGGTTCCCTTTAAAGTCATTAAGCAAGCTATTTGGAATATGCTTTTCAATAAAAAGAAAAACAAAAATCAAGAAGAAAAGGAGATAGAGGAAGAAATCATACGTGCCCGCGAAGATGGCCGTGAACTCTTCGTGAAAATTAACATCACCGGCACACCCGATAAGTACGAAATACGCCTCGGCAAAGGCAATAAAAACAGAAAAAAGAAAGACGAAATGGAGATGAAGTAAGCCTAAAAGTTCCTTACTCCTTCAATAATTGCTGCACAAAATTGCGGAAACGCTCCACAAAGCGGGTGTAGTAGGCTCCGGTGCCGGGCCCTTCAAAGCCAGTATGAATCCGGCGCACCTTGCCCTGCCGGTCAATAAAGATGGTGGTCGGAAAAGCCAGTACGGCATTGAGCATGGGCAGGGTTTGGGCTGCCTCCAGTTTATTATTGATGCCTGCCACCAGCAAATCATATTCAATGGCATAGCGGACCTTGAGTTTCTCCAGCCGGGCTTTGGCTTGTTCAAATTCGGGGCTGCGCTCATAGGCCAGGGCGATAATTTCCAGTCCTTTGGCGCGGTTTTTTTTGTAAAACTCGGCCAAAAAAGCCGTTTCGTCCATACAATTAGGACACCAGGAGCCAAAAATCTGCACAATCACGACCTTGTCACGGTATTTTTCATCCTGAAGGGATACCATCTGCCGCTCCAGGTTGGGAAAGCTAAAGACCAAGGTTTCATAACCTTCTTTAAGGAAGGTAAGGCTTTCGGCATCGGGCAGGCGGGCCGAATCATTGCGTTGGCCGGTGAAGGTTTCGTAGGACCAAGTTCCCGACCAAAATTCCCCTTCCATTTGTCCGGGCTGGGCCTGCCGGGCCCGAAACAAAAAGCCATGATTGCCATCAAAGGTAGAAAGGCGCATTTCCTGGCCTTCTACCTGGCCTTCCAGATAGCGATAATCGCCTGTGGAAGTGAGAAAAGTGCCCCGCAGCAGGCTTCCCTTCTGCTTGAAAATACCGACAGCCGGATAGCTTTTGCCCTCTTTGTCCTGAAAAAGCACCGACCAGGAACCCGAAAAATCAGGTTCTGGCCCATTTTCGGAAGGGGCAAAGCGTTCTTTCTGCCCCCAAAGGGCCCGAAAAGGAACCCGGGCCTGGCTTTGGTAGCCATTTTTAAGCCAATGACCTTCTATCTGGCCCTTGCTGATGATTTTCCCGCTCAGGGCTGCATCAAAAATGTGCAATTGAATCACAAGGGAGTCGTCCTCTACCCGGATTTCATCCAGCAAAATACGCTCTTCGCCATTGATAATGGCCCCCGACCATTGTCCTCTTTTAAAGTCTAAATCCAGGTGAAAAGGGGCCTCGCCTCCTGGCAATTGCAAAACTACGCGCCAAAGACCCGGCTGGAGGGCTGCCTCATCTTGCGCCAGCAAAAGGGCCGGAAAAAAGCAAAAGCAATAAATGAATGGAAGGATGCGCATGGCCACTTACATTTTTTTTAATTTGCAAAAATAGGACTTTTACCCAAATATAATCTGGGCGGCTTGTCTTAGCCCATTACTTGTCGGAGAACTGTCAGAATACGAAACAATTCTTCTTCACTTAGCCCCGAACCTGAGGGCAGGCATAGCCCCCGGGCAAACAAATCTTCGGCAATATGCCCCGGCGGAGGGGCAATGTGGGCAAATAAGGGCTGAAGATGCATGGGTTTCCAAACCGGACGGCTTTCAATATTGTGGGCTTCCAGTGCCTGGCGAATTTGCTCGCGCTGAGCCTCGTCTCGGGCCAGTACCACACTCAGCCAGCGGTTGGTGCGGGTATGCGGTGTTTCGGAAAAAAAACCGAGGGGAAAATCGGCCAGGTGCTGTTGGTAAAAATCAAAAATTGCCCTTCGCTTTTGCACTTTTTCTTCCAGCCCCAGGAGTTGGGCCCGGCCCAGGGCGGCCAGGAGATTGCTCATCCGGTAGTTGTAGCCCATTTCGTGGTGTTGGTAGTGCGGAGCGGGGTCTTTGGCCTGGGTAGCCCAAAAGAGGGCCCTTTCTCTTTCTTCCTCCTGGTGGCAAAGCAAAGCGCCACCCGCCGAGGTAGTAATGATTTTATTGCCATTAAATGAAAAAACACCCCAGTGGCCCAGTGTGCCCGCCGATTCTTGCTTATAAAAACTGCCGAGGGCTTCGGCAGCATCTTCTATGATTTTCAATTCATATTGCCGGGCCAATTCCCGGATGATACTCATCTGGGCGGGCTGGCCGTAGAGATGCACCACAACCAGGGCTTTGGGCAGGCGATTTTGAGCCTGGCGCATTTTCAAACAATCGGCCAGGCGTTCGGGGCACATATTTCCTGTTTGGGCTTCACTGTCTATCCAAACGGGTTGCGCGCCCAGGTACAAGAGGGCATTGGCCGTGGCCACAAATGTCAGCGTAGGGCAAATGACTTCGTCGCCCGCCCCGACCCCGGCCAGCCGAAAGGCCAGGTGCAGGGCCGCCGTGCCCGAATTGAGGGCCAAAGCCTGGGCCGCACCCGAATAATCGCAAAGGGCCTGCTCAAAGGCCTTTAAATCTGGGCCTAGAGGGGCTATCCAATTACTTTGCAGGGCTTCTGCCAAAAATGCTTGCTCCGGGCCCGTGAGATGGGGGGGCGAAAGATAAATCCGGGGAAGATGGTTCATACATTTTCGCGGATGAGATGAGCGGGTACACCATAGGCAATCCAGCCCGAAGGGATAGACTGGGTAACAACGGAGCCCGCTCCAATTATACAATTGTGGCCAATGCTCAGCCCGGCCAGCACAGTTGCATTAGCCCCTAGCAAAGTGCCTGCGCCTATTTTGACGCCCCCCCCCAGCACCGTGCCGGGGGCAATATGGGCAAAATCGGCTACCTGGCAATCATGCTCCACCACACAAGCCGTGTTGAGAATCACGTGGCGGCCAATCTGGGCCCTTGCCTGTATGGAGGCCTGGGCCATCACGACCGTTCCTTCTCCCAGGGTGGCCAAAGGTGAAACATAAGCGCGGTCGTGCACCACGCCGCCAAAAGAATGGGCAATCTGGCTGGCCCAGTGCTGGCGGGTAGCATTATGTCCAATGGCTACAAGGCAAAGTGCCTCCGTCCAGCTATCGGCCCGGTAATGGTGCTGCACCGGGAGGTTAAAAAAAGTGTTCTTCGCGAGGTCCTGGTCAAAAACACCGCATAAAGTCAGCCCTCTGCTCAGCAGGGCATCATAAACAACGGCAGCGTGGCCACCAGCCCCAAAGAGTACATACACAGAAGAATTGGCAGGCATTTCTAGCTTCATACACCCGGAAAATTGTCGGCATAAATTTCGCTACGGCCCGAAGGCTTACTGCAAGGTTACAATGGTGATGCCCGCCCCTCCCCTATCCTCGTGTTCGTTGGTAAGAGAGGCCACCTCTTTGTATTTGCGGAGTTGTTCGCGCACCAGTTTACGCAAAATCCCATCGCCTTTTCCGTGAATGATGCGCAGTTCCTGTTGGCCCAGCAGCAGGGCATCGTCCATAAAATCCATCAGCAAAGGCAGTGCTTCTTCGCCTCTTTTGCCCCGCAGGTCAAGGTTAGGGCTGAAATGGGCCATTTTTTCGTTGAGGTCCAGCCCTTTGATGGCCGATTTGGGTTTTTTGGCGTTTTTGTTTTCCGAAGGTTTAATTTTTTCCAGTCTATCCAGTTTGATGGTAGATTTGAGGTCACCAATGAGGATTTCGGCATCCTTGCCCTTGAGTTGCAATACTTCGCCCAGGGCATTTTGGCCTTTGATGCGCACCTGGTCGCCGGCCTCAATGGGCGTATCCAGCAAGGTGATTACTTCCACTGGCTCTGCAACTACTGAAATTGGTATGGGTTCAGGCTTTATTTTTTGCTTATAAGTTTCGAGCTCTTGCCGGGCTTTTTGAGTACTTTCTTTCTGGGCCTGGCTTTCTTTGATTTCCCGGATGGTGTGCTCAATGCGTTGATTGGCTTCGCGCAGCAGGTTCTCGGCTTCGCCTTTGGCCTGGTTGAGGATACTCTTCTTCTCCTGGTCTAAAAAATCCTTAAGTTTTTGGTACTCGGCCGTTACCTGATTGAGGCGCTCTTCTTTGGCTTTGATAAGAGAAGCCTGGCTTTCGTAGCGTCTTTTCTCCATTTCCAACTCGCGGAGCAGGAGGTCATAATTGACTTGTTGGTCGCCCGCATATTCTTTGGCTTTTTGGACAATGTTGAGCGGAAGGCCGATTTTATGGGCAATTTCAAAAGCAAAGGAACTGCCCGGCTTGCCCAACTCGAGTTGGTAGAGAGGCTCCAGGTTTTCGGCATCGAAGAGCATGGCCCCGTTGGTGAGTCCTTCGTGGTTTTGGGCAAAAATTTTCAGGTTGCGATAGTGAGTCGTAATCACCCCAAAAGCTTTTTTGGCCACCAGTTCTTCCAAAATGGCCTCGGCCATGGCCCCTCCTACCGAAGGCTCCGTGCCAGTTCCAAATTCATCAATGAGGAAGAGGGTGGTTTTGTCGGCCAGCTTGAGGAAAAACTTCATGTTGTTGAGGTGGGAGCTGTAGGTGCTCAAATCATTTTCAAGCGATTGCTCATCCCCAATATCCGCAAAAATATCTTTGAAGAGGCCAATGCTTGATTTTTCGTGCATTGGCACCAGGAGACCACACTGAAACATATATTGCAGCAAGCCCACCGTTTTGAGCGACACTGATTTTCCGCCCGCATTAGGTCCGGAGATGAGCAAAATGCGTTGTTGGTGATCGAGCTGGAGGCTCAGCGGTACTACTTTTTTGCCCTGGGCCTGAAATCCAAGCCAAAGCAGGGGGTGGCGGGCTTCGCGCCAGTCCATCAGGGTACGATTGATAAAAACAGGCCGGACCGACTGGGTTTGCTGGGCAAAGCGGGCTTTGGCCCGTATAAAGTCAATTTTGGCCAGATAGGCATAAGCCAGGCGCAGATTAGCCACTTCGGGGCGTATCTTGCTGGTGAGCTCGGTCAGGATGCGCAACATTTCCCGCCGCTCCTGGTATTGTAATTCCCGGATGTAATTGTTCAGGTCAATGATTTCGGCAGGCTCAAGATAGACGGTTTGCCCGGTGGCCGATTCATCGTGGACTACCCCCTTGATTTGGCGCTTTGATTCGGCCAAAACTGGCAAGACCAGGCGGCCTTCGCGAATGGTGGGGTTGGCATCGTCAGGAGAGAAGCCTTGTGATTTGGCTTGTTTCAGGATTTGCTCCAGGCGTTTGCGGAGGCGGCTTTGCTCCTGAATCATTTCGGCCCGCAGGCGGCGTAGCTCAAAAGAGGCATTGTCGCGCATTTGCCCCCGTTCATCTATGACCAGCTCGATATGCTCCACCAGGCGGTCGTCAAAAACCACTTCTTGCGCCAGTTTTTGCAGTTCCGGGTATTCATCCAGGGCGGCCTTGCGAAAAAAGCGCAAACAGGCCCGGATAGTTCCCAGCGATAGTTTCAAATCATAAAACTCGGCTTCGCTCAGAAAAGCTCCTTCAATGGCGGCTTTGGTGAGCGAAAGGCTCACATCCAGGTAGTGCTGGCTGGGGAAAGCCTCTTCATAGTGCGTTTGCAAAATTCGGACAAACTCATCCGTTTGGGCGGTGTGGCAGGCGATTTCCTCGTAATCAAGAGAAAAGACCATTTCCTCCACCCGGCTTTGGCCCAAGCTGCTCAGGCAGTTTTCTTTCAATAATTCGCGTACCCGGTCAAAGCCGAGTTTCTCTTCCAGGTTTTGGGGATATATCATAGGGTCAGGCAGTGCTTGGGCCAGTATGTCAATAAAGCTGGATAAGGGTAAAAGTTCAGCCTCCGCAAACTACCCAGGAAAGTACATTTGGAATTAAATCTCAATATTGCTCAGGATTGGAATGATATTTTAAAAAAATATTTTAGACTCTTTTAGCCCTCACAAAGATAAAAAAAACTACCCGTATTCATTCCAAATAATTAGAACAAAATACGGGGCTATTGCAAAGGAAAAGCTGTATTAGTGGAGCGAGTATATGGGCGAAGCAAAAACCACCTTTCCCGTTTTATCCAGGTAAACGAGTTGCCTTTTTACATCTGTCCAGCCGATTTCCCAGGCACTCAGCCCCTGGTGAAATCTTCCGCCCATAAGCCAATGTTCAACAAAATCCACTTTCAGCGGAGCCAGTTTTTCTTTGACCCGCCAGGCAACTTCCCCGTCTGGGGTGATAAACACTGCATTCATTATATATTCTCCTGAGTTGGGTAATTCCTGTACCAGGGCCAGCTCTTCAAAGAAATTATATCCGTTGACGTACGTAACGGGGCTCGAGGGCTGGAGCAATATTTTTACCTCGGTCATCTTGCCTTGCTTATCCATAATATAGGGCGGCAAGGGCTTGTATTCCTCCCCGTCAACGTTCTGGACCGCTTCGCGTCCCAAAAAGGCATAGCCTCCTTCAAAAGTGCCCAGTTCAACCACATCTTTGGGAATCTTAAACTTATCAACCCGTTGGCCATTTTTATCAATGAAATAGGGCGGCTCGGGCTTATTTGGGTCGTTGCCATAATAGGCATAATTACCAATGGCCAGGCCTTGAAAAAAAGACCGGTCAAACACAAAGGTATCCATCAATTTGCCTTGCATTTTCACATTTCCGGCCTCGTCAAAATAGGCATAGGTACTGTCGTTGAGATGGCCATAAGCCAAACCGTCGGAGAAATTTGTGATATTGGGATAGTTTTCGGATTGGTGCGGGAATTTGAATACTATCTTGCCTTCCCGGTTATAAAACTTATAGACTTTGTCGCCCGAGCTCCAGAAATCAGAAAAAACCATTTTCCCTTCTACAAAGCGGTGGTAGTGATTGTTCCACAAAGAGCTGGTTTCGCCCAGGTCAATAGGAAAATTAAACTGTATCTGCCCCGTTTCGTCAATGACATCATAGCGGACTTCTTCCTTACCCGGCACACTTTGGGCAACCAGGGCCCGGCCTTCGTGAAAAGGACCAGCTCCTAAAAAGCGGGGCGCTATCACCATTTTTCCATTTTGGTCGGCATAGCCCCATTTTCCCGTTTGGTCTGGAAGTGGAAAAAGCAAAGGCTGGGCGTGGAGGGGCAAAGCCCTCAGCAGGCACAGAAATACAAGTGATAAGCAGGCTTTTTTCATAAAAAGACTAACATTAAGGTTTTAGAGGATAAAATCAGGAATGCCGAAAGGCAATAAGGTTTCAACGTTTTTTCCACCGGTCGCGTTTAAAGTCGCCATTTCGGATAGACTCTACAAACCGGGCCCAGGCAAAAGGATTCAGCAGTTGTAGGGTGGGAATAGAGGTTCGATTCTCGAGGCGCAGGGCGTTTTGATAGACCTGGTTGCGATAGTTCATACGGGCATCCATAGGCAGGTCAAGGGCCAGCCGGGTAATGATTTCCTGGTTAAGATTTTGCTGCAAAAGCCGTAGCTGCTCCTCATCGGGCAATTCCAGGGCCAGAAAAGCCTCTTTAAACAGCTCTTCGGTAGGATAAGGAAAAACCTCAATCACGGGAAGGTTGGTGGTATCTTCCACCAGTTCAATCACCACCGAGTAGCTTTCCAGCTTTTCGTTCGGGACTACGTAATAGTGTTTTTTATAGCCTATAGAACTGATAATGAGGCTATCATTGGGATAAGTGGGCATCGCAAAAAAGCCCTCGGCATTGGTGCTTGTGCCCCGGCCTGCCTTCGGGATGTAAATATGCACGCCCGGAACTGGGTCAGAGGAGTTGGCATCCACCACAAAACCCGAAAAAAATAAAGGCTCGCGTGCGCCCTGGGCCTGTGCCGATTGGATAGTAAACCCCAAATAAATTGCCCCTAAAAGAAGCAGGAAAGAAATACGAGAGGTGATAAAAGACATTTTTTTATGAAGTAAAACTATTATTTTGACGAAAAGTTTCTATGCTTAGGCCTCGAATGCAAATTAACAATATTTCCAGGAGATAGTATGTACAAACACCTGTTTTTTGATTTAGACCATACCCTTTGGGATTTTGAACGAAATAGTGAAGAAGTATTGGCCGAGCTTTTTTGGGAGCATCGGCTGATGCGACTAGGCATTCGGCTGTTTGATTTTCTAAGTATGTATTATGAAGTAACCTATGCCCTTTGGCACGCTTATGATGAGGGCCATATCAGCCCCGAAGACTTGCGAAATTCGCGTTTTCCTACCATCCTGAAAAACTGGGGGCCAATCCTCAGGAGATTTCCTGCGAGGCCCTGGCCCAAGCCTACGGGGAGCGAACCCCGCGCCGTCCTCATCTGATGCCTCACGCCCGCGAGGTTTTGCTGAAATTGCAGGAAAAATACACCCTGCACATCATCACCAATGGCTTCCCGGAGATGCAGGCCCTCAAGATGGAAAGTGCCCGGATTCGGCATTTTTTTGAGCATATTTTCACTTCGGCCGAAACCGGGCACAAAAAACCCCGTCCCGAAATGTTTTATTTTGCCCTGGAAAAGGTGCAGGCCCAGCCCGAACACTGCCTCATGATTGGCGATAATCCTGATACCGACCTGCGAGGAGCCGCCAATGCCGGCATCCCGGCCGTATTTTATAATCCTAAAAAACAAGCAAGCGCGGACATCCCCCACACATTGGAAATCCAGTGCCTGCGGGAACTGCTGCTTCATTTGTAAGCAAGCAAGGCTTGGTGCTCTCTGGCGCAGGCCTCCTCTATCCAACAAAATGGCATTCAGGAAAAAGGCAAAAAAAGCCGCCCCGGGGCTGGCGTTTCCAAAGGGGCAATGGTTTGATTATTTTCAAATTCAAAGCG
>JAAUUB010000152.1 GCA_012031215.1 Microscillaceae bacterium | reverse complement strand
AACAATGCTACCCGCATTTTTCAGGTAGATGAAGGCCGCCGATTTTACCCTCCAGAACACCCGCCTTATCAAGGGACTTGCACCCGCAAGCGGAGGCCTTTTTGCCGAAAGTGGGGGGGCAATCTTGATGGGAAGCGGGATTACTGGCAATGGCGGCGGGGAGGTACGCATTATCTCCTGCCAATTCGAAAACAATAGCTTGGCTAATCTCAACAGTGCCGAACGGGGCGGCGGAGCCATTTATGCCTACCGCCTCCGCAATCTCATTATTTCAGAGTCCAGCTTTACTGGCAACTCCGCTAATGTGGGCGGCGCCATTGCCGGGCTGGGAAGCCAGGTGATTTTAGTAAATACGGATTTCATCAACAATGAAGCCGCCGGGCCCGAGGCTTTTCTCTCGGGTGTGGGCGGGGCGGTTTACCTGGATGGGATAGACCTTTGGGATTTGGCTGATAATCAAAACCACATTTTTTCGGTGTGTGGCAGCGTTTTTACCGGAAATGAAGGCAAGCACGAGGGGGGAGCCATTTATACGGCCATTTCGGACAGCAAGCGCAATCAGGTGGTCATTGACCGGTCTCATTTTGAAAATAACCGTCTTGTAAGCCCGGACAATGGCAATGGGGGGGCGATTTTTCACGTGGAAGATGACTATGCGGGCAATGCCAATGACCCCGCCGAAAACTTTATCCTGACCAACTCTTCTTTCGTCAATAATACCTGCCCGCGCCAGGGGGGGCACTCTGGACCATCACTGGTGGTGGTGGACGAATTGAAAACGCTACCTTTGAGGGTAATGCCGTTACCCGTCCTGGGGCTTCCTTAGGGGGGGGCATCGCTTTTTCCAGTGCGGGTTATGGAGGCAATTGGGTTTTAAACAACCTCACTTTTGCCAATAATCAATCGGCGCATTTTGCTGGAGCCGTTTTTGGCGGAGCTGATAATACCATCGCGGTGCGAAACAGCCTCTTTTCCAACAATACCTCCGATTTTGAATGGGAAGGCCATCAATTGGCTGGTCCCGCGGCTTTCTCCGGGTCAGCCAATATTCAGTTTCCCGAAAACCGCTGGAACGGCACCGCCGATAATGTCATTCCGGGCCGTATTTCAGTCAATGACCCTCTCCTCAGCCCGGTTACGTTCAATGGGGGCTTTACCAAAACCATGGCCCTGCAAACGGGCAGCGAAGCCATTGACAACCCCAATGCGGTAAACCCCACCGCCACGGACCAACGCGGCCTCTTGCCCGTGAATACCCGCGACCTGGGGGCCTTTGAGTTTGGGGCCGTTTTTAGTGATGCGCCCATCGTATTGAGCTTTGACCCGGTAAGTGGTAATTTGGGAAGTTTGGTAACCATTACAGGCACTGGCTTTACAGGGGCAACGGCAGTAGCTTTTAATTTTGCTTTTACCACTACATTTATGGTGGTGGATGACCAAACCATCATTGCCACCGTGCCGGATTTTGCGACCACCGGAAAAATCAGTGTTACCAATGCCTTTGGAACAGGCTACAGCCTGGATGATTTTGCGGTGATTATTCCACTTCCCACTATCTCAGCCATCAATCCCCTGGCGGGTCCCCAGGGCACAGTGGTAACTATCACCGGAACTGATTTTATTGGAACTACCGAGGTGTTGTTTAATGGCGCACCGGCCAATAATTTCACTATCCTGGATGCCAATACGATTGAAGCCATCGTGCCCGTCAATGCCACGACAGGAAAAATTACGCTTACAACGGGCGGCGGGCAGGCCGAAAGCGCCGATGATTTTTCTGTTACGCCCAGCATCAATAGTTTTACGCCTTTGTTTGGCGGGGTTGGTACCGAAGTTACCATCCGGGGAACCAACTTAGATGGGACTACCTCAGTACGATTTAATGGAACACCCGCCAGCCCTTTTACGGTAGAAAATCCCACCACCATCCGAGCTACTGTCGCAGCCGGAACGCCTTTTGGGCCTAATCCAATTGCCCTGACCGCCGGAGATGGCAATGATTATCTGAGTGTCGAAAACTTCACTATCCTCCCTTTACCAACGGTGAGTGGTTTTACGCCCGCAAGTGGCACTTTTGGCACTACGGTTACCATTACGGGCACTGATTTTACCCAGGTGCAAAGTGTAACTTTCAACGGTGCCAATGCCCTGGGATTTGCCGTGTTGAATGCCACAAGCATCGAGGCCTATGTCCCTCAGAACGCTACTACTGGCCCCATCGCAGTGATAACGCCGGGAGGCACAGCTATCAGTGCCGATAACTTTACTGTTTTGCCAATTATAGTTGATTTTACTCCCCAAATTGGGGGAACAGGCACCGTAGTATCGGTTTATGGGACTAATCTGGCCGGGGCTACCGCGGTGAGCATCGGGGGCACTCCAGTGAGTAACATCACCCCGATTGGGGGCAATGGCACGCAAATTAATGTAACCGTTGCGGGAGGGGCTACGGGCCTCGTGCAGGTCATTACTCCGGAAGGTACCGCCGACAGTGAGGAGGCATTCACTTTTGTACCTGCGCCGTTTATCACGAGTTTTAGCCCAGCGACAGGCACGCTTGGCACCCAAATCACCATCACCGGAACGGGATTTACGGAGGTAAGCGAAGTGCTTTTGAATGGGCTTTCTTTGGTCGATTATGATTTTAGCCCGGATGGTACAAGTCTCACTTTCAACATACCGGCCAATGCTACCTCTGGTTTGATTACGATTGTGGCCGCAGGTGGAACGGTTGTTTCCGCCACCCCGCTCACGGTTCAGCCCACCATTGCTGGCTTTGTGCCTGTAAGAGGTGCCGCAGGCGCAACGGTAACAATCAGCGGAGCTAACTTTACTGGCACAACGACAGTCAGTTTCAATGGAACGCCTGCCGCCAGTTTTACTTTTGTAAATGCTACCACCCTTACGGCAATAGTACCCGGGGCAGCAACAGATGGTCCGATTAGCGTTACTACCCCGGGCGGGGTCGCTACCAGTGCGGCCAGTTTTGATTTCGTTCCGGCACCCACCATCAGCACGGTCAACCCGAATAATGCCCTGGTAGGGGCAGTTATCACCATTACCGGAACAAACTTTTTGCCCGGAGAAACGACGGTGAACTTCAATGGTGCGAATGCGCCTACGGTAAATGTGGCCCCGGATGGTCTTTCACTGACCGTAACTGTACCCGCCGGGGCAACTTCCGGGCTGGTGAGCGTAGTTACGCCCGGAGGAGCCGTAAGCGAAAACTTTACCGTTACACCACCTGCGCCAGCTATTTTGAGCTTTGACCCCCCACAAGGTGTGGAGGGAACGGTCGTCAACCTGACCGGTACCAACCTGGGCACGACTACCGAGGTGCGTTTTAATGGGGTGGCCGCAACCAATATCACCATCACCAACACGACCGTCAGTGCCGTAGTACCCATAGGGGCCACAACGGGCTTCATTACCCTGGTAACCAATTCGGGGACGGCCACTACCGACCCGGCTGTCTTTACCGTCATTCCACCTGCCCCACCCTTGATTACCGGATTTACACCTGCCAACGGCCCGGTGGGAACAGTGGTAAACATCAATGGGGATAATTTTACCAATGCCATCGAGGTTCTGTTCAATGGGGTTCCGGCGGTTTACACGGTGGTCAATGATGGCCGCATCTCAGCCACCGTTCCCAATACCACAACGGGCTTCATCAGTGTAAGGACCTCGGGCGGGACGGTGGTGAGTAATCAGGCTTTTGTCGTGCCTTTTGTGTGGACCGGAAACGTGAGCACTGTTTGGAATGATGCCAATAACTGGAGCCCGGTGGCGGTTCCCAATGGATTAGAGGTGGATGTCTTGATTCCGAATGTGAGCAATGACCCGTTTTTAGATAATCACACGGCAACTGTGCGTAACCTAACGCTGCAAAATGGAGCCAGCCTTACAATGGGGATTGCGGGCGTTTTAGAATTTGGTGGCACGCTTAGCAATCAAGGCACTTTTATGGCCAATCAAGGCACGGTGGTTTGGCGTGGCACGGCTTTGCAACAAATCCCAGCCAATGTAGCCCAGTTTCAAAATCTGACTATTGATAACCCGGCCAATGTGCGACTCTTGGGCAATGTCAGCGTTTCTGGCCAGGTCAATTTCATCAATGGAAATCTGGAATTGAACGGACGCACGCTGGACCTGGGCACTACGGGTAGCTTGCAAAACGAATCCGAAACCAGTCGCATCACTGGCAATGCAGGCACGGTGGTGGCCATACTTACCGGGGCCAACAACTTTTTGAATACGCCGGTCAATGTCGCCAATCTGGGTGCCACGATTACCATTCCCACCACTCCCGGTTTGGCAGGCATCACCATCCGCCGGGGGCACACCCGGAGGGGGGAATTGAACCTGGGCATTGCCCGCTATTTCAGCATTTCTCCCGCCGGGGCTTCTGATAACCTGAATGCCAATCTTGATTTTCAGTATTTTGAAGCAGAATTATCCGGCCTTCTTGAAAACAACCTGATTCTCTATCGCTACAATGGCAATGATTGGGAAGATAAAACGGCCACTACCCGCGATGCAGGAAACAATACCCTTTCCTTGACCAGTATTCAGCGTTTTTCAGAATGGACGGCGGGCGACATCAATTTGCCTTTGCCAGTGGTAATGGCCGAACTCAAAGCCCTTCGCCAGGATGCCCAAACGGTAAGGCTGGAATGGCAGACCTTTCAGGAAGAAGTGGGCCTGCAATTCGAAATCCAAAAAAGTGTGGATGCAGGTGTGTTTCAATCCATTGGCACACTGGAAGGGGGCAAACGCTGGGGCAAGCGTATGTGTTTATGGACTGGCAGGGCCAAAATGCAGGCTATTACCGACTCAAGTATCTGGTGCCTGGGCAAGGGGCCACTTATAGCGCGACTGTATATGTGCCCGCAGAAGGGCAAAACACTCTTTTATCCATCTATCCCAATCCAGTAGTTGCAGAGGTGCGCTTGAATGCTCCGGAGTTAGCGTATGGTTTCAATATGCGGAATATCCAAGGACTTTCACTGCTGGAAGGGACGGGTACAAGAACACAAATTGAGAAGCAACTTAATCAGGTATTGCAAAATTTGCCCGCCGGGATATATATATTACAATTGAATCATTCCGGTCAGCGTTATGAAGCAAAGCTCGTCAAGCCTTAATGACTTGTTTCTTACCGCGTAAAGTCACAAGAATTAATTTGAAAAACAGCTCCCGGCCTCGGTCGGGAGTTTTTTTCGAAGTCAGGGGCAATGGGGCTTGATGATGCCAGAAAGTTAATCGCTTTCAAAAAAAAGGAGGTCTTAAAGTAATGTAAATATCAAAGGAATAAAGAAGTTGTTTATCTTATCATCAACGCTTGCTCAAGAGTTTATACCGATTTGAGCTCAGCAATCAGGCGCTCTTTTTCCTGTAGCTGGGCCATAAAATCCATTTTCATTTTTTCCATTCTTGTTCGGGCTTTGCCTTCCACTTCACGAATACGATTGACAACATCGCGCCGGCTCATTTGTAGTTCATTAAGTTGCTCTTTGATTTTAAATTCCTGTTCTTTTTGTTTGCTAATGTCGTAGCCCACAATCTGAATTTTATCTACCAATCCTTCGGCATTAAAGAGCGGATAGACCACTTCATAAATCCAAAATTTGCGTTCATTTTTGGCATAGCGCACAAATTCACCCTTGATGTATTGTCCCCCCAGCACGGTATCCCAATCTTCTTTCACTGCTTCATGGCCAGCACGATGGCCTAGCAGCATCGTAAAATGCTGTCCTATCAATTCTTCCTGGCTATAGCCAGAAATTTTGATAATCAGGTCATTGACTTTTGTGAAGCACCCCTTGGTGTCTAACTCCATGCGGATGAATGATTCATCGAGGGCCTTGAGCTGGGCCTGCATCTCTTGGGCATTGCGTTCCAGTTGATTTTGCGTGGCCAGGAGGGTGTCCATATTTTGGCGCATCTCTTCTTCCTGGGCCTTCATTTTTTCGGCCATTTCTTGCGATTCGCGCAAGAGTAATTGCGTATCGGCGTCAATCTTCAGGCGGGCGATGGTGGCCGAAATACTCTCACTTACCCGGCGGATGAAGTCAATCTTATACGCTTCTATTTCCTCGAAGGCCGCCAGCTCAATTACTCCGATGACTTGGCTGTCGCTGGTGATGAGAGGCATCATCAAAAGGCAGCGGGGCTTGGCTCGGCCCAGGCCCGAAGTGATTTCGGCATAGTTTTCCGGAACATCCGTAACATAGGCCAGGTCGCGTTCGCGCCAGACCTCACCGACCAGTCCTTCACCAAAGCGGAATTGCTTGACGGGGTATTTATTACGACCAAAGGCATAGGCAGCTTTGAGCACCAGCATTTCTTGGCCCTCCTCGGATATCTGAATGGCAAATATCCCGCCTTGATGCACATCCAGATAATTGACCAGATATCGGATGATTTCGCTGTAAAAATGAGTGTTTTCTTGGTGGCTATTTCGTAAAATCTCCGAAAACTGCGCAAAGCCTTCATTTGACCAGTTTCGGCGCAGGTTTTCGGTGGCTATCCGGCTCAAGCTTTGGCGCATTCCGGCCAGGGCTTGCCCCATCACCCCGCCTTCAAATACCCGTACATTTGTCTCGAAATTTTCCTTGCCTACCTCTTCGGCCAAGAAGCGAAGGCGGTCAAAACTGGTCTGAAGGCGGGTCAGATTTTGCTGTAGAGGTAAAAATTCCTGATAGGCGGGCGGAAGTTTTGTGGGCAGTTCCCCACAGAGAAGCGCGTCCAGGTGTTTGGCCAGTTTTTGGGCTTGCCCACGGGTTTGTTGCCAGAGCCAAAAACAATAGAGGCTGCCCCCCAACAAAACCAATAAAAGGCTCACAATTCCAATAATTTGAATGTTTTGGCCGTTTTGTTCTACTTTTAGCAGGGCAAATTTGAGGTCGCTTTCCTGGCTGGCGGCAATGTTGATAAGGTCTCTTCGAATTTTACTGCTCAATATATCAAACTCCTTGTCCAGGCGAATGAGCCGGCGGTCCTGGGCATTGACAAAGCTATAGTTATAAAAATTATCCAGGATGGTTTTGAGGGCCGCCAGGTCTTTATTTATTTGTAGCAATCGTTCCTCGAGCACAGGATTCCCGGTTTCTTGAACCAGCACCGTGAGAGAATCGCTCAATAAGCCCACCCTTTGCTCCCAGAGACCTTCGGCCCGGCTGCGTATGTGGGCATACCCAAATAAGAGATAGCTGTAGCTCAGATAGGCCAGTTGATTGAGTTCGGCCTCTACATTGATGGCCAGGCTTTTGACATTTCTATACTGCTCTACTTTGTTGCGCGTGATAGCCTGCAATTGATTCGCCTGCCAGTAAACCAACGTGGCTCCTCCCAGGGCCAGGGCGGTGAGGAGAAGATAAAGCCCGGCCAGATGCCGGAAAATGGATGATTTCATAACAATCTTGTTTGCAATGCGGCCAATTATAAAAAACTATTCAAATACAATGCTGTTTTTGCTCAACTCTCGAGAGCCTTCAATCTTTTGGGGCTCATGGAAAGTGAAGAACCTCGGATACACACATTTTTATTTTCATAAATTTATTACATTTCCTACACTTTCATGCAAACAGGCAGAATTTGTGCGAAGATAAGGTTGTTTGTACGTAGTAAATTAGCAAGTGGATATGGTTAAAAAACTGGGTCAAATCTGGGAAGCTTTTGCCCAATTGGGGGTGAGCAAGTACACCAATTTCTCCGTGCAAAGCCGGATAAGGTTGGCCAATACTTTCAGTGCTATTCAGGTAGGGCTGGGATTTTTTCTTCTGGCCGCTTTCAGCTCACAAGAACATTTCAATGCCCTCCCCTTTTTGATTTTTATTTTAGTTTCGGTGGGCATTCCAGTATTTAACTGGGCTAGGGCGCATCAATTGGCGCGTTATCTGTTGAGCTTGATGCCTATGCTTACCGTGTTAGCCTATGACCTGAGTGCCAAATTGTTCAATCCAAAAGGACAGGAAATTATCAGTTATGTTTCACCCCGGTTTGTCATTACTAGCTCGGTGTGTGTACCTTTGGTGATGTTTACTTTCCGGGAAAGGGCTTGGCTTTTTTCGGCGGCCCTGCCTGTGGTGTTGGCCAGTTTGTTCTTTGACGAAATCTACCGCTGGTTTGGTGTGCATTATAGCCAGTTAGGGCTATCCTCTCGTTTGTATGGCCTGGTGGGGGTCAATGTAGTGGTGGTATTGGTCATATTGCTCAGCACTTTTTGGTTTTTGATGCGTAACAATGCCCAAAACGAAGCTTTTCACCAGGCAACCGAGGCCGAACTGGCGCGCAAAAACGAGGCCTTGCTTGAAAAAGAACAATTGCTTCAGCAACAACTGAGCGAACTGGAACAACGCCGAAGCACAGAAGCGGCGCAGGTAAAGGTGCATCAGGCTTTGCAGGAATGTGTCCAAGCTTTGGAAAAAGACCTGCTCCCAGAAGAGATATATCCCCTGGTATTGCGGCAAATGGGCCGTTTTCTCCATATTTTTCAAGGAGTATTTTACCAATACAGTAAAAATGACACACCTCAGTTGGTGGCTTGTCGCGGGCTTAGCAAAGAGGATTTCTTACTAAAAAGCCATTTGACGGATGAGGGACTCTTGCAGCAAGCTTTTATTACCGGAAAAATGCAGATGGTGCATCCTTGCCAGTAGGATATGCCTCGATAAAAGCAGGCTTACAAAAACTCCATCCTCAGTGCCTGGTCGTGATGCCCTGGATTTGGAACGGAACCCGCTACGGAGCAACCGAACTCCTGCTTCCAGACTTGCCCGGAGAACCCGAGGTTTATTTCTTGCATAGGCTTGCCGAATCGCTGGCCGCCTTTGCCGCCCGACAACAATTTCAGGCTTCAAAAAAAAGCAAGGAAGCAAAAGATTCCTCCCGGCCCACAAGCGCATGATTTAATTAAAAATAAGCCCCCTGAGTATTTATTTAAAGGCCAACAAATTTCATTGGAACTCCAAAGCTATTTGGTAGAAATTTATGCAGTTGCTCTTTCCTCCGTCAATGCCCGGCCAGAAAAGGGGGCATAGACCGGAGCCATCGCACTTTTATAAACTTTGATAAAAAGCCTGATATGTATTGCTTACAATTTCGGGCGAAAATTGGTCTCGATTTTTTGGCGGGCGGCTCGACGCAATGTCTCGCGGGGCTGAAAGTGATACAGCCACTGAATACCCCGGGCCAAATCAACAGCATTTTGGGGCTGGGCCAAATAGCCATTGACTTGATGATGAATCATCTCGGGGATGCCACCCGTGCTGAAAGCAATGACTGGTGTGCCACAGGAAAGTGATTCCAAAATGGTATTGGGCAGATTATCTTCCAGAGAAGGCATCACAAAGGCATTGGCCGCCTGATAAGCCTTGATGACCGAGGCAGGAGCCAACTGACCCAGGTAATGCACCGGAAAAGGCCAATCGGCCAGGCTTTGGGCTTTATCCTGCCCAAAAACCAATAGCTCGAGGGCTGGCAGGGATTCCTTTTGAGCGCGGAGGTAATTGAGGGCCTCACGAAGATAGGCGATGCCCTTGCGGGGGTCATTGATTTTGGCGGCCCCAAACAGCAATAGAAATGACTCAGACGGCAAACCCAGAATTTGCCGGGCAGTTGCAGATAAGTCCGGGCAAAACATCTGAGTATCAATGGGTGCAGGAATGGCCTCTATCCGGCAGGAAGAAAGCAGGGAACTACGGCCGGCTTCGCTGGCCAGCCATTGACTGGTGGGCGTAATGACCCATTTTCCAGCTTCAAAAAGCGTCTTTTTTCGCTTCCAGACCCGGTGCGAGAGGTCGCCTGAGTGCGGATTTTTCAAAAAAGGGCAATGACCACACTGTCTTTCAAAACCACGACAAGCTCCCGTGTAATGACATCCGCCCGTAAAAGCCCACATATCCTGCAAGGTCCAAACCAAAGGCTTGCCCAGGGCCGCCAGTTTTTGTATTGAAGACAAAGACAAAAAGCCAAAATTAATCCAGTGCAAATGTAGAACATCCGCCTCCTGTACCCAGGGATGTGTATGAATGGCGGCTCCGGTGGAGGCAGTTGAAAAAGCGAAGCGCACTTCCTTGTTGCGGGCCAGTCGCCAAAAATCAAGCCTTTCGGTGGCAAACCGCACCTGGGCCAATTGCTTTTGCCAAAAAGAAGTGGCAAGTGTATTTACCTGGGGATGAGGCCTTTGTTGGTGTTGTACCAGAAGTCTGACCTCTAGTTCTGGCTGGCTTTGCAGGGCCAAAAAGAGACGGTAGCAAGCAATGGCCGCTCCCCCGCTGAGGTCGCTGGTGCTGAGCAAAAGAATCTTTTAGGCATACAGGTTTGGCAAAAGGGGCAAAATAAGAAAACCTTCTCAAGACCAATGGGGCCAGAGAAGGTTTTCTGAAAGAAAGGCCTGGATTAAGCCCCCACCATTACAAAAGCGCCCCAATAATAAGGCTCTTTAAACTTAAGTTTGAGTTGTTGCTGGGCCTGTTTGAAGGCTTTTACTTTGTCTTTGGTCTGGACATAGTTTTTGTAAAACAAGCTCATGAGTTCTTGGGTGGCTTGGTCGCTCACGGTCCAAAGGCTCATGATGACTGCCTTAGCGCCCGCAATCTGGAAGGCCCTTTGCAGGCCATAGACCCCCTCTCCGGCTTTTACATCGCCCTGGCCCGTTTCGCAGGCACTCATAATGACCATCTCGGTTCCCTCGAGGCGCATCGTGGAGACCTCAAAAGCGGTCAACACGCCATTGTCCTGGTTTTGCCTTTGGCGGGTATTTTCGCCGTCCAGGGCTCCTTCGGCATTGGCCAGCAGGATACCCCCTTTGAGCAGAGAGTTTTCGCGGGCCTTGTCCAGGTCAATGCCAAAGACTTTGTTATTGCCGGTGCTGACTGGGTCGGCCAGGAAATAGCCGTGGGTGGCCACGTGCAGGATTCGGGGTTTTTCCACTGCCTTTACTTTAGCTTCCAGGGCTTGTTCGGCGGTGAGTTTTTGAGTTTGGAAGCCCGCGGTTTTCATTATTTTCTCGATGTTGTCCACTTCTACTTTTGTGCCGGGCAGGGGGCTAATCTTTCCCTGGTTGCCATACGTGGGAAAGCCTACCAGCATCACTTGCTTGGAGACGCTGGCCGGGGTGGTATTTTTCTTGAGGCCAAGCAGGTCCTTGATATTGGTCAGAAACACAAAGCTTTGCCCGTCAACGAGGTATTTGCCATCCGGTTTTTGCAGGGTGTAAAGGCTGATTTGGTTATAAACCCCATCCAGGGAGGCATAAATTGTAGTTTTTCCTTTGAGCAAAGCATCTACCGAAGCCCAGTACTTTTCATAGCTGTATTTATCGGGCTTGAGGGCTTTGATCATATTGCGGTAATATTTGAAAAATTTATCGTCCAGTTCATTGCCATTTTCAATGACCACCATCTGAGGCTGATTGGGGTGGGCTTTGTCAGCAATTAAGAAAGCATAAATGGTCTGGTCGGTAAACTGGCGGTCGTAGTGTGGAAAGCTCAATATATCTACGGCGGCTTCGGTGGCAGAGAGGGCCGCCAAAATGTCTTTGTATTCTTTCTGGCTTTCAAACAATTCCGGCACTTTCAGGGACAGGTTTTTTTCTTTGGCGTTCACGGCCTGCTCTAGGGAGTCAATATTAATGCCTTCATCGCTCAGCTCTTCCTGAGAATAGGTGTAAAAATGGGCCAGCGATTCGCGTCCATCTACCCAGGCCTGATACTCGGCAATCAGAGCGGGGTCATTGCTTTGTAAGATGCTTTCTTTGATTTTGTTGGTAGAGGCAAGCAAGATGGCCTTTGAGTTGATGTGGGCGCGGTACATATCTGTGAGTAGCGTGGGGTCCTGGTCCTTAAAATCGGTGGCAAAAGAATAGAACCTCAGGAAAGTAAGCCGCAATTTATCCCAGTACTTTTCTTTTTCGCTTTCGCTCATAGGGGGGAAATAAGTGCGGATAAACGATTCGGTTTTGGCCAAAACCTGGCGATAGAGGGCCGTTGCTTGGGCAACCTCCTTTTTTTGCCAATAGTAAATGGCCATATCTTCCTGTGATTTGGCCACATCGGGGTGTTGCTCGCCCAGGGTTTGGAGGCGGATATTAAGGGCCTGCTCAAGCAGGGGCGCTGCCTGGTCAAGCTGGTCTTGCACGCGATAGAAGTTGCCCAGGTTACTGGCCGAAGTGGCATAGGAAGGATGATTGGGGCCAAATTTCTTTTCATAAATCCTCAGGGCTTCTTGAAGCAGCCCTTCTACCTTGTCGTTTTTGCCCATTTCTACATAAAGCGAAGCCAGGAGATTGAGCATGTGGGCCAGGTCGGGGTGGTTGCGGTTGCCCAATCGTCTTTCTTTGAGCGAGATGGCACGGTTATAAATGGTTTCGGCCTCTTCATAGCGTTTTTGGTCTTGATAAAGCAGGGCCAGATTGACCAGCATTCGCTGGTAATTATTAGAGTTTTCGCGCATAGTTTCTTTG
>JAAUUB010000151.1 GCA_012031215.1 Microscillaceae bacterium | reverse complement strand
ACGTTCTTTGCAACCCACTGATTGTCAGATAACTAAAAACAACTAAAAGAAGCGAATGACTTTATCAATGTTTATAACTATCTGATTTTCAATGTTTTTCAAAAAAGTTATTACCTGAGTAGTTACAGAAAAAGTACTATTTTAGACATACCTTTTCATAAAAAAAAGTGTATTTTTGTTAATGAAAACATAACAACCTTCACTATGCAAAAAATCGGCAAAAAACTCAGGATTCTTAGAAATCTCCACGACTACACCCAAGAGAGTGTCGCTTTTCAGCTAGGCATCAGCCAGAAAACCTACTCCCGCTTAGAAAAAGATGAAAGCCCCCTAGATACAGCACTCATAGACTGTGTGGCACAGCTTTACAAAATCAGTAAGCTGGTGCTGTTTCGCTTTTTTGAAACCGATGAAAAAGTGTTTATCCAAAAAATAGCAGAAACAAATGGTGTATATAATGCCAACGGCTCGGTGGTACAGCACCAAGGCTTTACAGAGGCAGAACGAAGTGTTCTTTTTGAGCAAATCAAGCAGCAACAGCAGGTAATTCAGCATTTGATGAGCGAGCTAAATAAGTTACAAAGAAATTAGCCCTCCTTGTCATTCTGAAAGAATCCGAAGGTGTGTGGTGAGGGCTACGCAGTAAAATAGATGCTTACAGCATGACAGAATTGGTCAATCTACATGGATAGGATTCACCCAGTCATCTATCTTGTCATAGAGCAATTGAAAAAGGCTTCTTTGAGTTACGACAAACCTTGCTTGCAGGGTCATGCCCTTTTGTAATCGCCCCAAGAAGCCATTTTTGAGTTGAATTATATTACTTTTTAAGGCACACTTTATTTTGAAAACGGGCTTATTTTCTAACAAGATGTAGTCTTTGCCTATGTCTATGATTTCCCCCTCTACAAATCCCCACTCCGTATAATTGAAGGCATCAATGCTCATTTTGGCTTTCATTCCTTTTTTGATAAGCCCTATGTCTTTGGGTGAGAGATAGCACTCTGCCACTAGCCCTGAGTCGGGAGAGATAATACCTAGCACCTCTCCCGCTTGTAGGTAAGTACCTTTGTATTTTCCCATAGTTAATTGGAAAGTACCATTTGAGGGGCTCTGATTTGGTACAGGGCTTTTTCTTCTTGGAGTTGCTTTGCCTGGCTTTGGAGTTCAGTCATGGATATTCTGAGGCGATTCAGGTCTGCCGACCATTGGCTTCGCTGGGTTGCAATCAGGGTTTTGTATTCAGCTTCTAACTTATCAAAGGCAAATTGTTTTTCTTCTATCTCTGCTGTAGCGATTACTTTTTGTTGGAAAAGTAGGTTGGCTCTATCTAGGTCTTGGGTAGCTTTTCTGAGTTGACTTTTCTTCTCTAAGAGCGAAAAATAAAGCTGATTGTATTGCTGTGCATACAGCGCAGAAGAAAGAGAAAGAGGCTTTTCAAAAGATTTCAAAGCAAGTAAGGTCTGTAAGTCTTGAATAAGCTGAAGTTGTTGATTTTGTTGGTTTTGGTTGAGTTGGATTTGGTTGAGTTGGATTTGGGCAGCGAGTGCTTCGGTATTGAGTTCAAAAAGCAGCTCACCTTTTTGCACATTTTGATTGTCTTGCACATTGATGGTGGCAATGCTTCCCGAGACGATGGTTTTGAGTTCGTTCTTTTCCAAGATGGTTCTGATAATGCCATTCGTACTGACAGAAACATCTACCTTGATAAAGGGCAAAGCAGCCAATGCCCCTAATACAAAAATGAGTACTGAGGAGTAAATAAGCTGCCTTTTTACAGATACTTTGGGTAAATACACCTCAGCGGTATTCTCGATGATTTCTTGGGGGAAGATTTGGTTTTGCACAGCAATCTCTCTATATTAAATCGCTTAATGTACAAAATTAAGATAGCAATCTTGTCTAAACTAGTCGGAAAAAGACTATTTTAGGCAAACTTTGCGTTGTAGTTGCTTTTTCAAAAATTTGTCGTACACCCTATTAATCTTTTTCTTGTAGCTTTGTTTTCAATCTTCAAACCTAAAATAGTATGAAAAAACGCTTCAACATCACCGGTTCTTGCAATGCCAATGAGCATTATATGATGGACGACCGCCGTCGTTTTGCCGGTATCTTGCAAATGGTAGAGTTAGGGGATTATTTCGTCATCAATCGCCCACGCCAATTTGGAAAGACGACGATGCTTTTTGCTTTGCTTACTACTTTGAGAGAAGATGAGCGATTTCTACCTGTTTTTATGAGTTTTCAGGGAACGGGCTTGGCTCCTCATCAGTCTGATACGGGTATGATAAATTTATTTTTAGATTTATTCATCAAAGGACTGAGAATACAAGATAAGCTTCTTTCAAAGGAAATCAGTCAAATGCCCCGTCCCGAAGATTTTGGCGACTTATCGGATATGGTGTCGGAAATAGTAGAAAAAGCCAATAAAAAAATAGTTTTGCTCATAGATGAAGTAGATGATAGCAGCGTATATGAGGCTTTTTTAAGACTTTTGGGCATGTTTCGCAATAAATACCTAGCAAGAAATGCGGGTGAACTTACCTTCCACAGCATTGTCCTGGCCGGGGTACACGATATTAAATCTTTGAAATTCAAACTCCGCAATCCGGATGATGCCCAAGTGAACAGCCCCTGGAACATTGCCGCCGATTTTAATGTAGTGATGGAGTTTTACCCGGATGAGATTGCCTACATGCTCCGGCAATACAGCGAAGCCGAAGGCGTACAAATGGACTTTGAAGCCATTGCCGAGCGGCTTTATTATCACACCTCGGGCTACCCCTTTTTGGTGTCTAAACTCTGTAAAAACATTGCTGAATATATCTTGCCCAAAAGAGAAGACAAATCAAAATGGACGCTGGAAGAGGTAGAAGCAAGTGTACAACTTTTATTGAAAGAAAATAATACCAATTTTGACAGCTTGATTAAAAGCTTAGAGAATAACGAGAAATTGTATAATCTGGTCTATAGAGTTATTGTAGAAGGCGAGGTCATTCCTTTTAATCCCGATTCACCACTCACGAATTTAGGGCGGATTTATGGAATTTTTGGTGAAGGCCACAGATTGGTGGTTCATAACCGCATCTATGCACAACGCATCTATAACTATATGACTGTCAAGCGAATAGAAAGTGAACAAAGCTATGAAGAACAACGTTTGGGCGACCAATTTACTACTGACGAGGGTAGCTTAGATTTGGAGCGGGTCTTGCGCAAGTTCCAAAGTTTTATGAAAGAGCAGTACAGTAGCAAAAACAGTCATCTCATTGAGCGCGAATGGCGCTTGATTTTCCTGGCTTTTTTAAAACCCATTATCAACGGGCAGGGACACGATTTTAAAGAGGTAGAAACTTCCGAAGAAAAGCGTTTGGACATTGTCCTTACTTATCTGCACTACAAATACATCATAGAACTCAAACTTTGGCGGGGCGAAAAAGCCCACCAAAAGGGGCTGCATCAATTGGCAGGCTACCTGGAAAAACACAGCCTAAGCCAGGGCTATTTACTCATCTTTGATGATAGAAAACAACCCTCGTGGAAAGAAGAAATCATCAGCCACGAAGGCAAGGAGATTTTTGCGGTGTGGGTGTAAATACACCGCCGACCTGTGCCCTCCCCGCCCCTATTTCACTTCCAGCGCAGGTGGGTCCTGGTCCATCCGGCGATACCGGGCGGCATACCACAAGGCCAGCAAACCAATCAGAATGGCCGGAATACTGAGCACTTGCCCCTGGTTGAGCCAGCGCCCATCTTCCCATTCCACTTGATTTTCTTTCAGAAACTCAAAAACAAAGCGCAGGCCAAATATGACAATCATAAATATCCCAAAAAACAGCCCTTCGGGAATCCGCCCCTTTCGCCACGCGTAGAGGCCCAGCAGCACAAAAACAAAGCCAGGCAGGAAAGCGACTCATATAATTGCGCCGGATGACGCGGCAGGGCATAGAGGGCTACCTCTACCCGGTACTCACCTTCATTTAGTTTCAATTTGTAAGGCGGGGCATTTTCAAATAGCCTATAGTGCTTGCCCGTTTCGCCCTGGTTGAGCAGCGAGGCCAGGTTAAAGTTTAAAAAACTTTTTAGACTGCCTTCGTCTATCTTGCGGGCATTGAAATAAAGACGGAGGTCCAAAGGCACATATACTTCGCCTTTGACCACCGTATCGGGTCGGGTGACGGGTATTTTCTCGGCACGTAAGAAATGCAGTTCTTTATAATTTTGTAATGACTCATCGAGGGGATAGGCAAAGACAAAGGCCCAGGGCTGATCGCCGGGTTTGCCAATGATTTCGGAATTCATCAGGTTGCCCATTCGGATAAAAGCCCCCCCCAGGGCACCACCACCACAATTCTATCCACCACCCACAAAAAGCTTTGCCCCGGACGATTGCGGGCATAGAGGTAAAGGGCCAGTAAAATGCCGATGGCTGCTCCGTGGCTGGCCAGTCCGCCTTCCCATATCTTGAGTATCTCAATGGGCTTGCTCAGATAATAGCCCGGCTGGTAGAAAAGACAATGCCCCAGGCGTGCGCCCAAGATAGTGGCCACCACCATATAAATCATCAGTTTTTCCAGGTCTTTTTCGGGCTTGCGCTCCGTGCGAAACATCCAGGCCACAATATATTGCCCTATCAAAAAGCCCAGCGCAAACAATAAACCATACCAGCGAACCGAGTATCCGGCAAAAATCTCCGGGCGAACGTCCCAAATGATGTAACTCAACATGCGTATTTGATAATATTGATTCCGTGCAAATATAGACAGCATTTGGGAAAAGCCTTTCGACCAGATTTTTGCCAGGGGCTTAAAATATCGAGCCGGCTTCGGTCTTTCCCAAATCATCTGCTCTGCCAAATTGCAACATTTATATCCAAGAAATAAAACTGTTGCAAAACCATAAGAAATCTCAAAAAATTGAAAATTTGTTACTCATTGCTCCCTGTTCATTGCTCCCTGTTCATTGTTTTCATTTTCCCCGTATCCGTGTTATTTTTGGCCTTTGGTTTTTGGATTAAAATTTTTAGACCTTCACAGCAGGCTTGATTTATGAAAATATCCTATCATTGGCTACAATCTTACATTGCTTTGCCCGACCCGGAAACCCTGGGCGCTCAGCTCACGGCCCTGGGCCTCGAGGTAGAGGGCATTGAAAAGTTTGAAGCCATTCCGGGTTCACTGGCCGGACTGGTCATTGGCGAAGTGCTCACCTGCGAGGCCCATCCCAATGCCGATAAACTCCGCAAGACCACGGTTGACATTGGCCAGGAAGCCCCTGTGCCCATTGTGTGTGGGGCTGCCAATGTAGCCGCCGGGCAAAAAGTGGTTGTGGCCACCGTGGGAGCCACCCTCTACCCCAGCCAGGGAGAGCCCTTTGAAATCAAAAAAGCCAAAATCCGGGGCGAAGCTTCCGAAGGGATGATTTGTGCCGAAGATGAAATTGGCCTGGGCACATCGCATGCGGGTATTATAGTGCTAGACACCGACCTGCCCAATGGCAGGCCTGCCGCCGATTATTTCCAGCCTTACACTGACTATACCATTGAAATAGGCCTCACCCCTAACCGGGCCGATGCCGCCTCGCACTGGGGGGTGGCCCGCGATCTCAAGGCCTTGTACCAAACCTCGCTTTGCCGCCCCGAAGTGGCTGATATCCAGGCTTCCGGCCCGGATTTGCCCATATCGGTTGTAGTAGAAAACCCCGAAGCCTGCCTCCGCTATGCAGGAGTGTGCCTGACAGGGCTCAAGGTTGGCCCATCGCCCGAATGGCTTCAGAACCGCCTCAAAGCCATTGGCCTGCGGCCCATCAACAATGTGGTCGACATTACCAATTTTGTCTTACACGAACTGGGGCAGCCCCTCCACGCATTTGATGCTGACCAAATCAAAGGCGGGCGCATCCGGGTCAAAACCCTGGCCGAAGGCACAGAGTTCACCACCCTTGATGCTGTGAAGCGAAAACTGGGGGGCCAGGACCTCATGATTTGCGATGATAGCTCGCAGGGTTTGTGTATTGCCGGTGTGTTTGGGGGCTTGCATTCGGGTGTACACGAAGGCACCCAAAACGTGTTTCTTGAAAGTGCTTATTTTGACCCTGGCTATATTCGCCGTACTTCGCAGCGGCACGGCCTCAAAACTGATGCTTCGTTTCGGTTTGAGCGGGGCACTGACCCCAACGGGGTAGTTTTTGCCCTCCAAAGGGCAGTCTTGCTCATTCAGGAGATAGCCGGTGGAAGCATTGCCTCCGGCCTGGTGGATATCTACCCTCAACCGGTCGGCCCCTTTGTGTTTCCGGTGCGCTATCGGCAAATAGACCGGCTCATTGGCAAAAACCTGGACCACCATTTTATCAAAGAAACCCTGAAAGCCCTCGAAATCGAGGTGCAAAACGAGTCGGAAGCAGGCTTTACGGTGCAAGTGCCTCCCTACCGGGTGGATGTGCAAAGAGAAGCCGACATCATCGAGGAAATTGCGCGGGTGTATGGCTACGACCAGCTGGAGGTGGGCCAATACCTGGGGGCGGGCTATCTGGCTGAATTTCCTGAAAAAGATGCCCACAAAATCCAGTTTCAGCTTTCGCAATCCCTGGCCGCCCTGGGCTATACCGAAATGATGAACAACTCTCTCACCAAACCCGAATACGCCGACCTTTTGCCCGAGCATCCGGCCCAAAAGCGGGTCGAAATCCTCAATAAGCTCAGCGAAGAACTGGGCGTAATGCGCCAAACCCTGCTTTTTTCGGGCCTGGAGGTGCTGGCCTATAACCTGAACCGCCGCCAGACGGACCTTAAGTTTTTTGAATTTGGCAAAATCTATTTCCGGGAGGGCGAAAATCCCGGCCTGGAAAAATTTGGGGAAAGGACACGACTGGCCTTGTTTCTCACTGGACTGCGGCAGGAAGAACATTGGCGCCTGGGCCGGCAGAAATCCGATTTTTATGACCTGGCCCAGGTGGTGGCGCTTATTTTTCAAAAAATGAACTTGCCCCTCGTACAAATGGAGCCTTCGAACTTCTCTTCGCTGGCCTATGGCTTGCGCTATCTGGACAAAAAGGGCCAGGAAATTGCCCAGGTGGGCAAGGTAGCCCCGGCCCCTCTCAAAGCCCTTGACATCAAAGTACCGGTTTTGTATGCCGACCTGGACTGGGAGTATCTCTTGCAACAATACCAAAGCGGGGTAAAATTTGAGGAAATCTCCAAATTTCCGGAAGTGCGACGCGACCTCTCGCTTGTGCTGGACAAAAGCGTGGCTTTTCAAACCATTGCCCAACTGGCCCGCGACAAAGAGCGCAAGCTGCTCAAATCGCTCAATGTTTTTGATGTGTATGAAGGTGAAAACATTGGCCCGGATAAAAAAGCCTATGCCCTCAGTTTTATCCTGGAAGATAAAACCCAGACCCTAACCGACAAAGTGATTGAAAAACCATGCAAAAGCTCATGCAGGCTTTTGAAAATGAACTGGGGGCCATTATCCGAAAATAAGCCTTTAAACTGTGGCCCCCGGCCGCAGACGGCTGGCTTTGGCAGCAACATCAGCCTTCAAATACCCAAAAAAGGCTTACTTTTGCAAAAAAATTAGCCTGTAACTCTATGACGCATAAGCCGGTTCGAGTTCGTTTTGCCCCCAGCCCTACGGGGGCTTTGCACATTGGAGGGGTGCGCACGGCACTCTACAATTTTTTATTTGCCCGCCAACATCAGGGCACTTTTATACTGCGTATCGAGGATACGGACCAAAACCGCTTTGTGCCCGGAGCCGAAGCCTATATTTTTGAAGCCCTGCGCTGGCTGGGTCTTTCTCCTGATGAATCGCCCGAAACCGGAGGCCCTTTTCAGCCCTATCGCCAATCGGAGCGTAAGGCCCTCTATCGCCAGTATGCCGAGCAAATGCTTGCCGAAGATAAAGCCTATTACGCTTTTGACACAGAAGCCGAACTCGAGGCTTTGCGGGAAAAGCTCAAGGCGGCAAAGGCCAACAATATTTCTTATAATGCTGTCACACGCCTGCAAATGAAAAACTCTCTGACCTTGCCTCCTGCCGAGGTGAAGGCCCGGATAGGCAATGGCGAACCCTACGTAATTCGCATCAAAATTCCCCCCAAGGATGAAATTCGTTTTCAGGACTTGGTAATGGGCTGGGTAAAGGCACATTCTTCTACCCTCGATGACAAAGTACTGCTAAAGCCCGACGGCCTGCCTACCTACCACCTGGCCAATGTGGTAGATGACTACCTGATGCAGATAAGCCACGTGATTCGGGGCAAAGAATGGCTTCCTTCGGCCTATTTGCACGTGTTGCTCTATGATTTTCTGGGCTGGTCGGAGGCGCGGCCCGAATTTTGCCCATCTTCCCCCTTTTGCTACGGCCCGATGGCAAAGGAAAGCTCAGCAAACGGGATGGCCTGCGGATGGGAATGCCTATTTTTCCACTGGCCTGGCAGGAAAGCAGTGAGGAAGGCATGCTTCAGACCTTGCAGGGCTTTCGCGAAGATGGCTTTCTGCCCGAAGCGGTGCTTAATTTTCTGGTTTTTCTGGGCTGGAACCCGGGCACTGAGCAGGAAATATTTAGCCTGAATGAACTCATTGAGGTTTTTGACCTGAGCCGGGTGGTCAAATCCGATGCCGTTTTTGATTTTGAAAAAGCCAAATGGTTTAACCAACAATACCTCAAACAAGCCCCGGATACCCAATTGGCAAATGCCCTGGCCTCGGCCCTCAAAGCCGAAAGCCTGCCTAGCCCCACACCCGAAAAGCTCACCCAAATTGCCGCGCTGATGAAAGAGCGCATCACTTTCCCCAAAGACATCTTGCAGGAAGCCGATTATTTCTTTCACGCGCCTGCTGCCTTTGAAGAAAAAAATGGCCAAAAAACGCTGGTCAACAGAAGGAGCCGCCTTCGTACAAGTGCTCCACGACGAATTACTGGCCTCTGAGGCGCTGCCCTGGAAGGCAGAAGCCCTGCACGAGTCCCTCCACCAACACATCGAGAGCCAGCAACTCAAAATGGGCAAGGTGATGCCCGCCCTGCGTCTGGCCCTGACCGGACAGGCAGGCGGCCCCGACCTGATGGGCATCATGGTTGTGCTGGGCCGGGAAGAAACCCGCCGCCGACTGGCATTTGCTCTACAGCAACTGGGAACTGGACAGTGAACAAGGAACAATGACTTAATGACCCCAAGCTGAGAGAAGGTTTTTTTTGATTGGTGATTTGGGTTTAACTTCGCACTGGAAAAAAGATAATTGATGAAAACATCGGAAATAAAGATAAAAATCACACTGGATGAGGCCAAAATCCCGGAAAAGATAGAATGGGAGGCGGATGACCTCAATGAGGTCCAGACTTTGGAGGCTAAGGCCATGAGCCTTTCTTTTTGGGATGCCCGTGAGCCTGGAACCCTCAAGATTGACCTCTGGAACAAAGAAATGGAAGTGCCCGAAATGAAGCGTTTTATCATTGAGGTATTGACTGGGCTTGCCGATATGGCCCGGCGGGCTACCTCCGATGAAATCATGGCCATGGACATTGACCACCTTTGCCAAAGCCTGAGCCGCCGCCTGGAGCAGGAGTTTAAAAATTCAGGCGAACAATAGTCTTTCTTTTCAGCCTTCGCGACAGATTTTCTCCACATCGGCCTGAAATCGCTCAATCATCTGGATTTCATCTTCGCTAATGCCCGAGACCCCAGCCACTTTCTCGAGCAGGGCAATGAAGCGTTCTATCAGGTCGGGGGTAAGGGCCTTGCGGTTTTGGCGAATGGCAAACAAGGCCCGGTTGTAGGCTTGTTCGGGGCTCAGCTTCAGATTGGTTCCGTCGAGGTGATCGAAGCGGTCGAGTGCCGCCCAACCTTCGCTCCCTAACTCTTCCTGCACCGCCTCCCGAAATACCTTCTTCTCTAACTGGGTAAGCATCCCATCTGTGCGGGCCGTTACAAAAGCCAGTTCGCCTACGGCTCTCAGCAAAGCAATTTTTTCTAAAGAAAGGCTCATATTTTTGGTTTATTAAGCAAATAAATCACAAAAACGAATACGAGAAAAGCGGGCAATACTCAAGAGATGAGAACAAAATTCCCCGGGTTTTTAAAATAGTCAGGCCAGCCAACCTACAAAATATTTTTTGACCAGTTTGCGCAGGGCTTTGATATTGGGCAGGTCCGAAGCCTGGGCAATGTCGCGCACCTGTCCGTTTTTAGTAAGAATATTGATTTTTTCACCTTTGGCCAGATAAGCTTCATTGGTAGTAGAGCCTGTAACGAGAAAATAATTTGCCTGTTTTGGTTTTAGCATAAGTTGGCTCACCAGCCGGTCGCGGTGCTTTTTAATCAGGTCTTCTTCGGGTTTTTCTTTGGTGAGGCTTAGTTTAAAGAGCTTCCTTTGCAATAAAAACTGGCTCAGCAGAGAGAGAATGGGGTCAGGATGCCTAGCCCAGGCTTTCAATCCTGCCCAGATATCATAATCATCCAGGCTTAGGTAGGCGGCCAGGAACGTCGGGGTTTTGTTTAAAATCGGCCCAATCGGGGGCTTCATCCAGCAAAAAGCGAAAAGGCTCACTCATTTCTATCGCTTTGCCTTTGCGCAAAGATGGGCTGCCCTTCGCAATATCTGAATCACCATTTGCTCGGCACTGAGATTGGTTTTATGCAAATATACCTGCCAGTACATCAGGCGGCGGGCAGTCAGGAAATTCTCCACACTATAGATGCCTTTTTCTTCAATCACCAGTTCATCCTGATAGAGGCTCAACATCTTGATAATCCGGTCGGCCCCAATGGTTCCTTCCATCACCCCGGTAAAAAAACTGTCGCGCAGCAAGTAATCAAGCCTGTCCATATCCAGTTGGCTCGAAACCAACTGATGCAAAAAACGCCGTGGATAGACATCCATAAAGATATCTATGGCCATTGAGAGGCTTCCGCCAAACTCTTGATTGAGCCCCTGCATGATGAGTTGCGAGAGGCGCTCGTGGCGAATATCTTTCAGAAGAATAAACTCGAGCGCGTGGGAAAGCGGCCCATGGCCCACATCGTGGAGCAGAATCGCAATCTGGGCGGCTTCCATCTCTGCCTCCGAAATCTCAAAACCCTTTTGGCGCAAAGTATCCAGGGCCAGGCTCATGAGATGCATCGCCCCCAGGGCGTGGTGAAAGCGGGTATGCAAAGCCCCCGGATAGACATACTCGGCCAGGCCTAGCTGACGGATGCGCCGAAGGCGCTGAAAATGAGGATGCTGGATAAGGTCATAAATTCGCTCGTTCGGAATTTTGATAAAGCCGTGCACCGGGTCATTGATGATTTTCTTTTTGTTCAAGGGGGCTGTAGGTTTAGCAATTAGGCTTAAAAATACGCACATTCTAAAAAGTACAAAGGCCTTTCGTTCAAAACCAGTCCGGTTTGTGAAGAAAAACCAAAGAAAGCATGAATTTTTGGCAAAGGCTTGGAAAATCCCCGAGTTCGCCCCAATTTCAAAAGAAAAAAAGATGCAAAAAAACCTGCTTCTCTTAGGATTTCTGGGCTTGTGTGCGGCCTGCGTGGGCGCCCGCGACTATGTGATTGACTACGACTACAGCTACCAGGGAAATTTTCGCAAATACAAAAGCTTTCAGTTTATGGAGCATACCAGTGCCGACACCCTCACCCGCCTCAATGCCAACATCATTGAAGATGAGATAGGGTTTAGGATGAAATTGCTCGACTATGAGCCAGTAACTGAAAAACCTGATTTGCTCATTATTTACAAAATTTTCCCGGATGATTTTCAGATGAGGGGCTACCAGCAGCCCGAAATGAAGCAGTGGATTATCAAAGAAGACAGCACCCGAAAAGACTACAAACCCCAGCAGTATGCCCTTAACAATGGCACCTTGCTGATTCACCTCGTAGAGCGCAAAACCAGAAGCACCGTTTGGATGGGCTATGCTTCGGGCCTGAGAAGCCGTACCCTGCTCGTGAATCCACGTATTTTGAAAAACTCCATCATTTCCATTTTTGACCGTTTTGAAGTTTCTACGGCAGCACTACGCCGCCCCAAAGAAGAAATAGAGGAATGAAAAACGATTTTTAAAAGTTTTAGCAGGTTTTTTGCCCAGCTCACGGATACCTTTCTAAACCCAATTGCTTAAGCGATGCTTTTCAAAAATTTTGATTTATGCCAATGTCATCTCGTTTATTGGGCTTTTGTTGGCCTTTGGGCTTTATTTCTTGATTGCTCCTCAAAACTCCCGTTCGGAGTTTGAAAAAAGAGCCTTGGCCCCCCGGCCTGTTTTTAAGTGGGCAAGCCTTTTTTCGGGCCATTTCCTGGATAGTCTGGATTTGTATGTGGCCGATAATTTTCCGGGCCGGGAGCAGTTCGTAGCCTGGGCTTTTGCCATTCGCCAAAACCGGGGCTGGCCTTCCGAGCAGGTGGCTTTTTATAAACAAACGGTGATGCTCAATCCGGCTCAGCCCCCACCTGCCCAAACCCAGGCCAAGCCTGAAAAAATTCGACCGAAGCCTCAGAAAAACTTCCGAGACAGCTCAGCCTGGCCCAGGAAAGCAGCATCAAGGGAGTTTTGATTTATCAGGGAATGGCCATCC
>JAAUUB010000150.1 GCA_012031215.1 Microscillaceae bacterium | reverse complement strand
CCCGTGCAGAGGCAGAGGAAATCAGGAGAAGCCTGCAAATTTGTACTTTTCTAATAAATGACCTACTTTTTTCGTGAAATTCGTCCGCTTTCGTACAAATTTGGCCGCCGAAAAAATCCCTTGTATTGACCTGCACTTAGGCCGGATTTTTCGCCCCTGTTCGTATCTGGACAATCGCTGTACTCCGACGGACAAATGCCCCTAAATACTTCTCAAAAGCCGATAGTGCCAATACGGAAGCCAAAAAAGAGGGGCTAGAAGAAGCCGGGTGGGGGGGCGGTTTGCCCCGGAGAAAAGCAGATTTGACCCGGCTTTTGGGCTTTTCTTACTTGGACAAAAGCCAGAAAAAAAAAGCCCGGTCTATGCCGGGCCATTTCAATTTTATATCTCAGAAGAGTTGGGGATGCATAATCACGGCCTCCCCCCGAATCGTCTCTTTGCCAGTTTTTTGGTCTTGAATGCACGTGCGCACTACCGCCCGGTGTTTTTCCCGGTCAATGGACACAACCTCAAACACGGCTTCGTAGGGCGTATCTACAAACATAGGGCGGGCAAACTCCATATCCTGGCGGAGGTAAATGGTGCCTTCTCCGGGAAAGAGCGTACCAAATACTTTTGAAAATACGCTTCCAGTCAGAAAGCCGTGAATGATGCGCCGCTTGAAAGGAGTCTGAGCGGCATAGGCTTCGTCGAGATGGACGGGGTTGTGGTCGCCCGAAATTTGGGCAAACTGTTCTACTTCAGCCTGCGAAAAGGAAAAGGCGTGGCGAAAGGTTTGTTTTACCTGAATAAGCATTTTTCTGAAATCAAATATTAATAAAGTACAAAAAAAAGTATTGTGCAACAATGAGTGAAAAAAGTGCAAAGCTGCACAAATATGACTACGAAAACGATTGCAAGCTAAAAAAAGAAAGCAAAAAAAGGGGGGATTTTTTTCAAAAAAAATTTCTTAATCCAAAATCACTACTTACTTTTGTACTAAATTTAAAAAAATCGGGAACAATCTCATGGACAGCACCAAAAATTTTATCGATGCCTGGATGAACACCCAAAACAAACTGGTGGACAATTTGATGGATACTTCCAAAAAAATCCAAGAGTCTTTTCAAAAGGGAGAGGTCGTCGAAAAATCGGTTGAATTGTATAGCCAATGGTTTGACAAACAAAAATCTTTGGCCGATTCCATGTTGCATATCCTCAAAAACCAGTGGAAGCCGGAAGAAAAGCAGCCAGATTTTGTCAATTTTTGGCTCGATTCGCAGACACAAATGGCCAAGATGTGGATGGCCATGTTGCCTGCCACAGGAAGCCAGCCCGACCCCGCCGCCTTTGCTAGCTATATGGAAAATATGCAAAAAATGTATGCTGACTGGAACAAGGGCTATGGGCAGCTTTTCCCTTCACAAAACGGGCAGCCCTGGTCGCAGATGGCCCAGGCTTTTAATCCCCAGCAATTGCATCATTTTATTGACAATACCCGCACTTACATGAAGATGTTTGAGCTGTGGCAACCCATCTACAAAATGATGCAGAGCAATACCATGGGCCTCGATTCGCTGAGCAAAATGATGGATGTAGAAAAATACAAAGAGGTTTTAGATGGCATTTTCCATTTTATGGATGGCAACAAATCGGCAGGTTTTCTGGATATGATTCAGAAGTACAATGAATTTGCGATGCAGATGCTAAAAAATAGCGGCTCAGCCAATGTCTTTGAATCCTTCAAGAATTTTATGCCGGCCCAGATGTTAGACAAAAACTTCAATGTGCTGTCGCAAATCAGCCAGCAATTTTCGGAACAGTTTGCCAAGTTCATCAATCCTTATTTCACGATGGTGCCCGCCGGAAGGGAAAAAGAGATGGGCCGTATCGCGATGGACATCCAGGATATGTTTATGAAATATTTTGTGAAAGCCACCGAAATGCAGGCCCTCGTCTATCAGTCGGGCTTTATGGCCATCGAGAAGGCCGTGCAACAGGTGATGCAAAAAGCCCAGGAAAATACTGGCACAAGTACATTCGATGATTTTTACAATACCTGGGTCAATACGATTGAGGAAGAAATTATTGAGCTCTTCGGCAGCGAAAGCTATTCGCGCTTGCAAGGCGAACTCCTCAAACTAGGACTTGATATCAAGACCCAAACCGATAAACTGCTGGAAATGCTGCTCGCTCCGCTTCCCCTGGTGCCCCGCTCCGAAATGGACGAAATGAACGCGGCGCTCTACGAACTAAAAACCAAAGTGCGTCAGTTAGAAAAAAGACTGAAAGCCACCGAAAAAACGGATGAAACTGCCCCTTCACAGCAATAAAACTCTTTCTGCGGCTGAATAACCGACACGATTATGCAATACTTTTGGAACGAAATAGTTGAAAAAACCACCGGAATCCCCCAAAAACTTAACAAATCGATTGATGTCGTCCAGCACATGGAGGCCATTGAGGTAGGTACGTCGGAGCGTGAACCCGTTTGGCAAATGGACAAGGTGCGCCTTTTTCACTATCAAACCTCACACGAAATCAAAGTCAAAACACCCGTACTGATTTCGTATGCCCTCATCAACCGCTATTATATGATGGACCTTCAGCCCGACCGGAGCCTTATCCGCAAGCTCCTCAGCCTGGGCCTGGATATTTATGTGCTCGATACGGGCTACCCCACCCGCAATGAGCGCTATCTCACGATGAACGATTATATCAATGTATATATCGATGGAGCCGTTGACTTTATCCGCGAGAGCCGCCAGATTCCGGCCCTTAACCTGATGGGCATCTGCCAGGGGGGGACTTTTTCGGTGATTTATTCGGCCCTGCATCCCCAAAAAATTAAAAATCTCATCACCCTGGTTACCCCGGTAGATTTTTCTACCAACGATGGGCTACTCTTTCGCTGGGCCCGCCACATGGATGTGGATGCCATTGTAGAAGGCTTTGGGGGCTTGGTTCCGGGCACATTCCTGGATATGGGCTTTCAACTGCTGAAACCTATGCTCAAGGTACGCAACAAAAAAACCTCTACGAATCTATGGATGATGAGGACAAACTGCTCAACTTCCTGCGAATGGAAAAATGGATAAATGACCTGCCCGACCAGGCCGGGGAGTGCTACCGTCAGTTTGTCAAAGACCTTTATCAGCAAAACAAACTCATCAAAAATGAACTGGTGCTTGGCGGCCAAACGGTTCACCTGAAAAACCTGACCATGCCCGCCCTGACCATTTATGCCTCCGAAGACCACCTTGTACCCCCTAGCTCTACGAAACCTCTCAACGAAGCCATTGGCTCCAAAGACAAACAATTGTATGAATTCCCCGGCGGTCATATCGGGGTATTTACGGGCCGCCGCTCCCAGGCCGAACTCGGCCCCACCATCTTTGAATGGCTGGCCACCCGCGACCAGGCCGCCCCTGCTCAAATAGTCGCCCACCCCGTTCCCGAAAGCCAGCAAAGACCGGAAAAGAAAAACCTTAGCCCAGTACCCGAAAATCACGACCAAAGCATATCCGATACCCAAAAACGCCCCGCTCTTACAGAGGTAGAGCCTAGCCCCAGTGCAGCCACCAGCCCGGATGATTTCAAAAAAATCAACGGCATCGGCCCTTCCCTGGCCGAAAAACTGCATGCGCAGGGCTTTCATACCTTTGCACAACTGGCCCAAATCACGGATGCACAACTCGAAACCCTCAGCGAAGCCCTGGGCTTCTCCCTGGCCCGCCTTCAAAAGCTCAACCTGGCTGAACAGGCCCGCCAATTACTGGCAGAAACCAAATAGAGGTTTCGCTAATTTTTACCCAGGAAAGCCCTTTCTTGAAAAAGAGGGCTTTTTTTGCGATATGACTAAGGAACTACAAAATATTAGGAGGATTTATTTTCCTGAAGCAGTCCACAATTTTGAAGAAAATGAATTTTGAGAACTTAGACTATCTACAAAACGGGACCCCTCAACAAAAGGCAGTATATGCCCTCCTGACCGAGCATCAAATCCTGATACAACTTCAGGCCTATGACCCGCTCCTGGTAGGAACCATCCCCCTCGATATTGCTACTGAAAAAAGCGATTTGGATATCATTTGTTGTTTCGAGGAGAAAGCCACCTTCGTAGAAACCCTCCGGAAAAATTTTGGGAAAGCAAATCACTTCCGCTTTGTAGAACCCTTCAATTCCGCGTCTGTCGTGGTGGCCTCATTTTTTATAGAAGGTTATGAAGTAGAAGTTTATGGCGAAAATACCCCAAGCCGAGAGCAATCAGGTTATAGGCATCTGCTCGTAGAACACAAACTATTGACTCGCTACGGCGAAGATTTTCGGCAGCAAATCATTGCTTTGAAAAGGCAGGGCTTCAAAACCGAACCGGCCTTTGCCCAGGTCCTGCAACTGGAAGGCGATCCTTACCTGGCACTGCTCCAATTTGAAGCATAAAAAATTGTATTTCTTTGCTTCCTTTTGCAAGAGATAGAGATATGGATTAAACTGGCTTTTCCCCTAATTTGAAAATAGCCACTGCTCAGCCTCATCCCGATTGCCAAGCAGCCCCAAGGGGAGAATATGTGCCTGTTCGGTAGAGGATGCCCTAGAAAGCTGGGCAATAAAATCGCTACTCAGGATAAGGGCCAGCTTTACACCCCATTTTTTTTAGAGCGCTAAACACATTTTCCGCAATCCAGACCTGGTTCTCAGGATTGATAGGATAGGCAAAAGCCTGGCTCAGCGCAAGCAAGTATTAGGGCCGATACTGGTCGATGACCTCCACAATCATTAAGTCTTCGGCCTTGAAATCGGCTTCGGTTTAATGGGCCGTTTCTGCTTTCCAATCTAGCACCATCAAAGGTTTGTCAACTTCAAAAATCAAGTCAAGAGAAGAATTACCAGAAACCAATTTCATGCACTTGAAATGAGGTGAAAAATCCTATTTGCCCCTCTTAACCCAAGCGAAATGTTCAAAGAAAATGCTTGTAAAATACGCCAAATAAAATTTGTCTGTCAGTCTTTTTTATCTCCCGGGCACGTGTACCTTTGCAGGGCATTTTGGAAATAGATATGAAGAAATGGCGCAGCGTGTTGATTCCGGGTGGGCTTTTGCTGATGGCTTTTGGGCTGGAAGGCCTGCTGATGCCAGGTGCTTGGTGGCATGGCCGCAAATGGTGGCTTTGGGGCTTTTTTGTTTCCCTGGCCATCACAAGCCACCGGCTTTCGGAGGCGGGTCGGGCCAGCCGCCCCTCACAGTTTTTGATTTACTTTGTGGTCGGTATGATGATTCGCTTATTGCTCAGTTTGGCTTTCCTGGCTTTTTTGCTAAACCTGAGGCTGGCCCATCAAAGGCTGTTGATCCTAAATTTTTTCTTGTTTTATTTCCTGTTTTTTGTTTTTGAAATTCATCACTTGTTAGGTAACTTGCAAACCGATAAGAAAAACCACTAAATTTATGTCCTATCTCTCTCATAAACAATTACTTAGCCTGCTTTTATTGGGCATTGTCCTGCTCTTTTCACCTTGTACGCCCGGGCTGCGGGCTGGCGGGGGTGAAGGCGAAGCGTTTAATCCTGGTGAAACCATTTTGCACCACGTAGCCGATGCCCACGAGTGGGAATTTGCCATCATTGGCGGCACGCACCTGACCCTGCCTTTGCCCGTGATTCTTTATACCCCCAAAGGACTGGATGTGTTTATGTCCAGTGCCATTCATCATGGCAAAAAGGAAGAGAAAACACACGAGGGCAAGAAAACAAGCGTGACGGAGGTCAAAACCGCGCTTAACACCTATCACTACGAGCACGGCAAATTTCACCTGGCCGAAGGGGGGCATCTCTACGATTTTTCCATTACCAAAAATGTCGCTTCGCTGTTTTTGAGTGTGATTTTGCTGATGGCGATTTTCTTCCAGGTGGCCAATGCCTACAAAAAACGCCCCGGCCAGGCTCCCCGGGGAATGCAGTCTTTTTTTGAGCCTATCATCGTGTTTGTGCGCGACGATATTGCCAAAGGGGCCATTGGGCCAAAACACGAGCGATTTTTGCCTTATCTGCTCACTATTTTCTTCTTCGTTTGGTTCAACAATGTGCTGGGATTGTTTCCGGCCGGGCCAACCTCACGGGCAACATCGCCATTACGCTCACACTGGCTTTGTTTACTTTTTTCATCACCCTATTTAGCGGAAACCGCAACTATTGGAGCCACATTTTTAATACGCCGGGGGTACCCTGGTGGCTAAAAACGGTCGTGCCGATTATGCCTTTGGTTGAATTTATGGGAATTTTTACCAAGCCCTTTTCGCTGATGATTCGTTTGTTTGCCAATATCACGGCGGGCCACATCATCATGCTGAGTTTGTTTAGCCTGATATTTATGTTCAAAAGCATAGGGCTGGTCGTTGCGCCGGTGAGCGTGGCTTTTGCCGTAGCGATGACTTTTCTTGAGCTCTTTGTGGCTTTGCTTCAGGCCTATGTTTTCACGCTTTTGTCGGCCCTTTATTTTGGCCAGGCCGTAGAGGAGCATCACCACGAGGAGGCGCATCACTAAGCCTTGTTTGATTTTTAGAAACCAATTTTCTCAATTATAAACCCTAATTATCTCTATGTTGCTTGAACTATTGACTATTTTACTTGCCGATTTCGGAACGGGCTTGGCAGGCGTAGGAGCCGGACTGGTTGCGCTAGGCGCTGGTCTGGGTATTGGCCAAATTGGTGGCCGGGCCATGGATGCCATTGCCCGCCAGCCTGAATCTACCCCGCGTATTCAAGGGGTAATGATTATTGCGGCTGCTTTGATTGAAGGGGTAGCCCTTTTTGGGGTGGTTATCTGCCTGCTCATCGCCGTATCTTAACTTTCCTAATTTTCAGAGGAAGCCAGTGGTTGTTAGAACCGGGCTTCCTTTGTCTTACTCTTTAATTCTGAAAACCCTTAAGATAGATTTTGTAATATGGATTTAGTAACCCCTGGTTTTGGCCTTATATTTTGGCAAACCATTACCTTTCTGGTGGTGCTGTTTTTACTTTCGCGCTATGCCTGGAAACCCATCACCCAAGCCCTTAAAGACCGCGAGCACTCTATTGAGGAGGCTTTGCACAAAGCCGAGCAAGCCAAAGAGGAAATGCGGCAGCTCCAGGCCAACAATGAGCAACTTCTGGACGATGCCCGCCTGGAGCGCGAAAAAATGCTGAAATCAGCCCAACAAGCCGCCATCGAAACCCGCGAAGAGGCCAAACGCAAGGCCCAAGAAGAAGTAGGCAAAATGATTGAAGAGGCCCGCCGGACCATTGAAACTGAAAAAGAATCCGCACTGGTCTCCATCCGCCAGCAAATCGCGATGCTCTCTATTGACATCGCCGAAAAAGTGCTTCAAAGGGAATTATCTGATGCCAATGCCCAAAAGAAAATGGTATCCGATTTAATCAATGACCTGAAAATTAATTGAGCTAAGCACGCATACGACACTCCCAAAATAATCGACCTATGTCTAATATAGCCGTTGCCACACGCTATGCCAAGCCCCTGATTGAACTGGCCGAGGAAAAGAACGCCCTGGACCAAGTCTATGCGGATTTGGAGTTGTATCGCGATACTATCCAACGCAACCCGGAACTGCGGGCGGTGATGCTAGACCCCGTCATTCACGGAATGAAAAAGCTGGGTATCCTGGAGAAACTTTTTAAAGATAAAGTGCATCCCCTTACCTATTCGGTCATTGAATTGCTCAGCCGCAAAAACCGGGAGGAAATTTTTTATGACATCTGTGCGGCATACAGCAAGCTCTACAACGAGAAAAAAGGTATCCTGCACGTAAGAGTGCAAACGCCCATCCCCCTGGACGAAAGCCAACAAAAAGCCCTGCAAGCCAAACTGGCCCAGCAACTCCAAAAAACCATTGTGCTCTTAGAAGAAGTGAAACCGGATTTAATTGGGGGGCTGGTGCTCCTGATTGAAGATAAAATCATTGACAATAGCATTCGTAGTAGCCTCAAAAGGCTCAAGAAAAAATTTACTCAACAGATTTAAACGCCTAACACAATGTTCAATATTCGTCCTGATGAAGTTTCGGCTATTCTCCGTGAGCAGCTAGCCGGGTTCAAATCGGCCTCTGAGCTGGAAGAAGTGGGCACAGTTCTCCAGATTGGAGATGGTGTGGCCCGTATTTATGGCCTTACCAAAGTACAAGCTGGGGAATTGATTGAGTTTGAAACAGGCCTGAAAGGGCTGGTGCTCAACCTTGAGGAAGACAATGTCGGAGTCGTGCTCCTGGGCGATTCTACCGGAGTAAAAGAAGGCGACACTGTGCGCCGCACCAACACCATTGCCTCTATCAAAGCTGGCGAAGGACTGGTGGGCCGGGTGGTGAATACCCTGGCCGAACCCATTGACGGCAAAGGCCCAATCCTGGGCGATTTGTACGATATGCCCATTGAGCGCAAAGCCCCAGGGGTTATTTACCGCCAGCCTGTAAATGAACCACTGCAAACGGGTATCAAAGCCATTGATTCTATGATTCCGATTGGCCGGGGGCAGCGCGAACTGATTATTGGCGACCGCCAAACCGGAAAAACGGCCGTGGCCCTTGATACCATCATCAACCAGCGCGAATTTTACGAAAGAGGCGAACCCGTTTTTTGTATTTATGTGGCCTGTGGCCAAAAAGAAAGCACCGTAAAGCAAGTGGTCAATACCCTGGAAAAGGAGGTGCCCTGGCCTATACTGTGGTGGTTTCGGCCTCTGCCTCTACCCCAGCCCCGATGCAGTTTTATGCCCCCTTTACCGGTGCCGCCATCGGCGAGTTTTTCCCGCGATACAGGCCGTCCGGCCTTGGTGATTTATGACGATTTATCAAAGCAGGCGGTGGCCTATCGGGAAGTATCCCTGCTTTTGCGCCGCCCGCCCGGCCGCGAAGCCTACCCCGGCGATGTGTTTTACCTGCACAGCCGCCTGCTGGAGCGCGCCGCTAAAATCAATGCCTCGGACCCGGTAGCCAAGCAGATGAATGACGTGCCGCCTTCTATTCAGCCGCTCATCAAAGGTGGGGGCTCTTTGACCGCCCTGCCCATTATTGAGACCCAGGCCGGCGACGTTTCAGCTTATATTCCTACTAATGTGATTTCTATCACGGATGGGCAGATATTTTTGGAAACCAACCTCTTCAACTCCGGGATTCGGCCCGCTATCAACGTCGGGATTTCTGTGTCGCGGGTAGGGGGTTCGGCTCAGATCAAGTCTATGAAAAAAGTGGCGGGTACCCTCAAACTCGACCAGGCGCAGTTTCGCGAGCTTGAAGCTTTTGCCAAGTTTGGCTCTGACCTGGATGCCGCTACCCGCCTCACCATCACCCGGGGCCGCATCAACCAGGAAGTCCTCAAACAAAACCAATATTCTCCCTATCCGGTAGAGCAGCAGGTGGCCATTATTGCCGCCTCTACCAGTGGCTACCTGGACAAAGTGCCGGTGAACCGGGTGCGTGAGTTTGAAGAAGAGTTTTTGATGTTGATGAATGCCGAGCACAAGGAGGCCATGCAAAACCTCAAGGCTGGCCGTTATGACGATGCCGAGCGCGAGGCCATCAAAGCCGTAGCTACCAACCTGGCCAAAAAATACGTGGCTTAATGTCCAATCCCATTTCCCGGCTCGCTTTCAAGGGGCTGGGAAATGATTCCTAAAATTTGCCAATATGCCCAGTCTAAAAGAAATACGCAACCGGATTTATTCGGTCAATTCTACCCAACAAATCACCAAAGCCATGAAAATGGTGGCGGCTGCCAAACTGCGCCGGGCCCAAGAACGCATCACGCAAATGCGCCCCTATGCCGCGCAATTGGGCAATATCTTGCAAAACCTGACCGCCAGCCTGGATGAGCAACTGGCTACCCCCTTGACTACTGAGCGTGCGCCCGAGAGAATCCTCATCATCCCGATTTCTTCAGACCGGGGCCTTTGTGGGGCTTTCAACGCCAACGTCCTCAAGGCTTCTCTCCAATTGGCCAATGAGAAATATGCCGCTCAACAAGCCGCTGGTCAACTCACATTTTTGCCCCTGGGCCGAAAAGTATATGACAGCCTCCGCCGCCGGGGCTATCAAGTGAATGCCCAGTTTGTAGAGATATTCACCGATCTGAACTTCAATGCCGTCAAAGCACTGGGCGAATATCTTATCCAACAATACGAGAAACAAGCCGTGGACCGGGTGGAGCTAATTTTCAATGAATTCAAAAATGTGGTTACCCAGATAGTGCGAGTAAGACAGTTTTTGCCGCTTGCCGCCCCCGAAACGCCAATTGAAGTCCCCGCAGAAACCAGCAATACTGATTATCTGCTGGAACCTTCCCGCGATGAAATCATCGAGGAGCTGCTTCCTAAAACACTCAAAATCCAACTCTACCGGGCTGTGCTGGAATCAAATGCTTCGGAGCAGGGTGCCCGAATGACGGCCATGGACAATGCTACCGAAAATGCCAATGAACTGCTCAAAGAACTGCGCCTGACTTATAACCGTTCTCGCCAGGCCGCTATCACCAAGGAAATCTTAGAAATTGTGGGTGGTGCCGAAGCGTTGAAAGCTACTTCATAAAACTTTATTGAATTGAGAAAGGAACCAAGGCTTTGCATCAGGCAAGGCCTTTTTTTATCAATAAGTGAAAAATAGGTTTATTGTATTACAAGAATTAAACTCCTGTTATACAGATGATATATTCGGTAAATACTCTCATTATTTTTCAATGATTCAGCCAAAAGATTATGAAGGCGGTTGATTTCAGCCTTTAAATCCGATATTCGTTCTTCGTAAATACTTTGGATTTCTTTAAAATTTATTGCCTGGTTATAGCCAACGTTCTGCTGTTGACATTCTTGATTGTGAAAAACAAACCTGTCTTCAAATCCAAGAATATCTTGGATAGTAGTATTTAACAAATCTGCAATTTTACTAAGCTTTGTTAAGCTGACCTCAACTTCGTTTCGTTCTATTTTACCATACCCTTGTGGAGTCATATCCAGTTTGACCGCCAAGCTTTCTTGGGTGTAATTTCTCAGTTCACGAAACTTTTTTATCCGTTCACCTATTTTGTTGACATCAAAACTCATAGTTGTAAAACACACTTTAAAGTTACTTATTTAAATTCAAATTTACTTATTTTTTCCACGTATCCAATATCTTTGAAAAGATTTTTAAAAAATCCCACTCTCTTTTAAACTAAAAACATATGTTCTCAAAATTTTACTTTTTGATAATAAGCCTTCTTTTCTGCACAACTGCTATTGCCCAACCAGTAATTATTCAGATGGAAAAAAATAGAGGAATATGGGAAGTACCTTGCAAATTAAATGGTATTCCAATGAAATTTATTTTTGATACTGGGGCTAGTCAAGTCAGTATTTCAATGACTGAAGCATTATTCTTATTGAAAAATGGTCATCTAAATAAAGAGGATATATTGGGAACCAATTATAGCTCAATAGCAAATGGAGATATTGTGCAGGGTTCTAGTATTTTGATAAGAGAACTTGATGTTGCAAATCTCAAACTTTATAATGTACGAGCTAATATCATTCACACTGAAAATGCTCCATTATTACTGGGAGGAAGTGCATTAGAAAAGTTAGGAACATACCAAATCGATCCAAACAAGGGAGTTCTCACAATTTTGAATGGCAATAACTATGATTTTTCAACAAATCAGTCTCAAGAAACATCTAGGAACTTACCTAGTCAAAATCAGAAACTGCCAAATAATCTCAAAATTGGTCCCTACTCTGATGAAGGGGTTGCATACGCTTGGTATGAGATTGATGGAAGGGAAGTTTATGGCTACATTGATAAAAATAAGAACATTCTACTACCTTTTGAATATGAATTCGCCTTCACCTTTTTTGATGGCCAGGCAGTTGTAAAAAAAAATGGTCGTGTATTTAAAATAAACAGGCAAGGGCAAAAAGTTAGTGACTTTGAACCTTAATCAAGATCCTTTTATCATCCACAGGCCTCTATCACCAAGGAAATCTTAGAAATTGTGGGTGGTGCCGAAGCGTTGAAAGCTACTTCATAGATTTTTTCGCAAGAAAAGGAATAAACAAAAGAAGGTTTCGCAATTTTGCGAAGCCTTTTTTTTATTGGAGCTGAATCACAATTTTGTCTCCGGGCCGGAGCGCCGCCCCCGGCATCAGGCTTTGACTGCGTACCCGTCCGCTTCCCTGATAATAGACCTTAAGACCTTTGTTTTCGAGCAAGTAAATGGCATCTTTCAGACTCAGGCCTTTGGCATTGGGCACTTTGTTTGGCTCGAGGGTACGGGGTGTCCAGGCAACGGCCATTTTTTGGGGCGCAGGACTCAGCCATTCGGCTTCCTGCGCCGGGGGGAGAGAAGAAATGCCCAAGGCCGCCAGAATGGCAAATGCGTCGCGGGCGTGTAAGGTCTGGTTTTTTGGCAAGTCCGTCTGAAAAAAAGAGGCTTCGCGCCGAAGCACGCTTGGTGTTTGTACATCTACATCAAGAGAGAACAGCCGGTCGGCAATTTCACGAAAAACTGGTGCCGATACCTCGGCTCCATACTGGTCTTCGCCTGTGGTTCATCAATTACCACAATACAACTATACTTGGGGGCATCTGCC
>JAAUUB010000010.1 GCA_012031215.1 Microscillaceae bacterium | reverse complement strand
CGCTTCGGATTGTTCGTAATACTGTTCTCATAAAATCAATATATTTAGATGAAATAAAATGCTTTTGAAAATTTTGAAATTTCCAGAAAAGCCCAAGAAGAGAAGTGATTTGCATGCTGCTTGTGAAAATACGCTCATAAGATTGAATTTAACTGAGAGAAAGACGATGTAATATTTTACAAGAAAGACAAATTTCTCTCAATCAACTGGCTAAGTCAAGGCAAAAAAAGATTCTTAACGAAACCATAACATATCGCCTACAATCTCTTAATATTTAGCGGAAAGCCAGTATTTTATACCGTACCAGAGGTTTTGCCAGCGGCGCTCATTCCAGGCCAGCACGTGAGGGGGGAAGGCATTGGGTTGGAAAGCAGGTAAGGTTTGTTTGGATTTGAGAAATTGCAGGTGGGCCGGGCCACTTGTGCCGATGACCAGGAAAAATCGCGGGCCTGCCGCAATCGTTCCGCCGGATAGGGCAGGCCCTGCAAAGCCGAAAAAGCCACCCGGGTTTGGGCTTCTAAGTCTTCTTGCACGGCCTCCAGGGTGGGGGCCGTTGTAACGAGGGTAGCGATGCCTTCGGCGTGGTCTTTGGCCACATCCACAATGTCGTCCAGGATTTGAAACCAGGCCCCGAGTTGATAAACGGCGGCTTGCTCTTGCAGCAGGCGGGCGTGGTCAAGCAAAAGCCAGGACAAGACCAGGGCCTGCCCTCCTTTATCAAAACTGATTTTTTGGATTTGCGCCCGCGGCAAATGATGACCCCCGGCCTGGGCCTGGCTGGCCACCTGGGCCTGGTGAAACTCCTGAAAGGCTGGATAGAAAGCCGCCGGATGGGGCAAATCCGCTTTGAGCCTTTGCCACAACGCTAAGGCCACCGCCTCCCGGGCATTCCTGGCCCGAAACTGCTCAGGTTGGGCAATGAAAGCCCAAATCTCTGCCTCGCTGCGGTGGGGCTGGTCAAAAAAATCATCATAAAGACAAAGCATTGCGGCAAAAGCGGTCAGCCTTTCCCGCTCGCGGTCGCGCAGGGGGCTTCCCCGCCATACGGACACTACCTCGGCAAAAAATACCACAAACTGAAGGGCATAGTCCTGCATCCTACGCAGCTCGCGGGCTCCAAACGAAGCGTCGGGTCTGGGCCAGAGGCGATAGCGACGCAGATATTGGGCATTGAAGCCCTGTTGGCGGGCAAATTTTTGCGCCAGTATGGCCATCTTCGGCAGAAGGTGGCTCAGAAAATGAGACCAGGAACCCAGCACCACCGACACCGCTATTTTTTGAGCTGGGCCTCGTAGTGGGCAATCCAATCCTGGACACTGACCCGGCGTATCAGTTCGCCAATCAGTTCAAAAGGGATATGGGCCATTTTCTTGAAGCGAATACAGCTTTTGCCCATATCCAGTTTGCCAGGGACTTGTTCGGCATAGGCCTTCTTAAACCATTCCAATAACCCGGCATCCGTGTAAAGCCCCATATGGTACAGGGCAAGATAGTTTTTTTGGGCTGCAATGGCGATAAAGGGCAGAGGCTGGGCAGGATTGCAGTGGTAGCCCGCCGGATAGAGGGCGTGGGGAACCACATAGGCGGGCATTCCGCGGTCTATGACCTCAGCAAAGCCCTCCGGGAGATTGTCCAGAATTGTCTGGCGGAGTTGTATCAGGGCTTCCTGGCGTTCGGGGCTAAGCTGCTCCAAGTATTCTTCGGGGGAGGCGATTTGCGCGTTCATCAGGGTAAGGATTAGATAAAATGATAAAAAATTATGCTTTTGCCTGGGTAAAGTTAGCAATATTTTTGAATGATTCGGGCAAAATCAAAGGAAAAAACAAGACCTGAATAAGCCTTGATGTTGGGCGACCTTTTTTTTACTAAGTTTTGTCAAACAGCAAACATAAAAATTTTTGTTTTGGCGCGAAAAGCCTTTTTATCTTACTTACAGATGGGCCATTTACTAGATTCAGTCTTTGAGGTATTTGTTCCCTTTCCTTCCTTATTTTTTTCAGGAATGAGCGATTTATTTGCCAGTCCGCACATTATCCGTACGAGGCTTGCCTTTTCCCTTGTCTTTTTTTGGCCAAACCTTACAGTCCTTTTTGTCGGATACCAATTTCTTCCAATGATATGTTATCTTTTTTTGCGTTAATGAGTTGTAAATAGAAATCACTCCATTAATCAGACAAATTTCAAACCTATGCCTTTGACACCTTTTAACGGGACTTTGGGCAAAAAAAGAGCCGCACATTTGCTACGCCGGGCTACTTTTGGACCCACTATGGCCGAAATTGATACTTTTGCCAACTATACCGCCCCCCAGGCATTGGCGCAACTTTTTGCCGATGGTCTGGTGCCCCTGCCCCCTATAGACCCGGCCACAGGCCAAACCTGGATTGGGGTGTCTCCCGCCGAGGGAAGTAGCGACGACGAAGAATTGCAAGGCTTTTTCAAAGCCTGGTGGATGGCGCAGATGCTCCGTCCTGGTGCCAGTGCCCGCGAAAAGGTGGTTTTCTTTCTCCACTCCCATTTCACGACTATTCAGTCATTTGTGGAAAACAGCCGGGCTTTGTACTATCAAAATGTCCTTTTTCGATATTTTGCCTTTGACCAAAACGACCCTCTGCGCAATTTTAAGACCCTCACCAAAAAACTGTGCATTGACAATGCTATGCTCAAGTTTTTAGATGGAGAATTGAACGTAACGGGGGCCGTTAATGAAAACTTTGCCCGCGAGCTCCTCGAGCTTTATACCATTGGCAAGGGCCGCGAAGGAGTGCCGCTTCCCGGTCCTTTGACTTTGGGGGATTATTATTACTTCACGGAGCAGGATGTGGTAGCAGGGGCAAGGGTTTTTTCGGGCTTTGATTTAGACAATGCCTTTGCCAATCTGGACCCTGACACCAATTTACCTCGGGCCATCGTGAAAGGATTTGCCCAAAATGGGTTTGGCAATCGCCACGACAATGACCCAAAAGAATTTAGTGCTCGCTTGGGCAATGTAAGCATCACGCCCAACCCGGCCCTGCTGGATGCTCAAGGAAGACCAACGGAGGCCAGCATGCTTGATGAGATAGACCAGTTTGTAGAAATGGTCTATGCCCAAGCCGAAACCCCCCAGCACATCTGCCGCAAGATTTACCGCTTTTTTGTATATCACAACATCAGCGACGAAATTAACAATACGATAATCCCGGCTATGGCCGACACATTTGTCAACAGTGGGTATAAGCTTCAGGCCGTACTGGAAGACCTGCTCGCCAGTCAGCATTTCTTTGATGCCGCTACGGCCACCCCGGAGGACGATAATTTTGGCGCAATTATAAAGTCGCCTCTGGATTTGCAAATCGGCACTTTGCGCTTTTTTGAGGCTGAACGGCCCGACGACCAAAGCCAAGCTGCTGAATGGTATGAAATGGCGGGCCGCCTGATGCGAAAGCTCGAGTTTCAGGGAATGAGCCTGCTAGAGCCATTTGAAGTGGCTGGTTATCCGGCCTATCACCAGTTTCCGGAGTTTCACCGCAACTGGATTTCTACCAATAGCCTTACCCAACGCTACCTCTTTATCCGGGAGATTATGACCATAGAAGGTCTGGAACCGGGCGATTTGGGCATTGATTTGCTGGCCTTTACCAAGACCCGCTTTTCTAATGCGGTGGCCCTTGACCCCGACCAACTGGTGCGGGCCTATGTTTCCTATCTTTTTCCCCAGTTTGAAGAAGGGGCAGAAATTACCCCCGAACGCTTGGCTTATTTCCGGCAACAGTTTTTGCGGCTGGGCGAGGGACTTCCTCAAGGCCCGGTGTTGTTTTGGCAGTTCAGTTATACCAATGCCGAAGTCATCTTGCAGAGTGGTCTGGATGCCCGGGGGATGCTCCAGGATTTGGTCAATGCTATTTTGCAATCGCCGGAGTATCAGTTATTCTAATTAAAAGTTAAGTCTTCAAATCACGCCTTATTACTACATCTATGAAACGTCGCAAGTTTTTACATAATTTACCCTTACTGGGTGCTTTTCCTTTTGCCATTAGTGGAATGCCGATGCGGGCCATGGCCAGTGACCGCCCGCTCCAACGCCTGGCCGCAATGAGCGACAATGACCGAGTGTTGATTATTCTGGAACTCAATGGGGGCAATGACGGTATCAACACCCTGATTCCGGTGGATAATTACGATTTGTACTATTTCCGGCGGCCCAATATCGCCATTCCGGCCCGTAACAGTGCCCGCCGCTTTATTCCCCTCGACAATACCCTCCCTTTGCCTGACCAGGTAGGGCTGCACCCGGATATGCTGGGCCTGAAACAATTGTATGATGAGGCAAAAGTGCGCATCATTCAGGGGGTTTCTTATGAAAACAACAATGGTTCGCACTTTCGGGGGCGCGACATTCTCTTTATGGGTGGGGGCTACAACGACTACCTGGGCTCGGGTTGGGTAGGCCGGTTTTTGGAAGATAATTATGCCCCTCAGCTCTATCCCGACGATTTTCCGAATGCGCAAATGGAAGACCCCCTGGCCCTGGAGTTTGGCAATGATATTTCGCTTATTTTTCACCAGACCAATAATATTCCCACTTCCATTTCCATAAATAATCCCAATCAGTTTTTTAACCTGGTGGAAGAACTGGAAGGCTTTGAAGATTTGGAAGGGGTGGACCCTCGCGGAGTGCCTCCGGCGGTGCTCAATAACTCTCCCTATGGCCAGGAGCTCAACTGGATTTTGGGACTGGAGCAAAAATCAGACGACTACGCCGCCCGCCTGAAAACCCTCTACGATATTGGCGATGCCATCCAGACCAATGTGGTCTATCCCGAAACCTACCCATTTAGTGCCCCGGGAGGGAGCAGCCGCAATCCTCTGGCGGGTCAGATGCAAATCATTGCCAAGTTGCTCAGTGGCGGTTGCAAAACTAAAGTATTTTTGGTGCGCATGGGCGGTTTTGACACCCACGCCGAGCAGGTAAGCACCTTTGACCCCACAATGGGGGTGCATGCGGCTTTACTTTATCATATCTCGGCCACAATGAAAGCCTTTCAGGACGACCTCAAAGCCAGGGGCCTCGAAGACCGGGTGCTGACCATGACCACTTCGGAGTTTGGCCGCCGGATATTCTCCAACGGCAGCTATGGCACCGACCACGGTTCGGGTGCGCCTATGTTTTTATTTGGCAAGTGGGTCAATCCAGGGGTATTGGGCACCAATCCCGACCTCAATCAAGGAAATGTAGGGCAGCAGTTTGACTATCGTCAAATCTATGCCTCCATACTCAAAGATTGGTTTGAGGTAGGGGCAGATTTGGTAGATGGCGGCGCGCCTGATGAAAGTATCATCCGGGGCGATTATGAAGGTAGAGGCATCACCTTGCCTTTGATAAACACCAATACGGTTACTTCCATCACTAGTTTTATCAATGACCGCTTTCGGCTTTATCCCTGTTATCCCAATCCGGCGGTAGATAAAACTACCATGCGCTTCTATATCAACACCCCGACCACAGTTACCCTCGAGGTGCTCAATAGTCAAGGGAAAGTGGTGAAAACCGTACTCAAAAACGAAATGAAAGATGCGGGTGAGCATCGCCTAATGGTGAATCTCAAAGGATTGCCGCCAGGTTTTTATATCTATCGCATAGAAGCGGGGCTTCTGCGGGATACCCGAAAGTTGCTCATTTATAGATAAATTTTACATCTGCAAACCTATGCCTGCCTCAAATTTGGTTTGAAGCAGGTATAGGTTTGCTTCACCTGTTTCAACAAATATTTCCTGCCCGTATGCAAAGTATTTTTTCTTTAAAACTGTGCTTTCTACTGCTGCTACTGCTTGGGCTGAACACGGCCCACCTAGAGGCCCAAAAGCGAGGCGGAAGGCGTTCTTCACCCAATGCTATCCGGGTGAAGAAAAAAGCAATGACCCTTTTGAAAAAGCCCAGTGGTGGATTGGCTTTAAATCAGGGGCCAGCCTCACGCAGGCGGTGCCTGATGAGCGCTACACCCCTTTTAGCTCCACGGATAATCCCGACCTCACCTATTACCACAAGGAATACGTGGACTTTAAAGATTGGGGGGCCGAGGCCGGGCTGGAAATTACTTTTTTTTATGGCGGATTTTCAGCCAGTTTTCAGCCCGCTTATCGCCGCCACCGCTTTACCTATACCAACGATTATCAGTGGTTTGATACCGAAAATGACCAAAATACCCTGCTCCTGCGCTATACCCAGGACCACAAGCTGGATTATCTGGAGTTTCCTTTGCTATTCAAATATGATTTTACCCGCACCGCTTTTCGGCCCTCGGTCTTTCTGGGCGGCTATATCTCCACCCTGATTGAAGCCCAAAAAACGCTCACCATCAATGGAACTGATTTTGCTTCGGGGGCGCAAAATGAATTTGTGAACGAAGAAATTATTGTGGGGGCTCGGGATTTGTTCATCAAATCGCAGGTGGGGCTCATGGGGGGTATAGGACTGAGCTACAATGTGGGCAATGTGCGCCTGGCGTTGCAGGGTTTGTATCGCTATGGGCTTAATAACATTACCGATGTTAAAAATCGCTATGTCAACAATCGCCTGGCCGGGGCCGGCGATGCTTTGGACGACCTCAAACTACGCAACATTTCCGTTACACTAAGTTGCCTTTTTCCGATGCGGTTTTTGCGCACGGGGAGCTTCCGGGCGGTGGACTAAGCCAGGTAAAGTGTTTTTAACCCTTGAATCAAAATACAATGAAAAAATATATCTTTTGGCTGGGCTGCTGGGCATTGGCCGCCTGCGATATCAGCGATAATAAAATTGAAGTCCTGGATAGATTTGTTCGCATTTATGACAATGCCACTTTCAACCGGGCTTTTACCCCCGTTGATATTCAGCAAACGCCCGACGGGGGCTATCTCATTCTGGGCGAAACCGAAATCAGCGATGCGGTTTTTCCGGGGATTTATTTGATGAAGGTGGACGCGGAAGGCAATTTTTTGTTTGACCAGATTTTGCCAGGCGACTATGCCTTTCCGGTGGGAGACCTGATGAGAGTAGGGGAGCAATATTACTTTTTTTGCTTGCAACCCGTGAGCCTTATTGCGCACCTGGTCAGTGTAGATGCAGGCGGCCAGGTTGGTACACCTATCCCCATTGCCGATGACGAAGGAAATCCCGTCTATTACCCGATGCACGCCTCGCTTATCAACAGCAATGAAATGCTCTTGTTGGGCTATGACAAAGACAACCAGGAATCGGTACTGACCCGTTTGAACCTGAGCGGCACTGTGCAACAAAAACGGGCGTATAGCATTGGCATCGGGGGCGACGTGGACGAGGTAGAAGAGCCTATCATCAATCACTTTACCCGCAACGGGCGCAAGTTTCCTTTCCTGACTGGAGTGGGGGCCGGCGGGCAGGTTTTTTTCAATGGTTTTTACAATTTCACCTTTTCTTTTGTGCTCACCAACCTCGGAAATGAGGACGAACCCGCAGTGCTGCAAGGGGTGGCCGATGGTGCAGGCCTGAGTGCGGCTTTGTTTTTGGAAAACAATACTTATGCGACAGCCCGTTTTAGCTTTGGGCAAAATTATATCCTGCCCCAGGCCGATATTCAGGTGGGGCCGGGAAATCCGGGTAGTAGTGAAGACCTGGGCGGCAATACTTTTCCGGAACTTAATCCTAATGCGACCATCAAACTCAAACGCCTGAGCCTGGCCGGGCGCGATGTGCTGCTTTATGCCAGTGATACCCGTGCCGGACAAATCATCCTTTTGGCCTATGATACGGTTTCGGGGCAATTGATAGGCTCCACTTATTTGGGTTTTACCAATCCCTACGAAGTGGCCAGCTTTGTCAAAACAGCCGACGAGGGCCTGGCGGTGGTGGGCACTACCTATGTAGCGGGCCGCTTTCCGAGAATCTGTCTCTTCAAGCTCAATGCCGATGAAGTGGGGCAATTACTGAGCGGAAATTGATATGCTTTGTGGAAGTGCTTTTTTCTCAGGTGCTTTCACAAGATATTTTTTTAATGATTTGTGCGAGCAAGCCAGGCCAAAGAGTCAGATTTTTTTCGGAATCGAGAGGCATTTTTCATCATATTTTTTCTCCTGGGTATGCCCCTGGGTATTTTCGGTATTGTCCTCTACCTTGAATTTCAGCAGAAAAATATTTTCCGGGGTCTGTATCAGGGCATTTACCTGGCCCCAAGCGCTCATCCCCTCAGCCCCGATATGGTAGCTCAGCAAGGGGAAGCGAAAAGGGAGGTGTCGGGAATAAGCCCTCCGCTGGTTCTCAAGAATGGCGTGAGAAATATTGGCAAACAAAAGATTGAGCTGGGCAAAGGCAAATTGCCCTCACGGATTTTTGAAAACTTTAATTTCATATGCCAACGGGAAGCTTTTTCAGAATCGCCTGCTATTTGAAAAAAGACCCAAAAAAATGCCAAAAGAAGCCAGTGTTCGGGGCTTGTGCAGCAATTGGAGGCCGGAGAAGTTGAAAAAGATTTATGAGTCGCGGGGAGGATAGGTTAATATTTTTATCAAAGCCCTAATTTTCACAAAAAAGCCATTTGGTCGGGTATAGCCCTTCCAAATGGCCCTAGGCAAGCTAAATGATTGATTAGGACAAGACTTTGCGGGAAATCAATTCTTTCATAATTTCATTCGTACCGGCATAAATTCTTTGTACCCGGGCATCGGCATATCCCCGCGCAACCAGATAATCCCAGATATAGCCATAGCCACCGTGCAGTTGCACGCACTCATCAGCCACCTTGCACTGAATCTCTGTCAGGCGGTACTTGGCCATAGAGGCCGTGGCCCCATCGCATTTGCCTTCATTGTGGAGTTTTACGCAATGGTCCATAAAAGCCCGGCTCATAGCAATGTCAGTGGCCAGTTCGGCCAGTTTATATTTTGTGTTCTGAAAATCGGCTACTTTTTTGCCAAAGGCCGAACGTTCCTTTACATATTCAACAGTGGCAGCAAAATAGGCTTCGGCCAGCGAGATAGCCGATTGCGCGACTACGAGGCGTTCTTGGGCCAGCTCGGTCATCAGATATCCAAATCCCCGGCCTACTTCGCCCACCAGATTTTCTTTGGGTACTTCTACATTGTCGAAGAAAAGCTCGCAAGTATCCTGGGCGTGCAGTCCTACTTTGTGAAAAGGCTTGCCTTTGGTAAAGCCTTTCATTGCGCTATCCATAAGCAGCAAACTAATGCCTTTGGCTCCCTGGCTGGGATCGGTTTTGACGGCTACTACCACAATATCGCTCAGGTAGCCATTGGTGATGAAGGTCTTAGAACCATTTACAAGAAAAAAATCCCCGTGGTCAATGGCCGAGGTACGCATTCCTTGCAGGTCGCTTCCTGCGCCCGGCTCGGTCATGGCAATGGCCCCGATGGCTTGGCCAGAAACCATTTTGGGGAGCCAGTGCTGTTTGACTTCTTCGGTGGCGTAGTGCAGGATGTAGGGCAGGACAATGTCGGAATGCAGCGGATAGCCCACCGCTGGTCCAGCACAGCCCGTATGGCCGAGCACTTCCGTAAAAAGCATATTGTAGCGGAAATCCGTGATGCCCAAGCCGCCATAAGCTTCGGGGACTTGCATACCCAAAAAGCCAGCCTCCCCCAACTTGAGCCACGATTCGCGCGAAACCATGTGGTCTTTTTCCCATTGCTCATTATGGGGTACAATTTCCGCGTGGACAAAGTCGTTGAGCGATTCCCGGAAAAGCTCGTGTTCTTCTGTGTAGAGGTCGCGCTCCAGGGTGGGTGGCAGGGAAAGAGTGAGGGGCATACTATTGTAAAGTTTAATTATTTTAAGAAAAGTTTATACAAATGTAGCTCAAAAACCAGGTTTGCGCAAGAAAGGTTTTAGGGCATACAGCGCGGCTAGGGCAATTCCGGGGGGTAGCCCAGGTAGTTTTCTGGCCGGAGGGCATTCAGTTCAGCCTTGACGGCGGCGGGTAATTCCAACTGACCGATGAAGGACCGGAAGGTTTGCTCATCCAGGTGGGCCTGGCCTCGGGTCAATTGCTTGAGGGCTTCGTAAGGGTGAGGATAATTTTCACGCCGGAGAATGGTCTGAATGGCTTCGGCAATGACCCCCCAATTTTGGGCCAGGTCTTGGGCCAGGCGTTCGGTCTGCAAATCCAGTTTTCCCAGGCCTTTTGCCAAAGACTGCAAAGCAATCAGGCTGTGGGCCAAGGGAACGCCCAGATTGCGCAATACGGTAGAGTCGGTAAGGTCGCGCTGGAGGCGGGAGATGGGCAGTTTTTCACTCAAAAAACTAAACAGGGCATTGGCCGTGAGCAGGTTTCCTTCCGCGTTTTCGAAGTCAATAGGATTCACTTTGTGGGGCATGGCAGAAGAGCCCACTTCACCCGCCACTACTTTTTGTTTGAAATAGTCGATAGAGATGTAGTGCCACATATCGCGGGCCAGGTCAATCAGGATGGTATTGAGGCGACGCAAATTGTCGAGCAGGGCGGCCAGGTGGTCATAATGCTCTATTTGGGTGGTGGTTTGGCTGCGGTGGAGGCCCAGCGTGTCCAGCATCTGGTCGGCAAAGCGGGGCCAGTCAATCATGGGATAAGCCACTTGGTGGGCATTGAAATTGCCCGTAGCCCCGCCAAACTTGGCTGCAAAAGGAATTGTGCTTGCCAGGGCCATTTGTTGCTGAAGCCGCTCCACAAACACCCAGATTTCTTTGCCCAGGCGGGTGGGGCTGGCGGGTTGGCCGTGGGTACGGGCCAGCATGGGAGTATCTGCCCACTGCCGGGCCAGGTGGCTGAGTTGCGCCATCAGTGAATCCAGGGCAGGCCAATAGACCTCCGCCAGGGCTTCTTTGAGCAGCAAGGGAACCGCCGTATTGTTAATATCCTGAGAGGTAAGCCCAAAATGGATAAATTCTACGTATGGCCCCAGACCCATTTGCACAAATTTTTCGCGCATATAGTATTCCAGGGCTTTGATGTCGTGGTTCGTTTCTTTCTCAATGCTTTTGATCCTTTGGGCTGCTTGCAGGTCAAAATCAAGGAGCCATTTTTGAGTTGGTTTTTCTGGTGGGGGCTAATGCTTTGCAAGGGTGGCAGAGGCAGTTCGCATAGATGAAGAAAATACACCAACTCTATTTGCAGGCGGTAGCGCATCCAGCCAAATTCCGAAAAAAAGGGCACAAGGGGTTTTACCTTTTCGCGGTAGCGTCCATCAATGGGCGAGAGGGCAGTCAGCGCCGTTAAATCCATATTCATCCGTTCTACAATCTGATGCAAATAAACGAAATAATCCCCTGATTTTGGGTTTGGGGATTGGCTTGGTTTTGGCAAGGGCAAATTTGTTGAAGTGCTCAGTACTTGCATTGCCAAAAAAGTGCTAAATTGGGCAGTAATTTCGCGTGATTTCAAAAGGTTTGCGCCAAAGAAGTATGAAAATTTTCCGATTGACCATTCAAAACAGCGTATTTTTACAGCTTTTTATCATTGCCTTGCTCATTGTGATTAACTTTTTTGTGGTGCAAAGCTTTGACAGTAGCCTTTCCGAAGTAGAAAAACCGTTGACCTGGCCGAAAGCAACGGTACTTATTCCCAGCAAATACCACTTTTTGCCCGCTTCATTGCCGAAGGCCAGGAACAATATCGGGTGCGGCTGACCGAGTCCGTGGAGCTATTTAGTGATAACTTGCGTACCTTGCGCCAGGGAGGAGCCTCCCCGGAAGACAAAAACTCCATCATTGAGCAAGTACCCGCTGTATTACTTCCGGCTTATTTTCAACCGCTGGAGTTGGTCTGGAACGAATATCGCGACCAGGCCCGGTACCTAGCGCGCGAAAGCATTCAGCTTCCTAATGGCAAACCCAACCCCCGCTTTGAAACGGCTTATCAATTTATCTTGCAAAACCACGCCAAGTTGCTGAGCCGTAATGATAATCTGGTGAAAGCTTATCTCGATTATTTTGATAAACAGCAAGTCTTTCGCGACAATATCTTTTTGGTTTTTTTCTCGGTCAATATTGTTTCTATTTTCGTCATGTTTTTTTATGTAATTGGGTATGTAAGCCGCCCTATCTCCAAACTCAATGATATTGAGGCCATTATCCGGGAAGGGAATTTTGAACGCCAGATTGACTATCGCCGCAATGATGAACTGGGCAAGGTGGCCAAATCCATCAACTCGCTTTTCCGAAACCTCCGCAATGCCACAGATTTTATCTTGGATATAGGCGAAGGAAAACTTAATTCGGAGTATCAGCGGCCCGTTGGGATTGATGCCCAAAACGATCGCCTGGGCACAGCCCTCATGGAAATGCGCGACAAAATGCGCCAGGTAAATGAGCAAGACCGCCAGCGCAACTGGGTTTCGGAGGGCCTGGCCAAGTTTGCCGATATTTTCCAAAATCGGAAAGATGATGAAGATTTTACTTATATTATTATCTCTAACCTGGTGCGGTATGTTGGGGCCAACCAGGGCGGCTTATTTATTGTGGAAGATGAAAAAAATGAAGATTCCCATCTTGAACTGATTGCCGCTTTTGCCTACGAGAAGCGCAAGTATATGCAAAGAAGAATTGACCCAGGCGAAGGGATGATTGGCGAAGTCTATCGGGAGGGGAGCTTGATTTATATGACCGAAGTACCCGAAGACTATATTCACATCACTTCTGGCCTTGGCGATGCCCGGCCCCGCTCGCTCTTGTTGGTTCCTTTAAAACTGAATGAGGAAATTTATGGGGTAGCAGAGTTGGCTTCTTTCGAGGAGTTTGAGCCTTACAAGATAGATTTTGTGGAAAAGCTGGGCGAAAGTATTGCTTCTACTTTTGCTTCTGTCAAAAAACAGCAAAAAAACCGAAGGACTCTTGCGCGAATCGATCCAGCTCTCGGAGCAAATGAAAGCCCAGGAGGAAGAAATGCGCCAAAATCTGGAAGAACTGGTGGCCACCCAGGAAGAGGTACAACTTAAAAACCGCCTCATCCAAGAACAAAAAAGCGAAATAGAGCAGCTCTTGGAAGATGAAAAAAGACGTACCCGCGACCTGGAAGAGCGCTACAAAAGCTTACAGATTCAGTACGAAGCTATGCAAAAAACCCTGCGCGGGGTAGAAAACGAAAACCGGATGCTTCACGAAGAAAAAAGCGGTTTGGAGCGGGTTTGGCCAAAGATTCAAAAAATGTGTAAAAAAGAGGGCAGAGGCTTAACAACGCCCCCCCTTTTTTCGTACAGAAATCAAAAAAACAAGCATTATATTATGGCAGAAAAAGGAAAAAAGGAGCGGGTCATTGCCGGATTGCTAGCTTGGTTTATGGGCGTTTTCGGGGTGCATCGCTTCTACTTGGGTCAAACGGGATTAGGCATTGCCTATATCTTAGGAACGATTACCGTGTTTGGCTTGCTTATCACGGGCCCATTGGCCGTCATTGATGCCATTGGATTTTTCTTGATGTCGGAAGATGCTTTTAACCGAAAATATAATCATCTACTTTATTTTCAACCCAAGGAAGATATACGGCCTGTTTTACCGCTTAACGGAAATGTGGCGGACGAAATCGCTAAACTTGACCTGCTTTTTAAAAAGGGTGTTATCACTTTTGAAGAGTTTGAACGCCAGAAAAGTCGCCTCCTCAGTTAAAGATATAATAAATTTTCCCGCTTTCCTGAACCTGGTCCAAATCAATGGTACAATCTCCTTTTTGAGAAAGGCGGTCTAGCCTTTCTCTGGCCTGTTCGCGGTTGAGGCTGGTTTGGGTGATAAGGTCTTCCACACTTAGCCTGCCACCCAAGCGGCGGGCCAGCCGGATGATAAGTTCGTCCGTCAGTTCAAATTTACTGGGGTTTGGCACAGAGGGAAGTTTCTTTTGAGATTTACTGTAAAACCTCCAGCCAATAGTGCCGATTATGATTGAGATGACTAAACCAGCCACATTAAAGCTCACCAGAGACCCCAGGGCTTGCAGGCTTCCCCAACACATTAAGATGATTCCTGCTATTTTGTTATTGCCTTCCATTCGTTTTAAAAATAATAATTAAAGTAACCTTTGACCCCATCCGGACTGATAGCCTCTATATAGACTTTTCCATTGATATTGCTTAAAATATCTTCTACCTGCTGCGGGGCACTCACGGGTGTTCTGTTGATAGAAGTAAGAATAAAGCCTTCTTGGATGCCCAGGCGGGCAAACAAACCGCGTTTGACTTTTACGACCCGCACCCCGTTTTCTACACCCAGTTTTTCTTTTTCCAGTTTAGAAATTGGCTCCAAATCTACCCCGATTTTTTCGGATGCATACACCTCATTGCGGGTAATGTCGGTAGTACCTTCCCGATTGGTGAGGGTCAGCTCGAGGTCGCGAACACTTTTTCCTTGCCTCACTTTGAGTTTTAGCAAATCCCCGGGGCGATAATAGCTCACCAGCTCTTCAAAATTACTTTTGCCATTCACAGGCTCACCATTGATTTGGACAACTACATCGCCTTTCTTCAGGCCCAGTTTTTGAGCCTGGCTGTTGGCCTGTACATTGGTAATCAAAGCCCCTTCGTAGCGTCCATCCAGGTCTAGTTTCATCTCATCCCCTATTTTACTGTTCAAATCGGCTACTTCCAGGCCCATAAAAGCCTTTTGTACCTGTCCATATTGGATGAGGTCGTTGAAAATCTTGGCCACAATATCTACCGGCACCGCAAAGCCATAGCCGGTGTAAGAGCCTGTACGTGAAAGTATGGCCGTATTAATGCCTACCAGTTCACCTTTGGCATTGACCAGGGCCCCTCCGCTATTGCCTGGATTGATGGCGGCATCTGTCTGGATAAAGGACTCCAGGGGAAACTGCCCCCCCAGCAAATTGATGTTTCGTCCTTTGGCACTGACAATGCCCGCCGTAACAGTTGATTCCAAATCAAAAGGATTGCCTACGGCCAAGACCCACTCTCCCACGCGCAGGTCTTTTGAGCTTCCCCGCTTGATGGCCGGCAAAGCCTGGCCTTCAATTTTAATAATGGCCAGGTCGGCAGAGGGGTCTGTGCCAATCACTTTGGCCTCGTACGATTTTTTTCGATGGATGACCTCAATGCGCTCCGCATCTTCAATCACGTGGTAATTGGTCACAATATAGCCATCCGCCGTAAAAATTACTCCTGAACCAGAGCCAATAGACTTGCGCCCCCTTAATCCTTCGCCAAAGTAAAGGTCAAAGATGCTCATCTGGTCGTAGCGGTCAAACACGGTTTTGATATACACTACACTGGGCGTGCTGAGGGCGGCCGCCTGCACAAAATCTAGCGTACCTTCACTCAAAGACATAGGGTCTTTGCGCACCGTACGCACCCGCCCTGGCTCTTCCAATAGAGGCATTTCGCGGGGGGCAGGCGCAGTGGAAAATAAAGGAAGAATCAAGTGAAAAGCAAAAGCCCCCATAAAACCACCAAAAAGCGTAAAAAAAATGTTTGGGAGTGACTTTTTCATTTTACTATCAGTTTTGGGCGATAATGAACGATTAATTTCAAAAACACAAAAATAAACAAAAGCAAAAGAAAAGTCCTATACTCAGTCATACAGTTTAAGTAGTTCTGGGGTATAGGGGTGGCTTTTGGCGTAATATTTTTGAAGCCTGGCGGCATTTTCTGAATTCTTTCCTAACTTGTGGCCCATTGAAAGGTAAATTTTGAGAAAATATGCCCGGTTTTGATGTCTTAGCGGTTGTCATCGGAATTGTCTTTGTGTATCTGCTTTTGAGTCTTCTGGCCACCGTCGTAAATGAGTGGGTTATGATGCTGCTCAATGCCCGGGGGCGAAATTTGCGCCTGGCCATAGAAACCATGCTGGGCGATTTGGGCAAGAACGACCATCTGGCAGAAGCCTTTTTTGCCCATCCCTTGTTCAAAAAAATGACCATTAAGGGAAAAGTCCGCCCCTTACCCTCTTACCTGAATCGAGAAATTTTTGCCAAGATATTGGTGGATATTTTGACGAGTGGGAAAAACTACCGGGCCACATTTTCCGAAATAGAAGAAAAAATCATCCAGTTGTTTCCTGATGAAAGGAGCCAGACCCGTCGCCTGTTTTTTTCATTTATCACCCAAACAGGTGATAGCCTCGACCGCTTTCAAAGAGAGATGCACGAATGGTATGATTCAGTGATGGACCGCGCCTCAGGCTGGTATCAGCGAAGGGTAAAAAAAATATTATTGGCACTGGGCTTTGGATTGAGCGTAATTTTCAATGCCGATAGCTTCGAGATGGTGAAGCAGTTGGCCCGCGACCCCCAGGCCCAGGCCGAAATACTGCAACAGGCCTCTCGGTTCTTGCAGTTGGCCCCCGTCGGCCCAGGGGTACGGACGGCGGAAGTGCCCAAAGAGGATTCATTATACAAAGGCCGGATGGATACGCTCCGGCGCGAAATGCAAACCCTGGTAAAAGAAGCTACCCAAACCCAGGCCCTGCTGGGAATGGGTTGGAGCCAGGAAAAAGTACAAATACTTTTTTCCTCTGTTTACACCTTTGGCATTTCCCTGCTGGGATGGTTTCTTACGGCTATTGCCATCAGTTTTGGGGCTCCACTTTGGTTTGATTTGCTCAAAAACCTGGTGCGGATGCGTACTTCCGGCCCGGTAAAATCCAAAGAGGGAGGCAGCGCATAAATTAGCCCGGTTCAAACCATGTTTTTGCTGCGAAATACTATTTTTGTGGCCATATCTTTTGTATATATGAATATAGCTGCCTTAAAAGCCGAAATAGAGCAATTTATCCATCAGCAATCATTTGGCCAGCACCCTGCCGAACTTTATGAACCGATTCGCTACCTCATGGATTTGGGCGGAAAACGGATGCGGCCTTTGCTCGTATTGATGGCCTATCAATTGTTTGCCGACGATTGGAAGAAAGCCCTGGCACCCGCAGTAGGGGTAGAGGTCTTTCATAATTTTACCCTGATGCACGACGACATCATGGATTGCGCCCCCCTGCGCCGGGGCCAGCCTACCGTACACGAAAAATGGAATACCAATATCGCCATTCTCTCCGGCGATGTAATGTTGGTTAAAGCGTATGAGCTCATGCTGGAGGCCGCCCCCAACCGACTGCTAGAGGTTTTGCGGTCTTTTAACCGTTGTGCGGCTGAGGTTTGTGAGGGGCAACAACTGGACATGAACTTTGAGCAGAGAGAAGCGGTAAGTGAAGGGGAGTATATCGAGATGATTCGCCTCAACGCGTTTGCTGGGCTTTGCCCTGGAGTTGGGCGGGTGCTTGGCCGGAGCCGACACAAAAACTTGCCAGGCTTTGCGGGCTTTTGGCGAAAATATCGGCATCGGATTTCAGCTCAAAGATGATTGGCTGGATGTATATGCGGATGCGGATAAGTTTGGCAAGCAAGTGGGAGGCGACATCATTGCCAACAAAAAAACTTTTTTGCTCCTGAAAGCTCTCGAGCTCAGCAAAGGTGAAACAAGGGCCCGGCTGCGTCAATGGCTGGAAGTAAAAACCTATGACAAAGCCGAAAAAGTGCGTGAGATTACTTATATTTACAATCAGTTAGGAATTGGCAGCCATTGTGAAGAGGCTATGAACCATTATTTTGACCAAGGCTTTGCGCTTTTAGAACAAATAGAAGCCCGTGAAGACCGCAAAGCATTGCTGGCCCAGTTTACCAACGCCCTCATTCAAAGAGAAAATTAACCGTATATGTCCGAGGTTTTATTATTAGGAATCAGTTTTACGACCGAGCATGTGAGCCTTACGGGCTTGATTATTTTGGCAACAACCGTGGCCAGCCTATATGCCGAGCAAAACCCGGAGCTAAAGATGCGCTGGGTGTTCAACCCCTATTATGTCAAGAACCGGCGAGAATATTACCGCTTCCTGAGTTCAGGTTTCATCCACGAGGGCTACATGCACCTGGCTTTCAATATGATAACCCTCTATTATTTTGGCACCCTGATAGAAACGAATTTTGCCATTCTCTTGGGGCCGGCCGGTTATATGCTCTATCTCTTTTTTTACCTTTCGGCCCTGGTGGTTTCAGAAATTCCCCGCTATTGGCGCTATCTTAATAATCATCACCGCCTGGCCAACTCACTGGGGGCTTCGGGGGCTATTTCGGCGGTTTTGCTGGCTGGCATACTTTTTAACCCCGGAATGAAGGTAGGTCTATTTTTTGTGCCGGTCATGCTGCCTGGGTTCATATTTGGGGCTTTGTATCTTTTTTATTCGGCATACATGGACCGGCTTGGCGAAGGTGGCGGTGGCATAGCCCACGATGCCCACCTTTATGGAGCTTTATACGGCATTCTGTTTGCCATAGCAGTATATCCTTCTGTTGTGCCTAATTTTTTGGAATACCTGGCCAGTGGTAACTTTTTTTAGCCCCCTTGTCGGCTTTTGGACCCAGAAAGTGCCTGAAATACGTATTTTTGCCAACAAAAAGGATGATTGAACTCAAATTTGCAAATTATCCAATTTTGCGTAATTTCGCTCTAACGTTGTTTGCCTTTGCTTTATTTTTCATCTCTCTAAATTATTGAATATATGTCTGAGTTTGCCGAAATCATCTTGGATGGTAAATCCTACCGCCTACCTGTGATAGTGGGTACGGAGGGTGAAAAAGCCATCGATATCAACAATCTACGCGCCGAAACTGGCTATATCACCCTTGATTCGGGCTACAAAAACACAGGTGCCACCCTGAGTGCCATCACTTTTCTGGATGGAGACCTGGGGATATTGCGCTATAGGGGCTACGACATTGCCGAGCTGGCCGAAAAATCTACCTTTCTGGAAGTTTCTTATTTACTTATCTATGGGGAACTGCCCACTCAGGAGCAATTAGATGTGTTTAGCAATAATATCCGCCGCCGTACGCTGGTCAATGAGGATATGCGTAAAATTTTTGACGGATTTCCGGTAAATGCCCACCCTATGGGTGTAATGGCGGCCCTGGCCTCGGCCCTGGCTACCTTCTATCCCGGGGCCATAGACCCTAACCTCGATGATGACCTAACCAACCTGCGCATTTATCGCCTGATGGCCAAAATGCCTACCCTGGCCGCCTGGGCTTATAAAAATTCTATGGGGCATCCGGTCAATTATCCCAAAAACAGCCTTAACTACTGCGCCAATTTCCTGCACATGATGTTTGCGCTCCCTGTTGCCGAATATGAAGTGCAGCCGGATGTAGAAGATGCCCTGGAAAAACTCCTGATTTTGCATGCCGACCATGAGCAAAATTGCTCCACTTCTACCGTCCGCCTGGCCGGTTCATCACAAGTGAGCCTTTATTCGGCAGTATCGGCGGGGATTAGCTCGCTTTGGGGCCCCTCCACGGCGGAGCCAACCAACAGGTCATTGAAATGCTCGAAGAAATCAAAGCCGATGGCGGCGGGGTTGAAAAATTCCTCAACAAAGCCAAGGACAAGGATGACCCCTTTCGCTTGATGGGCTTTGGCCACCGGGTGTATAAAAATTTCGACCCCCGGGCCAAAATCATCAAAGTAGCCTGCGACAAGGTACTCAATAAGCTGGGTATTCATGACCAAACCCTCGAGATAGCCAAAAAACTGGAAGAAGCCGCCCTCAGCGATAGCTATTTCATTGAGCGAAAATTATATCCGAACGTAGATTTTTATTCCGGTATCATCTACCGGGCCATCGGCATCCCAACGGATATGTTTACGGTGATGTTTGCCCTGGGCCGCCTGCCGGGCTGGATAGCCCAATGGCTAGAGATGCGCAAAGAAAAACAGCCCATTGGCCGCCCGCGTCAGATTTACACAGGAGCCAATACGAGAAGCTATGTGCCAATGAGCGACCGCGCTTCCTGAGCAATGACTTTGTAAAAGCCTCAAAAGCCCAGACCAGTCCGGTTTGGGCTTTTTTTATGCAGCCTGCCAAAAAACAAGCACCTCGCACCGGTTCAGGTGTTGAACCAATAAGTGATTTTGACTACCAAAGCCCGGTTTTTCACTTTTAGGTTTTCAGGAAAATAATTATCCGAATAGACCACAAACAAATCGGATACGGGCTGAAAACGCCACTGCAGGCGAGCATTTACATTGATATTGTTCACCTGATTGTTGTATTGGGTGAACAGGCTAAAAAACAAACTTCGGGTAAAGGCAAAATCAAAGCGAGGCCCAATCAACCAAAAAGTGGCATCGGCATAAGGTTCGGGAAGGCGGATTTCGTTATGGTCAATTCGCAAAGACACACTGCCAAAAGGCTGAATGCGGTAAGTTAAAATGGTAGTAAGCCCCAGTATATTGCCATTAAAATAGCTCCCCAGATTGATCTGCCCAAAATAGGTGAAGCGAGCCCGGTTATTGGACTGATAAAATGTGGCGAAGCGGAAATTTTCGTAGGTAGTACCGGATAGCAGGGGCAGACCATCGGTATTGGTAGGGTCAAAATCAGAAAAAAGCCGCACAAAATTTTGGTTTAGATAGGCCCCCGCGCTGGCCGTACTGGCAAAATTGATTTCGTAGCCCAGCTCTACCGAACGGTCGGTTAGCTGGCCTTGGGTATCCCAATACAAATTGGTATAAAGCTGAGGGCCGTGGTTATTAATGGGGCTCTTGGGGCGGCGTGGAAAAAAGCTGTACCGGAGAAAAGGTTCCAGTCGCCAGTGGTTGCGCCGGGGCACAAAGCCCGTTTCGGCCTCATAGTTGCGCCCCACATATTCGTGGTTCCACATCACTTCCAGCTTGCGGGTAGAATAGCGCAAAAACGAAGCATGGGCATATTGTTGGCGGTGTTGCTCCGGGGTGAGCACCTGATGGTAAAAAAATTTCCCATTCCAGCGATTGTCTTTGGACAAGAGATTGTAATCCAGGCCAATGACCCGGTTAAAATCAGCGATGCCCAGATTAAAATCCTGAGTGCCGGACGAAGTGCGCTGTCGATTGACAAAAATGGCCCCAATGTTGGAACGCCCAAATACCTGCCGCTGCACGGCGGCCACCGTATAGTTTTGGCCCTCAATGCCCGCTTCGGGGTCCCGCGCCGTTTGCATATTGAGCATGCCAATGCGCCAGTTTTTATTAACTTTGCCACTCAGCCGGGCCCCATAAATAATGGGGTTTTGCACGATTTGCCCCGTGGTGGTGTCGCGCCCAATCCCAATACGCCGCGAGAAAAAAGGACGAATCCGACTGAAACCAAAGCGGGAAAATAAATCACTGTTTTCGATAAAAAACTGCCGCCGCTCCGGGAAAAAAATCTCGAAACGGTCGAGGTTCGTTACCTGCTGGTCCACCTCTACCTGCGAAAAATCAGGATTGAAGGTCAAATCCAGATTGAGTGAAGCACTGACTGCAATTTTGGCATCCCCGCCCAGATTGGCCCTGTAGTCTGTGGGCGAGCCATCCAGGTAGTTGCGGGTGGCCTGTCCACTCACATAAGGGATGAGGGCCATGTTCAGGCCCGGTTTGGGGGGCGCTTCCGGCCAGATGATATCGCCGGTAAAAGAAAGGGTAGTAACCCGAAAATTACGCGGAACAGGCACCCAGGTGGAGGTTTCATTGCGCTTAAGGTCAATACGGGCAAAATTTACTTTCCAGTTTGATTCATTAGGCTTATAGCGCAGGGTGCTGAAGGGAATAGCCATTTCAGCCGTCCATTTTCCGGTTTGAATCCGGGCGGCACTTATCCAGCGGTTGTCCCAGGTGGGGTCTAAATCCACCCCATTGAAAATTAAAGCTTCCCTTACCACACCCAGGGGGGTGATGCCAAATGAGAAACCATTGGTGCCATCTCCAAAGGTATCCAGGTAGATGGTTACAAAATCATTGACCCCTCCTTCAAAATCGCGGCGCAGCGATTGCACTACATAATCACCGGGCAAGTCGTCGTAGCAAGTAAAAGCCAGATACAAAAATTGCGCATCATAGGCCATTTGCACTTCGGTCTTAGTCAGGGCAAATGAGGTGTCAAAAGGGAAGTTTTGGTAAAAACTATGTGCTTTCTCAGCTTTCTGCCAGATTTCTTCTTCCAGGAAACCATCTATTTCGGGTCTTTGGTTGGCTTTGTGAATGGACAACTGATAAGCAGAGAAATGATCCTGCCCGGTCAAAAAGGGACAAAAGAAAGCCATCAGGCCAAAAATCAAACAAGCAGAAATTGCCCGACTTAAACGCATATCCCAATATTTTAATGAAGCAAAACAAATAGAAATTAGCCTCTTTCCGTCTTAAATAAGTGTTAAACCAAGCGATTTTGGTAAATTTTTTACATCCAAGAGGTTTTTACTGGCGGGATATACAAGGCACAGTTTCAGAAATCTGCCAAATTAGGTTTGAGGGCCTCCCAAAAAACTTGACTTACTTGTTCTTCAGCGTCTTATACACATCTTTCCTCACAAAAGTAAAATTGTAGTTCATATCCAGCGCAACAATGGAATAGCCATTTTTTTCCAAAGCCTTGAGCCTTTGCCAGATACGGGAAAGATAGCGGCGGTCCATAGGAAAATGGATTTCATCAAATTCCACACAAATCACTTTGATGTCCAGGCGGTCTTCCAAAACACTGTCAATCACCTGGTATTCCGCCCCCTCGATGTCCAGCTTCAGCAAATCCAGGCTTGGCAGGTGCTGGGCCTGCATCCACTCGCGCAAGCGAATGACCTCCGCTTCAAAATATTTTTCCGTTTTTTGGATATTTAGGGCGGAGTGCGAAACGTGGGCCGGATTGGCCGGTTCGTAAAATTTTAGTCGGCCAGACTGGTTCCAGAGGCCCAGTTCAACAAAATGCAGGTGGGCTATATTTTCCTTTTTGAGGGCGTAGCTTTCCTTTTGATTGAGAAAAGCGGGGCTTCCTTCAGAAATATTTTGACATAATTCCTCAAAATGGCTTTTTGCTTTTGGCGTAGGGTCAAAGATAAACACCTGGCTTTGGTATTTCTCGGCAATGGCCACATCCAGGGAAATATCCAAACCTGCTCCGGCCAGACAGCAAACAGCCTCCGGATGCAGCAAATCTTGGGGAATCACCCAGCCCCCATACACCGAGCCCAAACATTCGGTAGGCAGCGGGTGAATCCTTTGGCAAACCCTGAGCCACAAATAATTTTGAAGTTTTCGCCACTGCCGCATAGAGTTCTAATTTTCAAAATACAAAATTATAAGGAATGTGTTGAGGTATGCTTGATTATTTATAGTAGGATGATGATTTTCACGCTGATAATCTATTCCCTGCACGCTTGCTTTCACAAAAACCAGCAGAAAACCATCCCGGCGAATGAAGAAGCAGAAATGCAAGCAAAGAGACCTTTAAATAAAAAAAAGCCCACAAAACAAGAACCGGCGGCTTTGCCAATTTTCCGCCGGTTTTTATTTTTAGAAGCTTTGGAGCAAAGCCCTCACTTCGGCCTGAATCTGCGCCGTTTTGTCTTGGGCATACCACTTGTGCAGTTTTTCTACAAAGGTTTTATAATCACTTTCGGGGTTTTGCTTGTGGGCATTTACCAGGGCCTGTGCGCCTTCCGGGCGTGGCCCCCATTGGGCCAGGACTTCCAGGGTTTCGCTTTGGAGCACAATCATTTTGGGAATACCCCGCCCCCCATTGCTCAGGTAGGCATCCATGATGTCCAGGTTTTCATCACGAAGCAAAAATTTTATTTCAATGAGGGGGTTCAGTTCAGCCATTTTCACCAAAACCGGGATATTCTGAGCCGCATCCCCACACCAGCCTTCTGTGAGCACCAGCCAGGTCATCGGGGTTTTTACCTGATGCAGGGCCTCGATAGTATCCTCGGCAAGTTGCAGGGTCTTGTCCCAGCGGCTCATTCTTTGCACATTCATTTTTGAATAGTGCAAAATATCTTCACTGTTATTCATAAAATCGCCCGTAGCCCGGTTTTGGGCCAGGAGCTCGTCCACCAGTTGCCGGTATTCGTCGTAAGTAAGGGCCTTTTCCAGACGGGCCGGTGTAATGAGGGCCTGTGTTTGCAATGCCATGTTTTTAAGATTTGATGTTAAAACATTTATATTTATTGTCCTTTCCCAAAACAAATCCCGGAGGTATAAAATTCGCGCTTTTAGCTGAGCAGTTGGTTTAGGGCTGTGCCAGGCTAGGCATTTCCTCCGAAATCTGGGCCGGAAATTGGGCCTGTACGGTTTCGTAGCGTTGACGAAAATCCGGACTGGCCTCTCTTAGGTTGATTTGCTGGTATTTTTCCAGACTCAGCCCCAGGGCTTCGGCCCTCAGTTCATTGTAGGCGGCCTTTACCTCGTCCAGCAGCTGTAGATAAGCGGCATAAGGTGTGCCCCGGTCAGTTTTGAGTGAAATGATTGCTTTTTGATAGTTTCCCCGGGCATCCTTTCCCTTTTCCAACACAAAAGCCTTGACCTTGGGCCTGACTTGTGCGGGGCCCACCCTTTGCCCATCCAGCAATAATTCGCGGCGCGCATTGAGCAAAATCCGGAGCACCTTGTCCTGGTGCACCGCCTGGCTGGCCCGGTCTTTGGGTGGCAACTGCATCCGAAGGCCTTTGTCCTGGGCAATGGTGGTGCTGAGCAAAAAGAAAATCAGCAATAAAAAGGCAATGTCGGCCAATGAACCGGCATTGGGGGGAGTTGGGGTTTTGATTGTTTTGCGCATAAATTTTTCAATAAAATGATGTGATGAAAAAAGGGAACTTCATTCGGAGACCAATATAACTATTTTAATAGTTAAAACTATTTTTATAGTTCGCATTTTTTCAAAAGTAAAAGCACTTGGAATTCCCGGACGAAATCACCTGCTTTGCAGGGATAAAAAACTAATGGCGTATGCATTTTCGAACCCCTATTGTACCGCCGGCGTATCCTTTTCGGCTGGGTTTGCACGACCCGGTACTCAGTTTTGGCTCCTGTTTTGCGCTGAGCATGGGGGAGTTCCTGGCCAAAAACCGTTTTTCGGTATTGTGCAATCCTTTTGGCACTTTGTTTCATCCCCTCATTATCTGGCGGCGTTTGTGGCCGGGAGAGGAAATACCGGCTCCCCATCGCTTTGTGCAACGCGACGGTCTTTGGTTTCATTACGATTACCATTCCAGCCTTTGGGGGAAAAGCCAGGCCGAGCTGAGCGGGAAAATTCAGGCCCAGCATCGTCGGGTGGAGGCTTTTCTAAAAAAGTCTCGCCTCTTGATTCTCACCCTGGGCAGTGCCTGGGCCTATCGTTGGCGGCACGACGGTCAGTTGGTGGCCAATAACCACAAGCAAGCCGCCGCCGAATTTGAAAAGGTACTGAGTAGCCCGGAGGCCATCGAGCAGGCTTTTGGGGAATGGCATGACAAGATGCTTTCCCATTATCCCCAGTTGCATTTCTTGCTGACTGTGAGCCCGGTGCGGCACCTGCGCGACACCCTGCCCTTGAGCCAGGTGAGCAAGTCAGTATTGCGCTATGCTGTGCACAATCTGGTAAGCACTTATGATAAGACCTATTACTTTCCGGCTTACGAGATGTTGCTGGATGATTTGCGGGATTATCGCTTTTATGAGGCCGATATGCTCCATCCAAATCAAACGGCCCAGGCCTATATCAGCCATCATTTTGGCCAGGCCCTGCTCGATACCGAGGCCCAGGCCTGGCTTCGGGAGTGGCAGGCCTGGCTTTCGGCTTGGTCGCACCGGGCTTTGCATCCCGATTCAGAAGCGCATCAGGCTTTTCAGAGGCAGACACAAGCCCGCAAAGTGGCCTTGCTGGCCAAGTATGGCTTACCAGAAGAGGAGGAGGGGGAGACCGGAGGCACAGCCTACTTTTTTTGAACCGACTTATCTCTTTTCCAGACCACTACATTGCTGTCTTTGTCTATCTCAACAAATTCCGCCTCATTCAGGCGGCCGATTTTGGTGGAGTAGGTGCCAAAATTGGTGAGGTAGGTGATTTTATCGCCCTCGAGGCGGTATTCCGAGCCTTCTTCGTGGCCGTCGCCGCGGACCTCATTGGTCCGGAATTCAATTCGGACTGGATAATTGCTTGTGTCGGTGTAAATCCAATGCCCGAGCAATTGTTGCCGAAATGGGTTTTCAGGGTCATCCTTTTGGGGTTCTTGGGCCGGGAGGCCCTTAGGGTTGCGCTGGGCCTGTTCTTTCGGATTAGGTTGGCAAGCCCAAAGCATCACGAACAAAGCCAGAAGCCGCAATAAGCCGAAAAATGCGTCCATAAATATTTTTGGATTAGTGAGGCAAAATTAATGTTTTTCGTGGCAAAGAAATCCCTTTGATGGCATATCTGAGAGATTGTTTTTTCCCTTTTTGGCAATAAAGCTGTATTTTGGCCCTTTCTATATATTCTTATTAAACAGATAACTGGTATGCTGGCTGAGGTAGCCCTTCTCAAAGAAAAAATCGCCCAAATAGAAATTTCGGATGCCGAAGCCCTGGAGAGCTTTCGCGTAGGCATTCTCAAAAAGGAAATTCCAGCCTTGATGGCGCGTTTGCGGGATGTACTTCCCGAAGACCGTAAATCCTTTGGCCTGGCCATTAACGAACTGAAAGAACTGGCGCAAAATCGCTTCAAGATTGCCCAAGAGCAGATAGAAGCCCAAAAAGTACGTGCCGATGACCAGCCCCTAGACCTCACCCTGCCCACCTTGGCCAATGCGCTGGGAAGCGTGCATCCGCTTAGCCTGGTCAAAAACCGCATTATTGAGATTTTTGAAAGGATTGGTTTTCATGTGGCCGATGGGCCCGAAATAGAAGATGATTGGCACAATTTTACGGCACTTAATTTCCCGCCCAATCACCCGGCCCGCGAAATGCAGGATACATTCTTCCTGGAAAAAGACCCGGATATTGCGCTGCGCACCCATACTTCTTCGGTACAAGTACGGTTGATGGAGTCTCAAAAACCACCCCTTCGGGCCATTATGCCGGGGCGGGTGTATCGCAACGAGGCCATTTCGGCCCGGGCGCACTGCATTTTTCATCAGGTAGAAGGGCTTTACATAGATGAGCAGGTGAGCTTACTGGATTTGAAGCAAACCCTTTTTCATTTTGCCCGTGAGATGTTTGGTCAGAATACCCAAATCCGGTTTCGGCCTTCTTTTTTCCCTTTCACGGAGCCAAGCGCGGAGGTAGATATTTCCTGCAATATTTGCCAGGGCAAGGGTTGCAATGTTTGCAAGTATTCGGGCTGGCTGGAGATTGGGGGTTGCGGCATGGTGGACCCCAATGTATTGCAAAGCTGTGGCATAGACGCGGAAAAATACACGGGTTTTGCTTTTGGCATGGGCATAGAACGTATGGCGATGCTTAAATACCAGATTCGAGACTTGCGACTTTTTACCGAAAATGACATTCGGTTTTTGCGACAATTTCGCTCCCAAATACACTAGGCAGGACGCTGGTCCTGAGGCAGGGCAAACCAAAAGCGGGTTCCGACCCCGGAATGGCTCGCGACAAATAATTGACTGCCATTTTTTCCAAAATTCTCGGCCAGCAGCAGTCCCAAGCCAGTGCCTTTTTCTCCGGAGGTGCCTTGGGTGCTAAACACAGCATACGTTTCCTGAAAGCGCGCCAGGGTTTCGGGCGGCATGCCTACACCATTGTCTTCAATCATCACCACCAAACGAAGTTCCTGCGGATAGGCACTTAGGCGTATTTTTCCGCCCACAGGCGTAAATTTTATGGCATTATTGAGCAGGTTGCGCACCACAAAGCTGACCATGTCGCGGTCGGCATAAGCTTGCAGTCCGGCGGGACCCTCAATGCTGATTTGAATTTGCTTGTTTTCGGCGCTCATCAACAAGACCGCCACCGTTTCTTCTATCAGGGCCTTGACCGCAAAGGCTTGGGGGCGATATTGCATTTGCGACATCTGCGCCCGCGACCATTGCAAAAGATTATCCAAAAGCAGAGAAAGATTTTCTACGGATTGCTGGGTGCGGGTGGCCAGGATTTGAAATTCTTCGCCGCTGATCTCGTCGGCGTGGTGAATCAGAATGTTCAAAAAAGCATTGAGGGTGGCAATGGGGCTGCGCAAATCGTGCGAAATGATGGAAAAAAAACGGTCTTTTAGTTCATTGAGTGCCTTGAGTTTGTTTTCGGATTCGCGTAGTTTTTCCACGATGATTTCTAGCTCGTGGGTTTTCTCGCGTAGGTCGCTGGTGCGCTCGGCTACTTCATATTCGAGCTGGACTTTTTGGGCTTCTACGAGGCGTTGTTTTTCTATTTCTTGGTCGCGGGCCAGTTTTTCTTTTTCCAGTTCTTTTTGGGCCAGGGCCTCGCGGGTTTTTTTCAGGCGGTCGGCCAGGCCCAGCGAAAACAAAATGACCTGCAACACGGCCCCTACCTGCCCAGCATAGCGGGTGAGCCAGGTATCGGCCAAAAGGCCCGTTTCCTGTAAGATAAAAAGGATAGAACCCAGGCTAAAAAACACATTGGCGGTGAGGAAATAACGAGCCGGGGCAAAGCCTTTTTGCCAGGCCAGATAGCCCATTGCCAGCATCATCGTGAGCACAATCACCCCCATCGTGCCAATCCAATTGACGGTCAGCACGGTTACATCGTGGCCAGACACTAAATTATAAAGGGCCAGTCCCATAGGCACTGCATAGAGGGCCATCAGAAAATAAAGACGGCGATGCCATTGAGGCAGGATTTGGGCCAGGTGCAAATAAGACTGGGTAAATAAAATCCAGTGAATCCGGGTAAGGGGCACAACAAAAGCAAAGCAATACGCATTCCAGACCGGGGCGTTTGGCCAGAGCAGTTCAATCGTGAAACCATAATAGAACATGAAGTACAAACCCACCCCGATTATAGAGATTACATAATATAAAAAGCTCAAATCGCGCACTGACAAAAAAACAGGAAATTGTAAATGGCCATCACGAGCATAATGCCCAAGAAAATACCCTGGTAAAATAAGCGGCTCCGGTCGGTTTCGCTGGCGTGGGGCCAAGGAAAGAGCGCTACTTGATAAGGGCGCAAGCAATAAAAACCTATTTCCTGGCGCAATTGTACATACAAGTATTGGCTTTCCTGAGATGCAAGTTTTATCGGTATCCAAACCCGGTGGCTGGGCCAGGCCCTCTGCCAAAGCGGAAGAAAATGCCCCGATTGGCCCATCTGGCGTAGCCTGCCCGCCGAAGCCTCAAACCAGGTGATATAGGACCAATTGCCCAGAACGAGCCACCATTCGCCGGCCTGGGCCTTTGTGTTTGTCAGGTAGAAGCGTAGCCAATAGGTTTTGCCAGCTTCAAAAGTAAGGGCTTGGGCATTTTGGAGGGTGAATTTTTGCTGGCTGATTTGTGCGGCTGAGAAATTGCCTTCACAAACCTCCACCCTGGCAAGGGGTAAAGGCCGCTGCCCAGAGGCAAGCCGAACCTCTGTAACTGCCCGGATGGAGGGGATAAAAATCCCGCTTAAAGCGAGTAAAAAAAGGCTTTTTGCGATTTTTTTATATATTTTTGTATTATTTTAAAGAAGTTTTGCAAAATGATACCCCTTTGATGAACGAAATTTCTACAATAAACCCTGCTTCCATGTCTTTGGTAAATATACTCATTATTGAAGATGATGTGGTCATTGCCCAATCCCTCAGACTTTTTCTGGAAAAAACGGTTACCGGGTAACGGGGATGCTTGACCGGGGGGAAAACCTTCGGGCCCTGGCCCAGCAAGTCCCTATTGACCTGGTTTTGTTAGACATTGAACTGGCTGGCAGCCTGAATGGGGTGGATATTGCCCCTTTGCTCAAGTATGAATTTCATTTGCCTTTTATCTATCTCACCGCCCAGAGCGACCCCGCCACCCTCAACCGCGCGGCCCTTACTGAGCCTTATGCTTATTTGGTGAAGCCCTTTCGGGAGGAAGAACTTCGGGCCGCCTTGGAAATTGCCCTTTACAAAATCCGCAAAGAAGCCTGTCCGCTTTCGCCTTCTACCTTGCCAACGGAGGCTTTGTTTGTTAAAAACAAAAACCGACTAGAGAAGCTGGACCTGCGCGAAATATTATACATTGAGGCCAAAGATATCTACGCCATCGTTAGAACCGAAAAGGGACAATTTGTGCTGAGCCACAGTCTTAAAACCCTCGAGGCCCAGTTGCCTGCCGAAGCCTTTGTAAGGATTCATCGTTCTTACTTGGTCGCGTTGGACAAAATCAAGGCCATTGAAGACAATCAGGTCGTCGTAGGGTCGGAATATTTGCCCGTAGGCAAAACCTATCGCGAGCGTCTCCTACAAATTCTGCGAATTCTCTGAGCTTGGCTTTGAAGCACTATTTTTTTAAAAATGCGCTAAGGCCCGGCAAGGCCCGTCATCGGCAGGCTTTTTTGTTTAAATACCAGCGGCGGGCAGGTTTTTGGGGCAAAACGCGGATATTTTGCACCATTTTAGATATTTGAACGTTCAAAAAAAAATCTTTATTCTTCCTCAAGTATGAAATCACTCTTAGCTCTTGGATTTTTGCTGACCCTGGCCTGTGTGCCCGCCAAAAAATATAAGTCGCTGGAGGCGGAATATCAAAAAGCCAATATCGCCGAACGTGGCCGCGAAGCCCAAATCAATCGCCTGGAAGCCGAAAATATTCGCCTGGAAAATGAAGTCTTACGCCTTCGCCAACAAAACCAAGAACAGCAGACCAACCGCCGCCAGGAGCAAAAACAATATGATGAGGCCCTGGCTCAGGCAGAAGAAAAATACCGAAAGCTTGAAATGGCTTACAATGACCTGGTCAGCAATACCCGCCAAGAAGCTTATACCCGCCAGACGCGCACCAATCAAAATCCCGGGACGCCGGTGCTCTCTTATCCATCCAATGACCCCAATCCCGGTAATTTTTTTCCGAATAATTCAGCCACAGATACGAACAATTCCGCCACGAACCCCAGCCAAACCTGGCGGGGAGGAGGCAACCCACCCTATACAACCGACAAAACCGGCCCAGGCAAAACCAATCAGTTTGAAGCCCAAGAGCCGCTTTCCAATACCCTTAGGCCCGAAAATCAGGCCCAACTGACCGAAATACAAAACCAATTGCGCTTGGCCTTGCCTGGGTATCCCTCCGAACAACTAAAAATAAGCCCTAGCCAGGGCCGATTGTTGATACAAATTGACGATGCCCTTCTTTTTGAAAACGATGGCCCCCAACTCAGTCCGGCGGGCCTCTCTTTGCTCGATCGCCTCCTCAAGATAGTGAAGCCTCAAGGCAATGTGGGGATGTTGGTAGAGAATTACACCGGGCGTACCCGCGAAAACAGCCTGGGTTATTTCCGGGCCCAACCGATTGCGGATTTTTTCAACCAAAATGGCTTGCAAAGTGGGCTTAGTCCTAAAAATTATGCGCCTTTGGCCTTTGAAACAACGGGCACAGAAAAAGTAAGGCCTCATTCGGTTTTGCAGGTTCAATTTATTCCTTGAATTTCTCGGGCATTTAAGGCCCATTATCTTTAATCTCATCGGCAAGGGTCAAAATCCCTCCGTTGCAAACTATGAAAACATACGTTTTATACCACGCCCAATGCCCGGATGGTTTTGGCGCTGCCTGGGCCATTTGGAAAAAAATGGGTAACAAGCCAGAATATATTCCAGTCAACCATCATCAGCCCCCCCCAGCACTGGCCGCAAGGAGTACGGTATATCTGGTGGATTTTTGTTATCCTTTGGCCATTACCCAGCAACTGGCCGCCCAGGCCCAAAAAATGCTTATTTTAGACCATCATCAGTCGGCTGAGGCCGATTTGCAAAAGCTGGACCGGGCTGCTTTTCCGCATGTAGAAGTCCATTTTGATATGCAAAAAAGTGGCGCGGTACTGGCCTGGGAGTATTTTCATCAGTGCCCGGCGCCCGAATTTTGCAATATATCCAGGACAAAGACCTTTGGCAATTCAAACTTCCTCTGTCAAAAGAGTTTTCGGCGGCTTTGCGTGGCTATGAAATGAGCTTTGAGTTGGGCGGGCTGGAAGTGGCCCAGCTCCAGGAAGAAGGCCGGGTGTTGCTCCGCTATCAAAACCAATTGGTGGATAAATTGTGTGGCAATGCTCGCATCATACAAATAGGCACGCATTCCGTGCCAGCAGTAAACAGCAGTACCCTGCAAAGTGAAATTGGCAACCAGCTTTGCCAGCGCTATCCCAGCCATCCTTTTGCCCTTGTGTATTTTGATGGGGCGGATAAGCGCTACTTCAGTCTGCGCTCAATCGGCAGTTTTGATGTGGCGGCTATAGCCGGGCAATTTGGGGGGTGGGGGCATAAGAATGCCGCTGGTTTTGCGATGCCGCTTGTATAGCTTCTGACAGGAAAAATGGCAAAAGAGCAGCCCCCCGCTTTTGATTTTTCGCCTCCTTCGCCAAGCCCCCGACTTTTTTCGAGACCCTGAGCGGCGGTAATTATCTGCAATTGCTGAATATGTTTGGCAATGATTCCAGTCCTTTTGTCAGTGAGAAGTTTAAATCCTTGGGGCATTTAACCAAGTATGTGGCCTTTATGCTGGGCCGGCTGAGGGTTTCACAAACGGCTGCGGGTTGTGATTTTTTGATATGCTGTCGCCAAACCGGGGCCTATGTGGGGGTTTTGCATCTCTACGACCTTTCGTCAAAGGAAGATGAAGCCGAACCCAAAGCCTGTGCGGTGGGGTTTGCGGTGGCGGCCCCCTATAGGCAAAGAGGCTATGCTTTTGAAGCACTTTCACAACTCTTGCAACATCTCCAACAAAGTCTGGGCCGGCAAGTAGCCCGGGCTTACACCGATGCTGAAAATATCCCGGCCCAAAAATTATTGGAAAAATTGAGTTTTCAGGCCCTGAACGGTGCAGATAGGCATCGCCGGGTATTTCTAAGAAAGCTTTCCTGAATGGGTTTTTTCCCGCATGTAAGTTTTTTTTGCTGTATTTAAGCAGGAAAAGACTGTCATTGCCCTTTCTATCTCAAAATTTGCATAAAAATTGGAATACAAGGGGTATGACTACGGAAACTTTTGATTCGCGCATTCCTTCTGAGGGATTTAGGGGCTTGGCCAAGCATCATCGCTCAGATTTGCTGGCCGCTACTTTTGTGTTTGCCCTGAGCCTTCCTTTTTGTCTTAGTGTAGCCTTTGGGGCCCAGCTCTCGGTTTACTCCGGGCTGCTGACGGCCATCATCGGGGGCTTGTTAATTGCTTTTTTGGGCGGGGCACCGATGGCTATCAAAATGCCCACGATTGGCCTGATTCCTATTATCATCTGGGGAATTCATCATCTGGGCAGTGGCTATTCCGAAACCGGCCTCCGGCTTTGGCTGGCGGTGCTGATGCTGGCCGGGGTTTTCCAATTTTTGTTGGGGCTTTTGCGTCTGGGAAATTATCTGAACATTGTGCCAGATGTGGTGATATTCGGTATTTTGGCCACAATGGGCCTGGATATCTGTGCGCGCCAGATGCATTATCTCATTGGGGTAGTGCCCGGCGAAGCCAATACATTGACCTTGATTTGGACTTTTCCTCAGAACTTGCTCTACAATGCCCATTTAGAAGCGATGCTTATCAGTGTGGCTTGCTTGGTTATCCTATTTTTTTCTACTACTATTCGCAAGCGTTACGAAAGTATTTTGCCCGCACCCCTATTTGTATTGTTTATAGGAGTGTTGATGAGCTGGTATTTGCGCCTGCCAGTCAAGGGAGGGGCAAGCTTTTTTCTGGATACGGACTCGGGAATGGAATCCTGGGTGTATTGGCCTGATTTTCTGCGCTTATACTCTTGGGAAGCTTTTGAAGTGGCGACCCTGGTGGCCTTGTTTAGCAGTTTGGAAAGCATGCTCAATATTAAAGCCGTAGAATCGCTGGACTTTTACCGCCGCAAGACCCACCCCAACCGTGAACTAATGGCCCTGGGCCTGGGCAATTTGCTTTGTGGCTTGCTGGGGGCTATGCCGATGTCTTCCTCTATGATACAAAGTGCTTCTAACATTAACAGCGGGGCCAAGACCCGGTGGTCGCATGTCTTTGGGGCGCTTTATCTCCTGTTATTTTTGCTTTTTGGGACTTTTATGTTGAGCTATGTGCCCTGGGTAGTCTTGTCGGCTATTTTGGTGTATTGGTGTTATGGCCTGATTTCTCCCAAGCTAGTGCGCGACATTTACCAGATTGGCCGGGAGCAACTTTTTGTATTTTGTTTCACGGTGCTGATTGCTTTGGCCGGAGGCATTTTGTTGGGTTTAATTGGCGGCTGGCTATGTTCTTTGGTGGTTTCTATGTATCTGGGCGTAAAGCCACGCGAACTTTTTGTGGCACAGGTAAAAGTAGTGGTGTTTAATGAGCAAAGAACCAAAATCATGGTGCGGAGTTCGGCGGTGGCTTCAAATTACCTGAGTATCCAGCGACAGATTGCCAAAATACCCGCCGGAGGGCAAATCTATCTCGATTTCTCGAAAAGCAGGGTGGTGGACCATAGCTTTATGGAATTGGTCTATCATCATCCTTACAACTACAACACCGCCGAGGGGAATATCGAGATTCAGGGAATTGAAGACCACAAAACTATTTCGGCTCATCCCCTGGCTACGCGGGTCTTGCCTGATAAGCACAAAAAAGCCCTTATTGAGAAAGCAAGTCCTTACAATGAGCGACAGTTGGATGTGCTGGCGGTGGCGGCGGTCAATAATGTGCGTCTTCGTCCAAACCTAACCTACGACGGCAATAAGCTCCAGGGCTTTAGTTTTGCATTGGGCTATGACATTAAGTATCGTGAAAATAAATTTAGCAAAACCTTTGTTCCGGCTGAGGGAGAGCGGCCCGTGAAAATTGAGTTTTCAGACCTTTTTCTTTCCCGAGGCCTAAGAATGAGTGAGCAAAGCCGGGAAATGTCCATACTGTTGGTAAGCGATTTACAAATTGCAGTGCCAGATTTCACTCTTAATAAAGAAGGTTTTCTGGCCAAAATGCTCCAAACCATTGGCTACTCTGATATTGACTTTGCCCATGCCCCCGCTTTTTCGGAATATTTTCTATTGCAAGGGCGAAATGAAGCCGAAATTCGCCAGTTTTTTGACCCCGAGGCCATTGATTTTTTTGAGCAAAACCGGGATTTCAGTGTGGAATTTCGAGAAGGTAAAATATTGATTCATAAAGATATGGCTTTGATGAACCGAATTGAGCTTGAGGATGCCTTGGTCTTTGCCGAGGCCTTGCTTCGGCTCATCTATCGCGAAACGAGCCCAGAGGCGGAAGAAGATGCGTTTGCCCTGGCCTAAGTACCTGCAATTAATTATTTGATAGAAACCTGACAGGTCTAATATGCTGATTATCATATTTTGACAAAAAACCTGTCAGGTTTTAATATAAACTAATTTTGGGCATGGACTTAAACACCCATAGTTTTGGCAAAACCCTGGCCCGGAAGGAAAGGCTTGTGGTCTAACGCAGCAAGTTGAGCCGATAGCGCACTTCCAGGATTTGCTGCAGTTTTTCTATGGTTTTAAAAGTACTGCGAATGGTTTGTCGCTCCAGTTTATTGAAATGGTCGGGATTGATGTAGCGGCCTGAATTTTTATTTTTTAATCCGTGGATAGCTCTTTGACGCACCAATATTTCGTAGGCCATGGCGGCCGATTCGCAAATAGGGGCCAAATTTTTATCCAGCCGGGCCACCTCTTCAAAACGGGCAAAAGTGCTGCCATAGCTTTTGAGCTTAAACTCATAGGCCAGCACCCGGGCGGCATCCGTGAGGGGCATCATGGCCCGCGCCTTGATGTCAAACTCGTCTTTGTGTGTGCCTCCCTTTTCAACAATAAAAGAGCGGAAGAAACTGAGCGGAGGTGGATTTTGCAGCGCATTTTTGGCCAGAAAAGACAAAAAAATCTCATTTTTTTCTATTTCTGCAAAGATGTATTGCTTGAGGTCATCGGCCAGGGCTTCTTGCCCAGCTACCGGGCGGAAATCAAAAAAGATGGTGGTATTCATGAGGGCGCGGCTATCTGGCTGGGTAATCCACTGATGGAAATACTGATGCCAGCCAGCTACCGGTTGGCACCATTGCGGATTGCTGGCCATCATGTCGGCGGGGCACTTCACAAAACCACAGGCAATCAGGGTATTGGTTACCCTTTTGGCAAACTCGAGGTAATAGGCCTGCGTTGCTTTTGCTTCTTCGGGAGCCGGTATTTTCATAAATCAGGGCATTGTCCTGGTCAGTACGCAGGAGCTGCTCACGACGGCCTTCGCTCCCCAGCGAAAGCCAGCAATAGCTGGCCTGGGGCTTGGCATAGCCCTCGAGCAGCAAATTGGCTTCGGCCATCTGGGTCGCTTTCAAAATCAGCACATCATTGATTTCTGTGATGATGTTGGAAATAAAAGGCACGCCTACCTCTTGCTCAAGATAGCTCTCTACGAGGTATTCGGCTTTTTCCCGAAACTGCGCCAGTTGGCGCTCCTGCGTGGCATTTAATATCTGCTTGGCCAATACCGAAGGGTTATTGCCTTGGGCAATCAGAATGTCGCGCTGCGAAGCAATGCCGATGGCCGGGCTGCTGGGCGTACCGTCTTCGGTTACTACGAGGTGGGTAAGGCGGTTGCTAACCATTTTGAGCATCACTTCGGCCACCGACAAATCCGGGGGGATGGTTTTGACCGGATGGCTCATGATTTCCGTAACAGGCTGGTCTTTTATCATTTCTTCTACGGCTACCACTTTTCGTCGGAAATCAGAATCGGTGATGATGCCCAAAGGGCGCTTTTGCTCGTCCGTAATAAGAATGGAACCCACATTAAAGATGCTCATAATCTTGGCCGCCTCGCGGATGGTATGCGAAGGACGGCAATCAATCACTTTTTTGCTCGAGTCAATGCTGAGGGTATCAATTTCTATCCTTTGCTCGAAGAAATGTTCCTTTTTTTCTAAAAACCGGCGCACATTGCGCACACTGTCTTCGCCATCGCCTTTGACTACCGAAACCCCGGAGGCAAAGCCAGAAGCCAGAAAAAGGGCTACCTTCGGATTTTCTTCCAGTATTTCCTGAAATTTATCCATCGGGATAGTATAAAGCAGGGTTTCTTCCTCAGCAATGGCATTGGCAATGTAGCGGTCGTGGGCAATAGATGCCCTCACGCCAAAAATATCACCTTCATCGCATTTATCAATCAAAATGCTTTGCCCTTCGCTATCTTCCACAATCTGAACACTGCCTTTGTGCACAACACAAAAATACCCCAGGGGCTCTCCGCCCTGGGAAAATATCTTTTCGCCTTCGGTATAATATTGCATCTTCACCCCTTGTGCCAGCCTTTTTATCTGGGCTTCGGTCATCAAGTCAAAAGGAGGGAATCCCTTGAGGAAATTATACACATCACGCACAATCGTTTCAGAAGCCATACAATTTTAAAATATCTCAATCCATTTTTTTAAGTCTCCATTCGCCATTTTATCGCTCAAATCCTTGAACAGGAGCCAGAAAAATTGCTTTTGAGCCGGGCTAAGCCTAACTTTGAATAGCCAAAACAAAACGACATCACTCAAAGGTAGCCAAGAAATTGTATTTATTGCGTGTTTTGCCATAAAATGCTTCTTTGGCCAACCCGGGCCATTTATCCATACATCTTTGAAAACATTTTTTCGTATTCTGGGCCTGGCCCATCCGGTTTGGGGCTATGCCCTCGCTTTTTTTCTCTTCGCCTTTTTGAGCACCTTGTTTGGCCTGGCCAATTTTGGCTTGCTTATCCCCCTGCTCAATGTCTTGTTTGATACGGTTGACCCTTCTGAGGCCCTTAGCCGCCCCTTGGCAGGCAGCCCCTATAGCCTGGAAGCCGCCTTGGCCTGGTTCAATCAGTTTTTTGCCCAGATTGTCCTGGATTATGGAAAAATGGGGGCTTTGCAGTTTATGAGCCTGGTGCTGATAGTCTCTATTTTCTTCAAAAACTTATTTTACTATCTTTCTATGCTGATGCGAGACTGGCTGCGCCTGCAGTTGTCGCGCAATGCCCGCGAGCATCTTTTTGACAAAGTAACCTCTTTGCACCTGGGCTATTTTTCAAGCCAGCGCAAAGGGGATTTACTTTCTCGCTTTACTTCGGACGTGCAGGAGGTGGAAGGAGCCATTGTGTTTAGCCTCGATATGCTCTTGCGCGACCCCTTTGCCCTGCTGGTCTATTTTGTGGCTTTGTTTTCCATTTCGGTGCCCATGACCTTGTTTACCCTGGTCTTGGTGCCAGTGGCGGGGGGAATTATCGCCATTTTGGGCCGGCGACTGCGTCGTTCGGCCACCGCCAGCCAAGAAAGCATTGGGCGGGTTATCAGCATCCTGGAAGAATCGCTGGGCGCATTGCGCATCATTGCCGGCTATAATGCCACCGACTATGTGCGGCAAAAATTTCGTCGTGAAAATCGCCAGTATATCCGGCATAGTTTTCACATTATTCGGGTGCGGGAACTGGCTTCCCCTTTTTCCGAGTTTGCCGGAGTGCTGGTGGTAGTAGGGATTTTACTGTATGGCGGGCAACTTATCCTGTCCGAAAATTCTTCCCTCACGGCGGCGGAGTTTATTACGTATATTGTGCTTTTTTCGCAGGTCATCACGCCCATCAAGTCTATATCCAATGCCCTGAGCCAGGTGCAAAGGGGCTTGGTGGCTGCCCAGCGTTTGTTTGAGGTGATCGATACCCCTTTACAAATTAAAGAAAAACCCCAGGCCTTGCCCTGGACTTCTTTTGAAGACCAGATTGCGTTTCGGAATGTGTGGTTTCGCTACGAAGAAAAATGGATTTTAAAAGATATTTCTTTTACGGTAAAAAAAGGACAAAAAGTAGCCCTGGTAGGCGAAACAGGCAGTGGTAAATCAACTATTGCGCAACTCATCCCCCGGTTTTATGAAGCCGACCGGGGCGAAATATTGCTGGATGGGCGCCTGATTCAGGACCTGTCTCTGCGCGATTTGCGCCAGCAGCTTGGCATTGTTACCCAGGAGGCCATTTTATTTAATGATACCATTTTTAACAACATCGCCTTTGCCAACGAACAAGCCAGCCCAGCCCAGGTAGAGCAGGCGGCTCGCATTGCCAATGCCCACGATTTTATCCTGCAAACTGAACAGGGCTACCAAACCATCATTGGCGACCGGGGCGTAAAGCTTTCCGGGGGGCAAAAACAACGCCTCACCATTGCGCGGGCCATTCTCAAAAATCCACCCATTTTGCTTTTAGATGAGGCTACCTCGGCCCTCGATACTGAATCGGAGCGCCTGGTGCAAGATGCCTTGCATCAATTGATGCAAAACCGTACCTCACTGGTGATTGCCCACCGCCTCAGCACCATTCAGGATGCAGATAAGATTTTGGTACTCAAAAACGGAGAAATCATCGAGGAAGGAACCCACCTTGAACTCCTGCAAAACAAAAATGGGGTTTATCAAAGGCTACATCATTTGCAATATCAGCAAGCCTAGCCAAACCAGCCACTTCTACAATATATTCTCTATCTTTGTAAAGTAAAAAAACAATTAATCTGATGCGACGTGTTGTCCGTTTTTTTAAAAATGTTACCATCCTGGTTTTTTTGCTCGCGCTGAGTTTGTCCTACTACGAATTATCAGATATGACCACGCCCGTGTTGATTTATAAAAGCACAGGCAATATAGGGGCTTTCAGCATTGATAACCATACCTATTTTTATGTACCTTCTATTTTCCTGGTCTTGGTCAATGTGCTTCTGGCCTTGCTGGTGCGAGTTTTGCGCGGGGTTCCTCTGGCAAGACTGCCCATCCCACAAAAAGCCTTCTGGCTCTCTACACCTGCGCTACGCCAACAACTCCGGGAAGTGCTGATGACCTGGATTTACAGCTTGGCCATCATCATCAATGTATTTCTTACCGTAATGCTGGTAAAGGTCTGGATGGTCAACCGCAACCAGGGCGGAGAAGCCTTTGAATACCTTTGGTTTTTGTTGATATTCTTGGTATTTTTCACTGCTTGGTTGGGCTTTATTATTTATCGCTTGCGCCTCACCCGCGAAGAATTTATTACTTAATCCGCACGGATTTTTCCATTTTCTTCCTAATTTAATGCCCAGTATTTGCCAAGTAAATGCTGGTATTTTTGGACACAACACGAATGAGATGGACGAGCGACTCATAAAAGCCTACTTCGAGAAAATTGCCGAACTGGAGCAAAACCGGGACAAATCCAACCTGACTGAGGCTGATTTGCGCGCCATCGCCCGCGAAATGGGCCTGGCAGAAAGCGAAATAGACCAATATATTGCCGATAATACCCTGCGGGGCGATACTTTTGCCCAACTACAAAACTGGCTCGAGGCGGCCAAAGCCTATACCCAGGTGCTGGTAGTGGCCCCCCAACAAGTAGCGATACTGGTGAAGGCGGCCGAGGTGAATGCGGCGATGTATTATCAAAATCGGGAAGAAGAAGCTAAAAAACAGGCTTTTGAATATGCACAAAGGGCTCTACAGCTTGAGCCTGGCAATACCCGGGCCGCCCAGGTCATTACCCGCCTGCAAAATGACCGGCCTTTTCAAAAAAATATGGGTCCGGGCCAAACGACTACTGCGGCCCAAAAAAATGGAGCCCGAGTGTTGCTTGTGTTGGTGGTGCTGGTGTTTTTTGCGGGCTATGGTCTTTTTTCTTCCCTCAGTGTCCCAGGAGACAAACCAAGTAAAAGCGTAGCCTTGCTCACTCAGGAGGCAAGTGTGTTTGTGCTGGCCAAAGTGGCTACGGGCACGAGGGGAAGCGTTTTTTGGATTATCTCGGAAACGGACGAAGTGGGCAATGGAAAATCCATTAAAGTACTGCAACTGGACATCTACGAGGCCAGTACCCGTAAAAAGCGCAAAACTCTCCGCCTGGCCACTTCCGAAGACCCCTTTTATTCTTATTGGCGAAACCCCACCTGGTTCAAACAAGCTGGTGAAAAATGGATGGTCTTCCTGCCCGATGCATCCAATTTTCAGGCCCGCGATATCTACTCCGGTGAGGTAGTAGAGAATAAAGACATCCTACGGGATAGATTTGAAGTGCTCAGGGCAGGCTTGGGTGAAATTAAGTCCACCCGCTTTCCTTGGCTGGAACTCACCACCCGGGAGGGCCGTCAATTTATGTACCAGCCCGCCGAAGGCCTCTTGCTGGAGGGAGACTTGCAGGCGCAAATTTTTAAAAGAAGAGACAAGCCCACCGAAACAGAAAAAACCTGGTATTTGCACAAAGAGGGCGAAAAGCTGCAGCATGTGGCCTATGGCGAAACCCCCAGTACTATGAGGATAATGATGCCAAAAATGAGCAATACGCCTTATCAATACCGTTGGGTAGAGGAAATGTCCGCTTTGCCCGCCGAAATCAAATCCCGGATAAAATCGCCCTGGGAAAAAACTGTTTCCGAAGCCAGTTTTGAAGCGGAAATTCCGCGCCTGTTTTCGCCTCAGGTATTGTTGGCCAATGACGAATACCTGGTGCTCTGGGGCAAGACCGAGATAGGAGCAGAGGCCCAAAGCAAACTATTGGTATTGAGTAAATCAACGCAAAAACTGCGCTGGCAAAAAAATCAGGAACAAATGCAGGCCTCGCTGCTGCTTTCGGCCATAACCGGAGAGAATAGCCTTGCTTACCATGATTGGACGATAGATTGCCAGGGCGATAAACTGTTGATTTTTGTGCACAACCTAAAAAAGAAAAAAAATTAGCGAAAACTGCCTTGAACCGCCTCAACCAGCAATACCCCCAATACCGTGAATTGCCCTACGCCGCCGAGATAGACCTCAAAAACGGGAAAATTTTATGGGAGCACGTTGTTCTGCCTCAGGATATGAATCTAGTACCTGGGTGAGGCAGGCCCAGGTTTTCCCTTGAAAGGGCCTTATTTTTTCACGGTGCAAAGGTTTAGATGTGAGATTTCCGGCGTATTTTGATTTTTTTAAAAAAAAGTTTGCAGATATGCCAAACCTCTGCCTATATTTGCCGTTGTAAAGGCGTGGATAAACGTAAAGGACTAACATTCCTGTTTGGCCACTACTTGCGGATTTAATTAAAATTTTACACCCATGTTGCGCTTTATTCAATTTCTGTCCGAACGGAACGCCTGCTCAAGGCTCAATTCCTGGCTTATAGGCAGCAGCGGGAGTCTTGTCGATGAACCCGGCGGTTCAGGTATGATTCACCGTTTTGCAATGATTGCCTTAGGAATGCTCCAGTACGGGGAAGATAAAGCGTACTTTCGCTCCCTCCCCGCCCCGTCTTCGGTAACATTTATGCGCTGAACCGCTCTTTAAAGTAGTTGCGCCCCTTACCGAAAGTAGCTCACGGGTTTTTAATTACCCCTTTTATTCGTTCGCTCATGATCATTGGCTCACTATCTATCACGTGAACAATGGTGCTTTGAATGGTTCAAGTGCTGTCGCCAATGGTAGGTGCTGGCTAAACCATTGCTCTGCTTTGCCGAGGTGAGGTGCAAAGCAAATTGAAACATTGAGCTTTAGGTGGTCAATTTCTCATGCCCCCAATGGTGCTT
>JAAUUB010000149.1 GCA_012031215.1 Microscillaceae bacterium | reverse complement strand
GGGTCTTTTTCAATTCTTCGTTCACCTGCATCGCGCTTTTTTCCAGGTGGTCCACCCATTTTGGGTGATGTGTTCGCGGGTTCCGGAGGGCATTTCCAGGCTTACATTGATATTGTCGCGTTCTACATTGGGAAAGAAAGTGGTTTTAACAAAGCCGCCTTGGATAAGGGAAATACTCAGCAAAAACAAACCGATGGAAAAGGCCAGCGTAAGGGCTTTGTTTTGGATGGCAAAACGCAAAGCGGGCGCATACAGTCTGTTTTTCAGGCTTTCCATAAAATTATTTAGGAAGCGTTCCAGGCGGGTCATTTTTTTCTCTTTAAAATTTCCTTTCAATGCCCGCGAATGAGCTACGTGGGCCGGTAATATTAAAAATCCTTCTACTATCGATACCAAAAGGGTGGTGATTACTACAAAAGCCATGTCCGAAAAGAAATCGCCAATACGCCCCGTAAAAAAGAAGAAGGCCGAAAAAGCAATCACTGTTGTCATTACGGCGGTGAATACGGAGGGCAATACCTCAAGGGTGCCATCGATGGCCGCCTGGTTGGCACTCTTGCCCCGCTCATAGTGTTGATAAATGTTTTCACTGATGACAATGCCATCATCTACCAAAATCCCGATGACGATAATCATCCCAAAGAGTGAAATGACATTGATAGTTAGCCCGGCAAATAATCCAATCAAAAACATGCCCGCAAAAGAAATTGGGATTCCGAAAGCGACCCAGAAAGCAAGGTGGATATTCAGAAAGAGGGAGAGTAACACCAGCACCAGGATGCCACCGATGATGCCATTTTCTACCAATAAATCTATCCGGTCTTGAAGGGTTTCGGAAAAATCCACAATTACATTGCTTTGCAAAACTTCTTCTTGCTGGTTGAAATCCTGGACATATTTTCGGACATAATCAGTGATGTAAAGGATGTCCTCTTCGGTTGTATTGCTCACTGAGATAAGCACTGCCGGTTCTTGGGCAAAAAAACTGCGCTGAGGGTCATCGGCCCATTGGTCGCTCACCGAGGCCACATCTTTGAGCCGGATAAGCAATCCTTCGGCATTGGATTTAATGATGATATTTTCCAGTTCTTTGGCAAAATAATTTTTGTATCGGGCCCGCACCAAGAACTCTTCCCGGGGGGCTTTGATAGTGCCCCCAGTTACTTCAATATTGGCTTTTTGAATGGCCTGGGTGGCCTCGTCAAACGTGAGATTGTAGGCGTTTAAGTCATTCTCCCGAAAGGCAATCACAATTTCTTCTTCGGGAAAACCACTTAGGTTGATTTTAGAGATGCCATTGACGGCCCGTAGGTCGTCTTCTATTTTGCGGGCAAAGCCCTTGAGCGTTTTTAAATCGGCATTGCCTCGGATGGCAAAATTGATGGCCAGATTGATATTTTCTTGCTTAAAAATAACGGGCGGCTCCATATTTACTGGAAAGGAGTTGATTCGGTCCACGGCGTTTTTGACATCTTGCAAGAAAAGGTCAATATCATAACCTTGCACCATCTCAGCCGTTACATTGCCTTGGTTTTCACGCGAAACAGCACTCACCCGCTCCAGTCCCGTGATGCCTTGCAGGTTTTCCTCAATTTTGAGGATTACCCCTTCTTCTATTTCCTGGGGGGAGGCTCCTGGATAGACTACTTGAATCTGTACCAGTTTTTCAGTTTCTTCCGGGAAAAAATTAGAACGTAAATTTTTTAGCCCTACATACCCAAAAATCAGCATCAGGAACATGAGCAAATTGCCCGTGATAGGATACTTGATAAAAAACAGGATAATACTGCGCATTGTGTTTCAGATTGAGAGATATAATTTGAACTAGCGAATCACCTTCACTTCCAGGCCATTATAAAATTCCTGCGAGGATTGGGCGGCCAGTTGGGTGCCATTGGCTAAACCCTTGACCAAAACCTGGTTGTTGGTGAAGCGAACCACTTGAACCTCCTTTTTTTGCAGGCGATTATTTTCTACTACAAATACCCGGCTTTCGTCCAGGAGCAAATCGCGGGGAATGGCAAAGACATCCCGTACTTCATTGGCTTTGAGGTCGCCTTGGAGAAACATCCCTTCGCGAAGTCGCTCGCCGCCGACCTGGATATAAAGCGTAACGCTTTGGTTTTGTGGGTCAATCCGGCGGCTAATGCGACGGATGGTGCCTTTCCATTCTCCCTGGATGTCTTCAGAGTGCAGCAGCACCACATCCCCTTCGCGCACAAAATCCACATCTTTGAGGCTGATGGCCGCTTCTAGCTCAAAACCATAATTATTGATGATTTCACCCAGCTTTTGCCCGATGCGCACCAGTGAACCAGGATTGATATTTGCCTCTGTAACCACCCCACTAAAAGGAGCAGCAATGGTATATTTTTGCAGGCGATTTTCCTGACTTTTAATGGTGTAGTATTGGTTATAGAGGTTATTGCTGATGATAAAATAGCGCAATTTATCGTGGCTGGGGGTAGGTAATGGAGAAAGTGCTTGGCGAATATCAAAACCCAAGACGTATTTTTCCCAATGCTCAAAATCCTGGGGATAGTCCAGCTTCATATCGGGCAAAAGACGGGTGATGGCATTGAGCAGGCTGCTTTTTTGGGCTTGCAGGTTCAGGCGTAGCTCTTCGCTGTCAATTCGTAAAAGCGCGGCCCCAGCCGGGAAGACATTGCCTTCCTTGAAAGCCGGATTGGAGGGCAATAGAAGACCGGAAACTTCGGCAAATAATTCTACCTTGTCGGGAGCCACTAGCTTGCCCGAGATGCGAATGGGCGCAGCCAAGGTTTGGTTTTTCACTTCCAGGGTCCTAATCTGGCGAATGGGTTTTTGAGGGGCTTCCGGTGCTTTTTCTTCCGGTTTGCGGCCAATGAACCGACTGGCAACAATGGCTCCTCCCAATAGTAGAATGGCAACAATAATGGAAATCTGACGCATTTTCATAAATTCAGCGGCAAGAGGTGAGTTTTATAATTTACTATAAATCAGAAACTTAGGAATTGTCACAGGCACTTTGCCTTGGCCTTTGAGAAGTCTCAAAAATAAACCCTTTCAGGAATGTGCACTACTCCAAGTGGGTGATATTCTAGCCCAAAAAGACTTATTTAAAAGGAAGGAAGGCCGGAAATTGTTTGAAACTTAAGCTTTTTTGAGTTGGCTGAGATAAGCACCGGGTAAGACCTGGTATTGTTTTCGGAAAGCCTTGGCAAAATGGGCCAGGTTGGTGTACCCAAGCAAAAGCCCCACCTCACTTACATTATAACGACGCGATTCAAGCATCGTTTTGGCTTCTTCCATTCTACAGTGTTGGATATACTGGTAGATACTTTGGCCAAATACCTGCTTAAATGCAGATTTTAGTTTGCTTTCGCTTAGGGCTACCTGACGGGCCAACATAGGAATAGTAAGCGGGCGGCTGAGGTTTTGGCGAATAAGTTTTTCCCCCTGAATCACTTTTTCAATTTCACGAAGCTGAAGCCTGTGAGGCTTTTTGGAATGGGCTTGTTGGGCAAGCTTTTGCAGCAATAAAGCCAAAAGCTCAAGCACTTTGCCCTGGAGATATACTTTTAACAAGGGAGATGGATAATTGGCCCGCAGAATTTCATCCATAATGGCAAACATGGGCGGAGTAAGGCTTTCGTAAAAATAGAAATTATCAGTATTGAGAAGGCCCCTTGTCAGACCCGGAGACGTGGCCTCGGTTTGTGAATAAAATTCCTGGAGCCAGTTGCGGTGAACCGTGATACACATCACCCGAACGGGTACCAGGGCCGGAATATACACCTGGGCCGGAACTGAATGGGAGGGGATGATAATGCTATGTGGGGTATGGCGGCCCAAGAGCCTGGATTCTCCATTTACTGATTGCCGAATGCCACTGTCTGAATGATGAAAAATAATGGGTTGTACGGGTGAATTTGGCCAGGCCGTCTTGCTGATAATTACGGGCTTGCTTAATTGTAATTGCTTGGTTATCAGGATAATATCTTCGCCCAACCTGTAGCGGCATATCTGGCCCCAACCCAGCGAAGCGGGCAGTTCAATCGTGTCGCCCAGGAGAGGAACATTGAATCCCTCCGCCAAACACTCTACCCATTCATGCGGGCGATTTACTTGAATTTTGAAATCCGTTGGAACAAGCAAAACTCGTGATGAAGAATGATTTACAATGAAAAACGTGCAATGTCCTTTTTTTTCTCTAAGATACAGGTTTTGTTCGGGAAAAGAAATTTTTTATTGCCGCCACCGCAAGGATTCCCTTCACCGCAAGGATTTGAATTTGAGAATAAATGAAGTTATTTTAGCCATCATTTACGAGGCGCGGTCTTTGTGTGCTTTCTGCGCCAAGCCAAAAGCACGAAGTTAGGTATCAAAATTTAAGGCATAGATTTTCCTAAACGTATGAAAAAATTTTTACTCATTATAAGCTTGTTGATTGTACTGGTGCTGGCGACGCTCTATGGTATGCGGCGCTACACACGTTCTTTCAGCCCTAGTGAAACCATTCAGTTTGAAAAAGGAGATTTTAAATTGATGCTTTCTTATTGCCGGCCCTACAAAAAGGGGCGTAAAATATTTGGAGGCCTGGTTCCCTACGGAGAAGTTTGGCGCACCGGGGCCAATGAAGCTACCGAAATCAGCTTTTCCGGCCCGGTACAGTTTGGCGGGCAATCGCTTCCGGCGGGCCGTTATACCTTATTTACCATTCCTGGCCCAGAGCAATGGGTCATTATCTTGAACAAAACAGTGAAGCAATGGGGGGCATTCAATTACAAACCTGAGTACGATATTTTGCGCACCAATGCCAGCCCCGAAGCTTTGCCGCAACCAGTAGAGCAGTTTACAATCCAGTTTTTACCCACCGAACAGGGAGTAGATTTGCAACTCATCTGGGACCAAATCCGTCTTAGTGTTCCCATCCGAAAGCAATCCTGATAAAGGTAAATGCACCCGGAGTAAACCTTTTTAGCGGTTGGGTAATTTATGCATAGCGGCTTTCCGCTAATTGCCTCTCTAAAAGCCTAATGGAGGCCACGCGCGGCAGCCCAACATTTCACCACAAAAAAATTGAACAAGCAAAATGCAGTTTAGATTTGTCATTCCGCTGATTGGCCTTTGGCTGGGATTGGGAATTTGGACCGCCTCGGCCCAAACAAGCCCCGAAAAACCCGAATTCATTATTTTACAACTCAATGATGTGTATGAAATAGGGACATTGGAAGGGGGAAAAAGCGGCGGCTTGGCCCGGGTGGCCAGCTTGCGCGACAGCCTCCGGCGGGAATGCCCCCACGTGATTACTGTTCTGGCCGGTGATTTTATCAGCCCTTCGCTCATTGGAACCCTCAAAGATGAGACCGGACAAGCCATTCGGGGCCGCCAAATGGTAGAAGTAATGAATGCCCTGGGAGTAGATTACGTGGCTTTTGGCAATCACGAATTTGATTATGCCGAAGAAGCACTACAAGCGGCTTTGGATGCTTCTACTTTTACCTGGCTTGGGGGCAATGTCCGGCGAAAAACATCCACCGGAATTCAAGTCTTTCATAAAAACACACCCAAAGGCCCGGAACCCCTGGCCGATTATGTGATTCACGCGCTTCCACGCCCTAATGGCGATACCCTTCACCTGGCTTTCCTGGCCTACACCCTGCCCTTCAACCGGGCCAAATATGTAGAATATGACCCCGCCGCCTGGGAAAAACTAAAACAAGACTACCAACAGGCAAAGGAAAAAGCAGCTTATGTCTTACTTATTAGCCATCAAGACATTGCGGACGATGAAAAGCTGGCCCAGCAAATGCCCCAGTTGCCCCTTATTATGGGAGGACATGACCACGTCAACATGCGCAAAACAGTGGGGAATGTGCTAATCACTAAAGCCGATGCCAATGCCAAAACCGTATTTGTGCACCGTTTTTATCGCGAGGCAAACCGCCAATCCTTCACCTTACAATCCACCCTTGCGCCCATAGATGCCCACTGGCAGGCGCACCCACTGGTGCAAGAAGTGGTGGATAAATGGGAACAAATTGCTGAAAAGAGTATGCTGGCCCTAGGCTACCAGCCAAAAGCAGCAGTCATCCAAATCGAGAACAACTTGGATGGACGGGAAAGCACCATTCGCTACCAACCCACACTTTTAGGGCAAATAATCGCAAAAGCTTCACAAGCGGCTGGTTCAAGTGCTGACTTGGGCTTGCTCAACAGTGGCTCCATTCGGATTGATGACCAACTTACCGGAACCATCACCCAAACCGATATTTTGCGCATCTTGCCCTATGGAGGGGCTTTGCACCAAATGGATTGCTCCGGGGACATCTTGACCCAATTGCTCAATACTGGCCTTGAGACCAACCACGGCCAGGGGGGATATCTACAGATATGGCCTTTTCCCGAAAAAAAGCGGGGTAAATGGTATTTAATGAACCAGAAAATTGCGCCTAGAAAAATCTATAAGGTGGTTTTGCCCGCTTTTGTGGCCGAGGGCAAAGAAAAAAACCTAGAATTTTTGCAGGCTGTTCCCAGCCAAGAATTAGACACACAGCGCACACTCGGCGTGCCCAATGATGTGCGTCAGGTTTTGATACATTACTTACAAAAATACGGTTTAAATTACTGATTATTAAAGTGTTAAGGATTTGCCGGCCATCAATTTTTTGAATTATCCATTTTTTAAGGATTACTTATGAATATCCGAGTGATTTGCATCAACGACAAAGACCGCCCCAATGAAGTCCCTACCACCCGTTGGATTAAGGAGGGCAATATATATCATATCATTCAGATTGATAAGCTATTGGCTCAGGGGGGCATTTATGGCTGCAAACTGTCCGAAATCAATAATGATGACCTTGCGCCCTACCAGTACTTTCGTTTAGACCGTTTTGCCGTGCCCGAGGATCTGATAGATGAGGAAGAGGTGTTGAACAAAATAGACCTCCGTGAAGTGGAAGAAATTCTCAAAGAGGAAAAAATTACGAGTGAAAACATCGGCTAAATGGCCGTTTGAAGAAACGACTTTTTTAGCCAATGCGCTGGCCATTCTCTACCGGCTGGTCCGGGTGGAGCAAAACTACCCCTCCGGCTTGCCCCACAACGCCCAGCACCAAACATTCGGACATAAAATGGGCGATTTGCTTGGGAGGAAAATTGACCACTGCCACCACCTGACGGCCCACTAAAGTAGCGATGGGGTATAAATCGGTGATTTGGGCACTGCTTTTCCTGAGACCCAGCTCCGGGCCAAAGTCAATCCAGAGTTGATAAGCCGGGCGGCGGGCCTCCGGAAATGGGCGGGCTTCCGTGATAGTGCCTACCCGCATCTCTACTTTTTCAAAATCTTCCCAAGCAAGCATAGTCCTTCAAGAAAAGGTGAAAACAAAATTTTAGGGCAATTTTAAGAGAAATTCGCTTCAAAAAAAATGCTTTGGGAGGTAAACTACTTCCCAAAGCACAACAAAACATTAGCCTTTAAAACAAAAAGGACTGCCTATTGTAACGAAACAACCGGGGCATAGTTCTTTAAACCTTTCTTTCTATTAGGTTAAAAATGTTTGAAAATCAGTATTTTGTGCAAAAATTTTGGTCATACGCCCGGATTGATTTAATTTTAGACCTCACAACGAATGTAAAGTATGCGGCTATTTACCCATAAACAAGACTGGTGGCGGAGCCTGGGAGCCATCGCCCTTTTTAGCCTCTCGGCTTGTAGTATCAGCGAAGAAATTTATTTTAAACGCGATTTTTCGGGTCGGGCGGTTCGTACTATTGACCTCAGCCCCATGATGGGCATGATGGCTGCCCTCAACCCCAACGACAGCACTTTGCAAAATCCTTTTGAACAGGAAATGCCCCAGAATGATTTTGACAATATGGGCCTTCCTGGTGTGAAGAACTTTGATTTCTCGATGGAGAAAACCGGGAAAATTCGTTTTTCTTTTGACTTTGACAACCTGGGAGCCCTCAACCAAGCCTATAGCCGCCTGAGCGTGGATGCCTTGCAAGAATTAGGCACCCAAAAAATGGGCGGAGGCTTCGAATGTGGGCACCCCTCCGGATGACACCGAGGCCACCGAGCCAGCACCTCCGACCGAGACCCCTGTTTTCCCCTTTTTTACCCAAAAAGGCAAAACACTCATTTATCGCATCCAAAACCCGGAGATGGAAGAAAACGAGGCCGAAGCTATGCAAATGGCTATGATGCAAGGCATGCAAAACCTCTTTCGCCTGGAAACCCGCCTTGAGTTTGAAAGCAAACCCAAAAAAATAAGTACCAATCAAAAAGACCTGGACTTGAAGCAAGAGAATAAATCGCTGCGGATTCAATACCAGATGAGTGAGTTTGGCAAGGCCAAGGAACAGCCCGAAATCAAAATCAAGTTTTGAAGCCAAGCCCCTTCCTGAAGTAAACGTAAAAGTGCTCAACCTGCTCAGAAATGAAAATTGTGATTCAAACACGGGTAGAGCAATCTCCCGAAACAGTATTTGCCGGATTCGACCAAAGTCTTTTTCTCCGGCTCAATCCGCCTTTTCCGCCCGTTCGTCTTCTACGCTTTGATGGCTGCAAAACTGGCGATGTTGTGCAGATAAAGCTCAATTTTTTACTTTTTTCTCAAGTTTGGGAAAGCCACATCACAGAGGATGGCCAGCACCCGGAGGAAATCTTTTTTGTGGATGAGGGCATACGGCTACCCTTTTTTCTCAAATATTGGAAACACCGTCATCGGATTGTCGGTACAGAAACGGGCGCAATCATCATCGACGACATCGAGTACCGCGCCCCTTTTGGTCTGCTGACCTATCTGCTTTACCCTGTTTGTATGCCCAGTTTGCCTATCGGCGGCCGGTTTACCGTCGGGTGTTTAGCCAAAAAACAAAATAAGCAGCAGCAGGAAAAGCACCAAAAAAGGTACATAAAGGCATCTACTTGGATATAAGCGCGATATTTTTGGTAAAAATCAAGAATTGATTTCCACATATAATTGCTAGGCTTTTGATTACTAAGGACTTAGTATTCGCGGTCTTCCAAAAAATCCCGTTTTTTTCATTATATTTGTAAATCTATGGAAAAAAAAATGGATTTATAAGTCTTCGCCTCCGCCTCACAAAATCAAGCAACTGGCCGAAGCCATTCGGGTGGATGAGACCCTGGCGACCCTGTTGGGTCAGCGCAATATTTTTACCTATGAAGAAGCCCGTTCTTTTTTTCGACCTCGTTTGGAAGAATTGCATGACCCTTTTTTAATGAAAGGCATGCACGAAGCCGTTGCCCGCCTGGAGCAATCTATGGTTCAAAAAGAAAAAGTGCTCATTTACGGCGATTATGATGTGGACGGAACCACGGCCGTGGCCCTGGTCTATGGTTTTTGCAAGGCTATCATCCCTATCTGGATTATTACATCCCCGACCGTCAGAAAGAAGGCTATGGCATTTCGCGAGTGGCCATTGATTGGGCCCAAAGTCAGGGCTTCAGCCTCATAATTGCCCTGGATTGTGGCATCAAATCAGTAGATATGGTGGTCTATGCGGCTTCTAAGGGAATAGACTTCATTATTTGCGATCACCACCTGCCCGGGGAGGAACTCCCACCCGCCTATGCGGTGCTCGACCCAAAACAGCCCCAATGCCCTTATCCTTTCAAAGAATTGTCGGGCTGTGGCATTGGATATAAACTAATGCAGGCTTTTTGCGAAAAAAATCACATTGAAGGCACCCGGCTGCACGATTTGCTGGACCTGGTGGTGGTCAGCATTGCTGCGGATATTGTGCCAATCATTGGGGAGAATCGTATTCTGGCCTATTTTGGCTTGCAGAAGCTCAATCACACGCCACGGGCGGGGCTCAAGGCCCTCATTGCGGCTTCGGGCTTTAGCGATGAAATTTTGCTCAATATCCGTAACCTCGTCTTCAATATTGGCCCCCGCATCAATGCCGTAGGGCGGCTTCAGCACGCCAAAGAAGCCGTAGAATTGCTCATTTCAAACGACAAGGTCAAAGCCGAACACTTTGCGGGCATCATAGATGCCGTCAATACCCAACGCAAAGACTTAGACAGCATCTCTACCCTGGAAGCCCTGGAAATGATTGCAGCCAACCGTCAAAATGGGCAGTCTCCTTTTACCACCGTTTTGTTTAAACCCGACTGGCACAAAGGAATTTTGGGCATAGTGGCCTCGCGGTGCATTGAATATTACCATCGCCCCACCATCATCCTCACCCAGGACGAAGATGGCAAACTAGTCGGCTCGGCGCGCTCTTCGGGGGGCTTTGATTTGTACCAGGCCATAGAGTCTTGCGCCGATTTGCTTTTGCGCTTTGGGGGACATCAGCAGGCCGCGGGCCTCACGATGGAGCACAAAAACCTGGAAACTTTTCGGGAAAGATTTGAAAACATAGTGGCACAGATGATTCATGAAGAGCAACTGGCCCCCCTACAGGAAGTAGATTTGAAAATATCGCTGGCCCAAATCACCCATAAGTTTTACCGGGTTTTGAAACAATTTGCGCCTTTTGGCCCTAAAAACATGCGTCCTGTCTTTGTAACGGAACAATTAGTGGCGGAATCACCCCGTCTTTTGCGCGAAAAACACCTGAGCTTTAAAGTAAAACCCCAGAATGGCAGCTATACCTTTAGGGCCATTGGCTTCGGAATGGGGGAATACTACCAGCCCTTGGCAGAAGCCCAAAAGATAGATTTGTGCTATACCATTGAAGAAAATCTGTATCAGGGCCGCATGTATCTGCAACTTAGGGTCAAAGACATACGGTTTTATGCCTGAAAGCTAAGAGCAGGCATCGGGCTGCCTTTCAAAACACCGGGCAATCGCAGTTGGCCCGGATAAAGGGATGCGTTAAAAATGCCTAATTTTGAAAGCTCATCAAAGCAAACACATTCACCAAAAAAATGCGCGCTATGCTTCGTGCCCAAAATCTGTTTAAAAAATACAAAACCCGGTTTGTGGTCAAGGATGTCTCTTTTCATGTAGCCCAGGGGGAGATAGTGGGCTTGCTGGGGCCAAACGGAGCGGGCAAAACCACCAGCTTTTATATGTGTGTGGGCTTGGTAAAGCCTAATGAAGGCCAGATATTTCTGGATAATGAAGAAATCACGCAATTGCCCATGTATCGGCGGGCGCGTAAAGGGCTGGGTTACCTGGCACAGGAGCCTTCGGTTTTCGAAAATTGAGCGTAGAAGACAATATTCGGGCGGTATTGGAGATGGTGGGCCTGCCAAAAAAAGAACAACTGGAACGCACCGAGGAACTGCTGGAAGAATTTAAGCTTACCGACCGACGCAAAAACCTGGGCCGGGTGCTTTCAGGCGGAGAACGGCGACGTACCGAAATAGCCCGGGCCCTGGCGATGAAACCACGGTTTTTGCTTCTGGATGAGCCTTTTGCCGGGGTTGACCCCCTCGCCGTAGAAGATATTCAACGCATTGTATATCACCTGAGGCACAAAAACCTGGGCATTCTCATCACCGACCACAATGCCGATGCCATTCTTTCTATTACCGACCGGGCCTATGTGATGAAGGAAGGCGGCCTCTTTGCCCACGGTAAGCCCGGAGAGCTGGTGGAAAACCCCGCGGTGATGTCGGGCTATCTCGGCCATAATTATACCCTTAACCGAAAATTTAGAAAAGAAGATGTGGACTTAAATTCGTGATTTGTCGGCCAATGTGCCCATTTTTTTCATAAATCGGCTATTTTGGAAGTTTTCTTTGAATGCCTGTTTCAAGATGAGAATTTTAGACCAATTCATACGCCAATTGCTCACGCGCCGCCTCCCCCAAATGGAGTTTTTTATGAAACATCCAGACGAGGTGCAGGAAAAATGTGGCAATCCCTTCGCCAAACCGCCCGCCAAACCGAATGGGGAAAGCAATTTGCGTATGGGCAAATGCGGAGCTATGAAGACTTTAGACAAAATGTGCCTTTATCGAGCTATGAGGAATTATTTCCTTACATAGAACGCATGATGCAGGGCGAGGCCAATGTTTTGTGGCCCGGGCGGATAAAATGGTTTTCCAAATCTTCGGGAACGACCAATGCCCGCAGTAAATTCATTCCTGTCTCGCGCGACTCCCTCCAAACTTCTCATCTCCGGGGGGGGCGCGATATGCTTGCCCTGTATGTCAAAAATAACCCTACTACCCGCTTTTTTCACGGCAAAGGGCTGTCTATCGGGGGCACTTTTCACAAAACCGAAGGCAAAGCCGGGGACTTATGCCGGGGATATTTCGGCGGTGGTGGTGCAAAACCTGCCGGGCTGGGCGCAATGGCTGCGCACACCGCCGCGCAAAATTGCGATGCTGGAGCGCTGGGAAGATAAAATTGAGGCCATGCTACGCCTCACCCCCCGCCAAAATGTTACTTCACTGCTAGGCGTACCTACCTGGACCATCGTTTTGCTCCAGCGTATCCTGGACGAAACCGGCAAGCAGCATATTGAAGAAGTCTGGCCGCATCTTGAGGTGTTTATTCACGGAGCAGTGGCCTTTACTCCCTATCGGGAATGGTTCCAAAAGATTGCCCCCAGTTTACGGTTTATGGAAACCTACAATGCCTCCGAAGGCTTTTTTGGGCTTCAGGATGAGCTTTCGCGCGAGGATATGCTGCTGCTGCTGGACTACGGCATTTTTTATGAGTTTGTGCCCCTGGCCGAACTGGAACAGGCCCACCCCCG
>JAAUUB010000148.1 GCA_012031215.1 Microscillaceae bacterium | reverse complement strand
CTTCCCGAAGAAAGCTTTGCACGGGCCGGGTGGCCAGGTGAGCGGCAGGTCTTGGGCCAGGTCCTCGAGGGCAAAAGTCTGTTCCAAATGTCGGAGTTGCTCGGTGATAGGATATTCATAATTGTATTTTAAAAAATTATGCACCTCCTGAAAAGGGGCTTTCAGATTCTTAGCCAGGGTCTGTTGCACATCGGGCAGAACCCAGGCGGCCAGGGGCTGATGGCAGAGGGCTTGGAGAAGTGCCGCCCAATATGGCGCGGTAGGGCCTTCAAGATGGAGATTTTTGGCCAGTTGGGCAAGATTATGGGCAATTTGCCGGGTTTGCGCCGCCGGGCATATATCTGCCACTTGGAAGTGGGCCAGCCAGTTGGGGAGTAAATGGGGGGCCTGGGCATCGAGGGTTTGGGCAAAGCGCGATTTTAGGGCTTCCAGGCTCCGGTCTATTTGGGGTATTTGGGCCAGACTTAGGTCGGCGGCCATGCTTTGGGGCAGTTGACGGGCAAAAATCTCTTGTAAGATATTTTGAAGGGCTTGCAGGAAGGGTTCCTGGCGCAGTTCTGCCTCCACTGCCCGGTGGTGGATGACATCGCTCTCCACGAGGCGCGAAATCTGGCTTTCAAACTCCGCCCTTTCCTTGACTATGACCCCCCCCAGGCTAAATGTCCACCGATGGGTTTTGATTTTCAGGTATTCCTGAAAAAGCATTTGAATGGCGAGATAATTGGTAATATAGCCCACCGCCGAGCCTGCAAAGATTTTGGCCAGAATGTTGCCGATCATGCCGGAGTTTTTCTTCAAATATACATTTGTTTTGACCTTATTGCCAAAAAATCGTTTGCTAAGCCCTTGCATTCAAGCGTTGAAGGGCTTTCTTCGGAGCTTAATTGCCAAAACAAGCGTTTTTTCCCATAAGCATGTGCTGGGGGAGCCGCCCGCCAAAAAGATGTAAGAAGCATCTTGGGTATTTTTTGTCTGTTTTTTCCAACATCTTTGCTTATCTTCACTCAGGCGACCTTATCCAAAAAATAAAAGCGATATATGCCAACAAATAGCAAGCAACCGGGCCTGGAAAGCCGAATAAAAGGAGCCATTATGGGGCTGGCCGTAGGCGATTCGCTGGGGCTGGGCACGGAATACATGTCAAAAGCCCTGATTCGACACCATTATCCCCAGGGCTTGCATCATCATGGGCAAATCGTACGCGATGGACACCGGGCCCGCTGGCTTCCGGGCCAATGGACCGAAGATACGGCGATGGCCTTGTGTGTACTGGAAAGCCTTTTGGTGCAAAAAAAAGTCAATTCTTACAATATTGCGACCCGCCTCTACGACTGGGCCTGTAATGATGGCTGTGGCATCGGGCTCACCGACTTTCAAGTCATCCATCATCCGGCTTTTTTATCGCATCCGGCGGGCGTGGCTCGTGAGATTTGGCAGCAGGCACCCCAAATAAGCCTGGGCAATGAAGTGCTCTTGCGAGCGGCTGTATTAGGCCTATGGCAACCGGAAAACCAGGCCGCGGTGCGCCAAAATGCCGAAAAAGTGTGCCGCCTCACTCATTACCACCCCGTTTGTGTGGGAAGCAGTGTGGTGGTATCGCTGGTGATGAGCCAACTAATAGCGGGCAAGACCCTTTCACCTCTTTTCTTTGCGTATCTCGTGGAGGCATCGCAGAGCTATGATGCAGATATCGGGCATTTTTTAGTAAATCGCCCGCACAGCGATTGGTATGTATCGGTTTCGGGCCGTTTGCACCACGCCCCGGCCGCTTTTCCTCATTTGCAGCCTGATTTGAGCATCTTGCGACTGGACGAGCCCCGGCAAGCCAAGCAAGTTTATAAAGCACTTGGAGCGGCTTTTTGGGCCTTAAGGTATGCGTCCAGTTTTGAAGCGGGTATTTTCAAAATCATACATGAGGGCGGCGACGCGGATGGGAACGCGGCCTTGGCCGGGGCATTGTTGGGGGCTAAATTTGGGTATGAGGCCATTCCTCAAACCTGGCTAAAAGGCTTGCGGCAAGGCGAATGGCTGGAGCAAAAAGTGGGGCAGTTTTGCCAACTGTCCCACCTTTGAATATTTTGCTTTTCTTGGCTAATTAACATATACCCGGCGAGCCCAGTCAATGTACATAGTAGTTTCTTCTTTGCTGATGCCCATGTGGCGGGCAATCTCAAAGATTACCTCTTGTTCTTCATGGACAAATTTTCCGTCAACAAAGCCTATCCCAATTAGCTCCATCAAAGCAGATACTTTTGATTTGCTGGAAGAAAAAACCGCACAAAGCTGCTCAATCGTACCTTCGGCCATTTTGAGCTCGAGTTCATCTTCCAACTCCATTTCTCTTTTCATAGAGTCTAGCAAGGTCATCTCTTTTTGCGCAATGTCGCTATCCGCTGAAATTACCCGGCGGGCCAGGGTTAGAAAAGCTGCCTTTTCTTCGCCTTTTAACAAATTTAGGAACATAGATTTGCGTGATTAAAACTTGAAATTAAGCGCAATACACCTTAGTTGTTATCAACCCTAAAAATAATGCTTTTTTTTGTCTTTGTATATAGCCCTCCCGTATTTTTTGAAAATGCCAATCGCGCCTGCCCGTTGTAAGCCATTGCAGGCCAAACTAGGCCAGCAAATGGTGATTGTGATATTCAAAAAAATCGTGCCGCAGGGCCTGGGTTTTGGCCCCTACCCTGCCCTTACCGATACGCTGAGCACCTACCTGCACGATGGGCATTATTTCGGCGCGTGTGCCTGTCTTAAAAGCCTCGTCGGCTTCGGCCAGTTCTTCTATCCCCAGAGGCCGCACCTCGACCTTGAACCGGGCTTCGGCCAGGCGAAGTACCGTTTGGCGGGTAATGCCTTCCAGTACACCTTCGGAGGGAGTAATCAAAGTATCACCTTTAAATATAAAAAAATTGCTTCGCGAACACTCGCTTATCTGGCCGTTTTGATGATAGAGCACATCCTGGGCTTTTTGGGCTTGTAGTGCTGGTCTTACCAAGTAACTGCTGAGGTAGTTAGTGGTTTTGATACGGGGAAACTGGCGCTGGTACTCGTACAAGATGACTTTTGTGCCTTCCGTGTAGTAATAAGCAGGTATTTCGGCCAGGGTTTCGGTAGTAATAAAAAAATTAGGCGACTGAAAATCAGTCCCATTGTCGCTATATCCCCCGGTTATGAGCAGTCGAAAAGCTACATCGGCTTCGCGATTGGCACGCAGATAAAGCAGTTCATCCAGGATGTCGGCCAGTTGTGAGTGGCTCCATTCCCAATCGAGGTGTAAGAAACGCACCGAATTGGCCAGACGGCGGAGGTGGGCTTCTAGGTGTAGTGCCACTCCCTGGTAGGTGCGCAGATAATCAAAGACCCCAAAACCCCGCAAAAGCCCCAGTTCATTGAGCTGAAGGAAAGTTTCGGCAAAAGGGCGCACCGCTCCATTCAAAAAACAATAATTTTTCTTTCATAATCCGCTTTTTCTAAAGGTCTGAAAACCTAGGTTTGCTCCAATTTTTTTGGGGGGAATATTCTTTAAAACCGTTCTCCCCTATCCATTGTGCCGTCTGCTCATTTCATTGCAGCCTACCGGTCCACTTCTCCCATCACAAAATCAATCGAGCCCACGATGGCGATGAGGTCAGCGATTAGGCTTCCCCGGCTGATTTCGGGTAAAACGGACAAATTGGCAAAGCAGCAAGAGCGGGCCTTGCAACGAAAAGGTACGTCATTGCGTCCGTCGGTGCGAAAGAAAAAGCCCAACTCGCCTTTGGGGTTTTCGGCCCGGATGTAAAAATCCTGGGCTTTGGGACGAATTTTTTGGGCAGAAGGGCTTGCGGGTCAAAGTCACGGGTACGTTTTTGGTCAGTGTTGAGGCGCTGGAGACACTGTTCTATGATATGTACCGATTCAAAGCACTCGGCCAGGCGTACCCAGGTACGGTCCCAGCAATCCCCTGTGGTGCCCATTTCGCCCTTTCCTATCGGAATTTCAAAGTCCAGCTCGGGATAGACCGAATAAGCATCCACCCGGCGAAGGTCGTACCGAAGGCCAGAAGCGCGGAGCATAGGGCCTGTAACACCGTAGTTAACCGCCAGCTCGAGGGGAAGTACCCCTACATTGGCGGTGCGTTGGATAAAAATCTTATTCTCGATAAGCAGTTCTTGTGTTTCAAGCAGCTTGGGGCGGAGATATTGGCAAAAATCCTGGGCCCGGGTTTCAAAGCCAACCGGCAAATCATAAAAGAGTCCGCCAATCCAGATATAATTGTAGAGCATTCTAGCCCCGGAGGCCCACTCGAGCAGGCGCAGGATATGCTCCCGGTCTCGCATCATCCAGAGAAAAGGGGTAAAAGCCCCAATGTCCACCCCATAAGTCCCTAAGGCCACAAAATGAGAAGCCAGACGGTTCATTTCGGCCACCAGTACCCGGATAAATTCCACTCTCTTGGGAATTTGCGCGGTGAGGCCCAGCATTTTTTCCACTCCCAGGGCGTAGGCGTGCTCGGAGTTCATGGCCGCCACATAGTCCAGTCGGTCCACATAAGGAATAATCTGATTGAAAGGTAGGCTTTCGGCGTGTTTTTCGAAGCAACGATGCAGATAGCCCAGGTGAGGCATGACCTCTACCACTGCTTCTCCGTCGGTTAGGACTTCCAGCCGCAGTACCCCGTGGGTAGAGGGGTGTTGAGGGCCCAGGTTGATGAGTATTTCCTCGTTTTTGAGGCTTTCGGGTTTATAAAAGTGGGGTTCTGATTTTTGCAAATGACTTGGCTCAAAGACATACTGGATTTTGTCGGAAGAGGCGCGTTGGGCTGGGTCAGGCAAAAATGAGGGTTTGGCTTTTAAATCCATGGTAGCATCTAGGAAAAAATATGTTTAAAAATAAGCCAAGCTACCAACACTGCCAAATCTGGGAAAACAAAGGGCAAAAATACCCCGACTAAGTTATCATACCGGGGTAAGAAAAAAAACTGACGCTAAATTACTTTTTCTTCAAAGTGATTTTTTCTGAGCGTTCGCCGTCTTTGAAAGTCATTTTGCCATCTTTTACTTCAACGGCATTCATTTTCTCTTCTTTTCCTTCTTCGGGCTTCAGGGTAATGGTTTTGCCATCTTTGCTCACCTCGAAAGTGCCTTTGCGGCTCATTTCACCCGCTTTTTGCTCAAATTTACCATCTTTGGTAAACTCAATGCTGATGGATTTTTCGGTGTCGGAGAGTTCTTCACCCTCTACGCTTTCCATTTGCCAAGTCCCAACCATGAGGGTCTTAGGGTCTTTTTTGCAAGCAGTGGTAAACAAAGCCACGCTCAAAACAAGCATCATCAGAAATACATTTTTCATACGGAACAGGGTTTAAGGGCTCGAGTTTAGATTTTAAATTTGCGGGCAATTTAGGAATTAAATCGGGATTTATCTTTGCCCCGGGCCGGAATATTTTTTATTAAAAAATTGGCTTATTTCTTTTTCAGAGTAATCACACTGGCGCGATCGCCGTCCTTGAAAGTCATTTTGCCGTTTTTCACCTCTACTTCGTTCATTTTTTCTTCGGGAGCTTCCTCGGGCTTCAGGGTAATGGTTTTGCCATCATCGCTTACTTCATAGGAGCCTTTGCGGCTCATCTCACCCGCTTTTTGGACAAACTTACCGTCTTTGGCAAACTCAATGGTAATGGATTTTTCGGTATCGGTGAGCTCTGCCCCTTCCACACTTTCTAATTGCCAGGCTCCCAGCACCAGGTCTTTTGAATCCTTGAGCTTTTTGCGGGTAAAGGCTTCGCCCTCCGCACGGCTTTCTTTTTTGCTTTCAGCACGTTCCTTCCCTTCTTCACTTTCAGTTTTCTGAGTGTTATTTTCCGAGGACTTGGTTTCTTTTTGGCAAGAAATGTGGAGCAAAGCCAGATTCAGAACAATTAGAAGCAAGACATTTTTCATATAAAATAAGATTTTTAGGTTTTGATTTAGACTGCAAAACAAGCCCGGACAAGGTCAGAACTAGTCAGGGCAAAAACCGAAATGACTTTACAAAATCCGTGTTGGTTTTTCAAGGCTGAGCCGGCTTAACGCTCACCAGTTCTACCTCAAAAACCAAGACGCTGTAAGGCGGAATATCTCGTCCGGCTCCTCTTGCGCCATAGCCCAGGGCCGAGGGTATTAACAAAACGGCTTTGGTTCCAACGGGCAATTGGGCCAGCCCTTCGTCCCAGCCCGCAATGACCTCCTGCCGGCCCAGGGTAAAAGAAAAAGGTCCGTAGGGTCGGTTGGGGTTGTATTGCCCATTGGCTTTGGCTACCTCTTCGCGGCTGGTGTCAAATATTTTTTCATTGAGTAATTTGCCCACATAATGCACTTCTACTTTTTCACCCGCTTTGGGCAGTGGGCCTGTACCGGGCTGAAGCACTACATATTGCAGACCGGAAGGCAAGACCACTGGCTTCCACTGTTTTTTTTGGGCATATTCTTCTATCTGGGCTTTTTCCTGGTTCTTTTGGGCCGCTTCGGCAGCATTTTTCTCTTCCTCAAAGGCCAGGGCCGATTTTACCTTTAAAATTTTAAGATGATAAATCAGGGATGTGCCCGGCGGAGTAAAATCAGGCATAGCCCGGTGGCTGTACTTGGCCAATGAATCTACACTGACTTTCACCACCACACTGTCGCCTTCGGCTAGATAAGGGAAAATCTGGGAAACATCGGCGGGATTGTCGGGGGCTTCTACCTTCAAATCCGGGATTGGGCCACGCTCATAAGAGTTCATCAAAACTGAATCACGGTAATTCTTGAGCAATACATGAAAGGTTACGTAATCGCCCCGCTGAATTGTTTTTTTATTACCGGACATGGGGATATGCAGGTATTCAAGCCCGGTGGGTGTTTTTTTCCATTCCGAGGCATTTTGGCCCATCAAAGCGTGTGGCCAAAGCAAGGCCAGAAGCCCAATCATTGTTACAAAAAGGGGTAAATTTGCTTTCATTACAGGTAAATAAATTTAAAATGGAAGAGGCCACAATCAAAATTGACAAAACGCTTCAAAGTAACGAAAAAAAAGTCCGGGCTTGTTAAAAAAATTTGCTGGTCAAGGCCTCATCAAGATGAGATTTGTGCGCCTCTTCCAAAACCCTTTATTTTGCGGGGAGTTTATGCCTCAATAGTAAATTCTATTGCTTAAAAATTGTCTATCTTACAAAGATGAATATTACAAGAGAAGCCGTGCTCTCGGCGCTGGGAACAGTGGAAGAGCCCGACCTGAAGCAAGACTTGGTCAGCCTGAATATGGTGCAAGACCTGGCATAGCAGGACAAAGTGCGTTTCACCATCGTCCTGACCACCCCGGCCTGCCCCCTCAAAGAGCTCATCCGGCAACGCTGCGAAGAAGCCCTGCATCGGGACTTAGGCTCCAACATAGAGATAGAGATAGACATGAGGGCCCAGGTAACTTCTTTGCGTAACAATGCGCCCCTTTTGCCCGAAGTGAAAAATATCATTGCCATTGCCTCCGGAAAAGGCGGGGTTGGCAAATCAACGGTAGCGGCCAACCTGGCCCTGGCCCTGGCCCAAAGCGGGGCCAAAGTAGGACTCATTGATGCCGACATCACTGGCCCTTCTATCCCGGTGATGTTTGGGGTAGAAGAAGAAAAACCGCAGGTTAAAGAAATCAATGGCCGAAATTTGATTCTGCCAGTGGAGCGTTTTGGAATTAAACTGATTTCTATGGGCTTTCTCTCCCCCGCCGAAAGTGCAGTACCCTGGCGCGGGCCTATGGCCAGCAAAGCCCTGCAGCAGTTTATTGGCGATACGGCCTGGGGCGAGCTTGACTATCTGCTTATTGATTTGCCACCCGGCACCAGTGATATTCACCTGACCCTGGTGCAAACCGTGCCCGTTACGGGGGCCGTCATCGTAACCACCCCCCAAAAAGTAGCCCTGGCCGATGCCCTCAAAGGGGTGGCCATGTTTCGAATGCCCCAAATCAATGTGCCCATTTTGGGCATTGTAGAAAACATGGCATATTTACCCCCGAAGAATTGCCCCACAACAAGTACTACATTTTTGGAAAAGATGGCGGCAGAGATTTTGCCCGCAACAATGTCTTGCCCTTTTTGGGAGAAATCCCCCTTGTGCAAAGCATTCGCGAGGCCGGGGATGCGGGCATTCCGGCCGTGGCCAGTGCCGACCCCCAGACCCAGGAAGCCTTCAAAGCCCTGGCCGAGGCTCTGGCCCGCCAAGTAGCCCTGCGCAACGCCCACTTTGATGAAACTAAAAGGGTAGAAATCCGGGTTTAGAAAATTTTTTTGTATTTTTACAAAGCGAAATCCTCGCTTTTATACTAATCCCGGAAAGAATGGAAATGGAGCCTGAATTGCAAATCCGAATTGAAAAAGCCCTGGACAATATCCGCCCCTACCTGGCCGCAGACGGGGGCAATGTACGTGTTTTAGAAATCAGCCCGGAAGGGGTGCTCAAGATTGAACTCTTGGGTTCTTGTGGTACTTGCCCAATGTCTGCCATGACCCTCAAAGCAGGCATCGAGGAATCGGTCATCAAGGCCGTGCCCGAAATCATCAAAGTAGAAGCTGTAAGTATGTAATTCTGTCCCCCCTTTTCAACAATGAGGGGGTTTTTTAATTTAAATCTCATCTAAAATGAAAATCCATTCTTTTCCTTTGCTTTTCTTGCTGACCCTGGCCCTTTTGTCTTGCGATGCCCTCAGTCAATTGCCTATCTCCACCACCGGCGGAAGCAGTAGCGGACCTACTGATGCCCAGATTGGCTCGGGCTTGAAAGAAGCTCTCAATCAGGGCATTAGCAAAGGCGTAGAGCAACTCATCAAAACCGATGGGTATTTTGGCAATGCCCTCATCAAGGTTTTGATGCCCCCCGAAGCCCAGAAAGTGGAAAGCATCATGCGGCAATATGTGCCGGGTGGGGAAAGGCTCATCAATGATGCCATCCTGAAAATGAACCGCGCTGCCGAGGATGCCGCCAATGAAGCCAAACCTATCTTTGTAAATGCCATCACATCGATGAGCATCACGGATGCCCGCAACATTCTCTTTGGCTCTCAAAATGCCGCTACCCAATACCTCAAAGATAAAACCCTGGCCGGGCTCACCCAGGCCTATGCCCCCCGTATCAATAATTCGCTCTCCAAAGTAGGGGCTACCCAGGCCTGGAATGCGCTGGTAACACCTTATAACAATTTTGCCAATTCGGCTGCGGGTAGATTGGTGAAGGATGCCCAGCCTATCAATCCTGACCTGGGGGCTTATGTAACCGAGAAAGCCTTAGATGGCCTGTTTTTAAAAGTAACGGAAGAAGAAAAACGTATTCGGGAAGACATCTCGGCCCGGAGCACCAAGCTTTTGCAAGATGTATTTGGGCTGCTGGACAAAAAATAAGCCTTGTCTGCAAAAAAAAATATCCAGGGGCCAGGTGCCCCTTTTTTTGGCTAAATTAGGTAAATTTATGTCAAAATAAGCCTTATGAAACGATACGGACGTATTCGGTATGATTTGTTCTTTAAACAGGTGTTCAGCAAACCAACTATCGTGATGGCATTTCTGAACACGGTGCTGGAAAAAGACCTCAAATCGCCCATTACCCAGGTGAGTCTTGAGCCAGGTGATTTTTTTATCAAAGGTCGCACTAGGATGCTCAACGAAATCAAACACGATGTCATTGATGTGTTTTGTATCGACCAGGAAGGCCGTCGAATCCTGATTGAAATTCAAAAAGGCAGCAATTTAAAAGCCATTCCCCGGTTCCTGGATTATCAATGCCGCAATTTTTCCAGCCAGTTTGAGCCCGGAGATAACTACGCAGAGGTTGTGGCTTGTTATAGCGTTTGCTGGTTTTTTGACCTCAAACCGCCCCATACTTCGCTGACCGAAACCATCACCCTTTGCAGCACGGAAACCGACTCTGACTGGCAGTTTGAATGGAAAATCAAAGCCCTTTATCCGGTTAATCTGGATTATGAAAGCCTTAAGCAAAGAATGATTGAAAAAATAGAAGAATGGATGTTGTTGGATGTTGTGCAAGACCCGGAAATTGCCCAGCGCATTAAAGAACAACTGTGCACCCCTCCGGTGAACGAAGCCTTTTCTGAGCTTGACATTTCGGGCTATTCCGAAGAACAACTGCGCCTGGTGGAGTACGAAGAGTTTGTTCTCGAGTACCAGGATTTGATAATGCGAGATACTCAAAAGAAAATTGAAGAGGCGCGCGAAAAGGAAAGAGAAGAAAAAGAAAAGGCCCTCGAAAAGGAAAGAAAGGATAAAGAAAAAGCCCTCGAAAAAGAAAGAAAAGAAAGAGAAAAAGGCCCTCGAGAAGGAAAGAAAAGAAAGCGAAGAAACAATACTCGCAGTGGCGAAAAACCTCTTGAATCAGGGGCTTTCTCCGGAGGCCATTGCCCAGGCTACTGGCCTGCCCATTTCTGTTTTAAATAAATTACAACCTTGATGAACTTGTCCAGGACCGAGAGCTCCCACTTAAGAGACTTATTCTTGAAACATCAGGCGCACTTTGCGATGGTAGTGCCGGTTGAAAAAGCCACCCAAAACTGGCTTTGGCTCGATTTTTCAGCCCAAAACACCGAATTGGACAAGTTTGATTTGGGCAATATTGCCGAAATGAATGCCTATGTCTTTGGTCAGATTGCCGCCGCCGGAGCCGGGCCGGGGTGGGTGGATATGACGAAGACCGGGCCGTGTATCAAAAAAGCCCGGTTTTTCAATCTCCTCTTGGGGCACGCTCTATTCATGTGGGCGTTGATATCTGGATGCCAGCCCTAAGCCCCGTGTTTTCTCCCCTGGAGGCCCGGGTGCATAGTTTTCGGGACAATGCAAATTTTGGCGATTATGGCCCTACCCTCATTCTGGAACACCAACTGGAAGAAACCTCTTTTTTTACGCTCTACGGACATCTAAGCCGGGCTTCTTTACGGGATATTTCTCCTGGCCAAAAAATAGCGAAGGGACAAAAAATTGGTGAAATAGGCCCCGAAACCGAAAACGGACAATGGACCCCGCATTTGCATTTTCAAATAATCCGGGATATGCAGGGGCACGAAGGCGACTTCCCTGGCGTAGCCCACCGCCAGGAAAGAGCGTTTTACTTAAATTTATGCCCCGACCCCAACCTGGTGTTGGGCATTCCCCGGTGATTTGCGGCTATTTCTTTTCCCACTGATAGCTGAGGTTAAATGTAAGGGCCCGGGCTTTGGCCACCTGGTTGCCGCTGAAAGCCCCCCCGTAGCCAGCCAAAGCCCTAAACCCGGCAAGGGATAGCCTCCCAGCTTGATTTGAAAAGCTATATATTCCTGTTCTCGCACGTATAAGCCCGTTTGGAGGGCGTTGCCATCCTGAAAAGTCCCGTTTTCAAAAGACTGTAAAATCTCGAGCGTGGTGATAAAAAAAAGCCTTTGCTTGAAATGAGCCCCGCCTTCTAATTGGCCCACAAACTGATGGCTGTAGTCATTGCTGCGTAGATTAACGCCCGCCTGCGCAGAAGCAAAAAGATATTTGCCTCCATAGCCGCTCTGTATCCAGCCCCCTAAGCCCCAGCTATCCGTGCCGGTGCGATCGATCCGTTTCATTTCGGCCGGCGTATTGGCTTCCAGTCGCCCTTTGGCCGAAACAACAAAGCCATTCTTTTGCATCAATTGATACACTGCTGCCAACTGAATTTGCCCCAAACCACTCAACTCTCCTTTGGGAAGAGTTTCCTGAAAAAGGCTGGGGAAGGTCTCTTCACTGGTAGAAACTATTTTATATGGCAATACTGCACTCAATGTCCATTTATCAGTAAGACCATATTCCGCATAGATTTGCAATGTCTGGTCATTCACCTCCCGGTGCAAATCCAGGGTTTCGGTGCTTCCTTCCAAAAACAAGCCATTGGCCTTGATTTGGCTGTAGCCCAGTTGTACATATCCACTGCCTTTGGTGCGGTTCCACACTTGGGCCCTTATCGAAATTGGCACAAGTAAAATGGCCCAAAACAAAAGAATAGTTTTCATAATTAAATTTGAAAGTAATTGATAAATTTAGAACAAAGGTGCTTCTCATGATTATGTCGTTTAGCTTACATTATTGCCAAAGGGCTACTCTTGCCTGTATTTATCCACTATCAGGAAGCCTTTTTACAGCCTTGCCCAAAAGTTGAGGAGGAAATAAGGGAAAATATACTTGTTATTTTGTTTTTTATTATAAAAATAATAATTAAATTGGACTTAACGGAAAATGAGAAATCGGCGCTTTTTCGTCTTTTCAAGGAATACTGCCTCTGGGAGCCAATGCGCCTGGGACCTCACAAGAACTCGAGGAAGCTTATGCGCAACCGGCGCATCTGGATTAGCGACAAGAATTTTTTAGCCCGGCACGGCCATCAAAAGAGTATTCAAGGCCTTTTTCAAAAAAAAATTCTGCGTCCGCATGCCATTATGGGTTTTGAGTTTTATATCCGGGAGGCCTTCATCGAGAAAGTATATGCCCTGGCCGATAGTGGTCAGGATGAATTGCTGCATCAGTTGGTGGCGGTATGGATTGAGCCTCAACCGGATTTGGCCAAAGAAGCTTAAATTTGTCGTCAATTGTTGCCCGGCGACAAGTATGGAAAAAATTTTTGAGATAATCGCTTAGGCTTTGAAAAATCCAATCTGACCAAACGCGGCTTTACTATTGATGTAGGAAATACCCATTGCAAGGTTGGCATCTTTGAAGGGCTGGTCTTACAGAAAGCCAA
>JAAUUB010000147.1 GCA_012031215.1 Microscillaceae bacterium | reverse complement strand
GGCTGAGTTTTCTGACGGCCTCGCGCTGGGGCATTGAATTGCTGGCCCAGGTCAGCGAAAAAGCCTATTTTTTCTATCCTGAAAAATCCCCAATCCAGACTATTATGAGCCGCTAAGGGAAGTGCCGCCACTGGATACCCTCCGGCGCCAGGCCATAGAAGACCGCCTGTCTGAGCAGGCCGTGCCCGATACGCTCTATCAATATGTGGCTGAGCCTATCCTGGAAAACGCGAATATGCTTCAGTTTCCGCATTATTTTAGCCAAAACGAAGCCCTGCTTTCTCTGGGCTTGCAGGGCTTGGTTTTGTTTGTGGCCATATTCCTGGTTTTGCGGCGCAAAGACCGCTTGTAAAAAGCCAGAAATCTATTAATTTTGCGCTTTCTTAGCCTCACTGGTCCCGTAGTTCAACGGATAGAATAGAAGTTTCCTAAACTTTTGATGTGGGTTCGATTCCCGCCGGGGCCACTGTGTTGTGTTTGGTGCGCCTGTTTTGTGGCTGAGCTTATTAAAATCAATATCAACTAAAAAAATCATTTACGCTTTCAAGCAGCTTGTTTCTCTTTCTATGAGCCTGGTGTTTCTTTCAACAATCATCCGGTCTTTACTTACTTACTCCTTACAGAGATGCTAGAAAGCCACCATCTGGCCGTTGGCCATGCCTCTTCGGTACTCTTTGAATGTCCTCCACACCTCCGGCTACAGCCGGGTGGCTTCACCTGCTTGCTGGGCACGAATGGCAGTGGAAAATCAACGCTTTTGCGCACCCTAGCCGGGCTGATTCCGCCTTGCCGAGGCGAAGTGCAGTGGCAGGGACAAAATCTGGCAAGCCTTCCCGCCCGGCTCGAGCCCAAAACATTGCCCTGGTTTTGCCTCCGCGTTTGGTTTTCGGCTTCGCTACGGGTAGAGGAATTGCTGGTTTTGAGCCGCTATCCGTACGCCTGGCTCCACCAGAAAACAAGTCCGCAAACCAAGGCCCTCATTGAACAGGCCCTAGCCCAAACCCAAACCGAAGCCCTGGCAAAAAGAAAGATAGGAACACTGAGCGACGGAGAACGCCAAAAAGTGATGATTGCCCGGGCCTTGGTGCAAGACACGCCCCTGATATTGCTGGATGAGCCTACCGCCCATCTCGACTGGCCCAATCGGCAACTTTTATTTCAATTATTACTGCATTTGTGCCGGCATTGGCAGAAAACTATTCTGATGGCCACGCACGAGATAGAACTGGCCTTGTGGGCCAGCGATGAAATATGGCTCATTGATGCCCAAAGAAAATGGCAGCAGGGCACGCCCGAAGCCTTGCTAGCCGCCGAGGCATTCTCGCGGGCTTTTGGCCAGGTCAACCTTAGCCTGGGCTGGCACAGTTACGATGTTGCGGCAAAGGCAATTTCATCCAAAAGACTGCAATGGAAAACTACTGCGCTTCATCCGCTCTTCACATGGCTAAGGCAGTTGCTGAATCGCCGGGGCTGGCGGGTGGGCGAAGAAGAGGCCGATATTCAACTTGATTTGCAAAAAACAGAACCCGGCCAAAACATTCTTTGGCAGGTAAGGGTTGGAGAAAAAGTACAAAAAGGGACCGAACTGTCAGAACTCATCCACTACCTCGAAAAATGTCTGCCAAACTGATTGAAGGCGAAGATTATTACATTGAAAACGGCCTTTATGTATTCACGGCCAAATACCTTCGCGAAAGAGGATATTGCTGCAAAAGTGGATGCCGCCACTGCCCCTTTGGGTATAAAAAGCCGACTTCGCGGCAAAAAAAGTAGGCCCTCCGGGCCCTTCGTCCCAAAATCCGGCGAATCTTTCTTATTTTTACGGCTTATTTGCCAAGTGTATGAAGAAGATTATCAGCGCCTTGATTCGTTTTTTGCCCCGCCCACTTTTGCAACGCATCAGTCCCCTCGGCTTGAAAGTATTGGGTTGGTTCTACCGGGGCAAGGCAGTTGAGTGTCCCATTTGCCAGCATACCTATGCCCGTTTTTTACCCTATGGACGGGGTTCCTCGGCCCGGGCCAATGCCCTTTGTCCTCATTGCCTGTCGCTGGAGCGCCACCGCCTGATTTGGGTTTATTTGCGGGAAAAAACAGATTTCTTTACCGCCCCCCAGCAGGTACTGCACATTGCCCCGGAGGCTTGTTTCATCCCCCGTTTTGAAAACTCACCCACCTGGAATACATCACGGCTGACCTGGTTTCGCCCCTGGCCAAGGTTAAAATGGACATTATGCAAATGCCTTTTCCTGAAAACCGGTTTAGTGTGGTGTTTTGCAACCATGTGCTCGAGCACGTGGCCGACGACCGCCAGGCCATGCGGGAGATTTATCGTGTACTGAAACCGGGAGGCTGGGCCATTTTGCAGGTTCCTTTTTTCCGTTTAGACCTGGAAGTAACCTACGAAGATGCCCGTTTGACAAGTCCTGCCGAGCGTTTTCGAGCTTTTGGGCAGGAAGACCACGTGCGCATGTATGGCCGGGACTATGCCCAGCGCCTGGCCAGTGTGGGTTTTAGGGTAATGGAAGATGATTTTGCCCTTCAGCTTCCCGAAGGCTTTCGTCAAAAGCATGGCCTGCCCCGCCAGGAGTATATTTATTTATGTAAAAAATAGCGTGAGAAACGCCCCCCCTCGTATGACCCGTTTAGCATTCTCAGAAAGCCACGCCGATGGTCCCGCCTATCCTGCCTAAAAAACCACCGCCTTCCTGATAGGGAAAACTACCAAAAAGATAATAGGGGTCCGAATCGGGTTGCACATTACTAATGCGCCCAATCCCAAATCCTGAGCCACCCCAAACATCAATAGAAATTGTTTTTTAAAAATCCATTGCGCCCCTACAATCACGCCTACGCCATAGGCCTGGTAATCGGCTTTGCCGCTCCTCTCGATGATAGAAAAGCCATCATAATACTTGTATTCGTGTTGATACTGTCGATAGCTCAGAAAAGGGGCCACAAAAAAGCCGCCCGGGGCTTGTTTGCGCTCGGAAAGATAAATGCGGACTTCGGGCGTAAAGCCAAAGCCTTTCAAGGTTTCATCAGAAAAGGAAAAACGCTGGTCCTGGACAAAAAAGCTCATTTGAAAACTCGTATTTGTATTCAACACGCGTTCATAACTCATAGAAAGGCTACTCAACACGGGGCTCATCAGGTTGATTTTGATAAGGTTTTTTTTAGTATATTGAATCTGGGGTTTTTCTTCCTGACTTCTGGCCTCGCCCAAGAAGCCCAGCGCGAAAACACTTATCAATAACAGCACACGATAGACGTTGATAGGCATAAAGATTTATGATTTTAAATGTTTAATTTATTTATTTACGCCACTTGGTGGCCAAAAGTAGCCTGGCTTGATCCACCCCTTGAAAAATAATTTAAGGAGGCTTTTTTTCTGTTTTTTTTAAAAAAGAGACCTGATTCTTTTGTTGTCCAAAGGCAGATAAGCCTCAAGAAGGCTTCTGGGTCAGTTGGCGGAAGATATCTTCCAGAGAACTTTCCTCGGCCTGCAAGCCCAGCAAGACCCAGCCATTTTTGTGGGCCAGTTCAAAAATAGCCCCGCGCACTTCTTTGTCGGCCTGGGCAAATACCCGGAATTGATGAGGGCTGAGCTGCTGCACACTTTGCACCCCTTCTGCCTGGGCCAGGTCTTCGGGAGCAAGCAGGTTCTCAAATTCCAGCAGAAAAGTTTTTTGATTGGCCAGAAGGTTCTTAAGTTGAGCAATGGGGCTGTCGGCCACAATTTTGCCCCGATGAATGACCACTACCCGCTGGCAAATGGCTTGTACTTCGGGCAAAATATGGGTAGAAAAGATGACCGTTTTGGCTTGCCCCATTTCTTTGATAAGCTGCCGGATTTCTATAATTTGGTTAGGGTCGAGGCCCGTGGTGGGCTCATCCAGAATGAGCACGGGCGGGTCGGGTAATAGGGCCTGAGCCAAGCCCACCCTTTGCCGATAGCCTTTGGAAAGCTGTCCTATTTTTTTGCTTCGTTCGGGTTCAAGACCACAGCGCTCCATCACTTCTGCCAGTCGATTTTTGAGCTGGCTTCCCCTGATTTTGTGCAGACGCCCCATAAAACTGAGGTATTCACGGACATACATATCCAGATAGAGGGGATTATGCTCGGGCAAGTAGCCGATTTGGCGGCGCACCTGCATCGATTGGGATTGCACGTCGTAGCCACAAACCTCAATAGTGCCCGAAGTGGGGCTTAAATACCCGGTGGCAATTTTCATGGTGGTGGACTTGCCCGCACCATTAGGCCCCAGAAAGCCTACAATCTCGCCCGTTTTGGCTTCAAAACTGATGGTATCGACGGCTTTTTGCCGACCATACATTTTGGTGAGCTCACTTACCTTTACCGACATTGTCCGGAAATTTGAAATCTTAAACCCATGAAAAGCAAACCATTGCTTATTTTCCCAGCATTTGCGGGGTGGCTACCCCGTCGCGTTTATACACTACCCCGTCTTTCATCACAAAGCGAATGTTTTCGAGTGCCCGAATATTTTGCAGCGGGTCTTCGGCCACGGCGACAATGTCGGCCAGCTTGCCCGGGCTCAGGGTGCCAAGCTGGGCTTCTATCTGCAACAAGCGCGCGGCTTCTAGGGTGGCCGACTGAATAGCTTTCATAGGGGGCATGCCCGCTTCTACCATCAGGGCAAATTCCTGTGCGTTTTGACCATGCGGCGAAACGCCCGTGTCTGTGCCAAAAGCAATTTTCACTCCGGCCTTGTAGGCCCGGGCAAAGGTAGATTTGATTTGGGGGCCAATGGCAAGGGCCTTTGGCACTACCAGGGCCGGAAAACGTCCGGGTATTTTTGCTTCCCGGGCCACATATTCCCCTGCCAAAATGGTGGGCACGTAATAGGTTCCCTTTTCAATCATCAACTGGATTACTTCGTCGTCCATCATCGTACCATGCTCTATTGAAGATATACCCGCCCGGATGGCCCGCTTCATGCCTTCAGCACCGTGGGCATGGGCCGCCACGGTAATCCCAAAATCGCGGGCCGTTTCGATGACCGCACGAATTTCTTCTTCCGTAAATTGCGGTCGGTGCCCATCTTTGGCGACACTCAGTACGCCTCCGGTGGCCGTTATCTTAATCACATCCGCGCCTAGTTTTACTTGCTGCCGCACTGCCTTGCGGCAATCATCGGGACCATTGATGACCCCTATTTCGGGGCCGGGGTCGCCCATCAGGTCGTTTCGATAGCCATTGGTAGGGTCGGCATGTCCTCCGGTGGGGGCCAGCGATTTGCCTGCGGTAAAAATACGGGGTCCAAGGGCCCATTTGCTGTCAATGGCTTTGCGCAGGGCAATATTGACTCCTGAGCCGCCTAGGTCGCGCACGGTGGTAAAACCAGCCAGCAGGGTAATTTTGGCATAATGGGCGGCCCGAAATGCTACATCTTCTTTGTTGAGGGTAAACCGCTCGGTATAGGCCAAGGGGCTTTGCTCCGATTCGATGTGGACGTGCATATCCATCAGGCCGGGTAAGACAAAATGATTTTTGAGGTCAATGGCCACTGCTCCTTCCGGGGGGTTCAGGTAGCCCGTTTCAATTTTTTCAATCTTATTCTCGCGCACAATGAGAGTTACCTCGCGGCGAGGGCGTTCACTTTGGCCATCAATCAGGGAGCCGCAGTGGAGGTATTGCAGCATAGGAAGATTTTGGGCCGGGAGTTCAAAGCCAAGCAGAAGGCCCAATAGCCCAAACAGGTAAATTGTTACTCTCATAAATAAGAAGGGTAAATAGAATTTCAAAGATGGGAAAAAAAAGGGGTTTGAAAAATTTTTTTGTGAGCCGGGAAAGTCTTTTTCGGATGGGCCTTCACCTCTTGGGGTATTTTTAAATGAACTTACTGCAAGGAGTGTTCCGGTCATTTTTTGAATCCCAATCATTGAATGATTTAGTGATCATCATTTTATAGATTTGTTTCTACAAATTTATAGAATCTCTCCTTTTAATTCTTAATTCCTTTTTGGTGGCGGTGAAGTAAAAAATATCTCGCCAATCGCATTTGTCTTTTTAAGGCTATTTTAAAACTTGCTTGATTTCTTCTTCACTTAAACCAGTTGCCTGGATAATCACATCCATTGTAAATCCCAAGTCTTTTAAATTCTTGGCAGTTTCAATTTTTCCCTCGATTTTGCCTTTTTTAAATTCAAAAGCCATTGTATTGTGATAATCTCGGTAATATTTCAAGCTTTCTTCGTATTGCTGCCTTTCTGGCAGGCTATAATTGCTCACTTCTGCGATATGAAATACTTTTTCAAAGAATACTTTTTGTAATTTAGAGGGGATATCTTCCAGATGGGATATGTTCTTTAGCAAATAAAGCCATTTATCATAATTGGTATCTAATTCATCGATAGTTTATGAAATTGGGCATTTCTAAATAAATAAATCGGAGTTTGTCCGTAATCCTTAATTTATTTTCTTGAGCAAATAAAGCTACCTCTGATTTTATATTATGGTGCCCCATTCCTGAAAAGTAAAATCCATCATCGCAATAGTATAGACCGCCTGCCAATTGTAATCCCATTCGCCTTTGATGAATTGCTCGTCAATGGCATTGATTTTAATTTAATTTACAAAACCTTTTGGCTTTACTCCCTTGTATTTACTCCTTGCCCTTGTCTGTGTCCTCACAAACGACTTTTCTCGATAAAATACATCGCCACTTTGCAATTGTGGTTTACTCCCAAAATTGATTATTTTGCTATCAATTTTTGGTAATTTTCTTCAATATACAGTTTTGTTTGCTTCAAAATAGCGACAATTTGCCAAATATCATCTTCTGTAGCATCAAATTGGCGGCTAACAGCATATTCTTTGCCTTGTATAATGCCAAAATACCAGTTTCGCCCAATGGGTATAAAGCCCATAGATGGTCAGAGAATATGCTTTGTTTTTGGCTTGGGCGGTGAGCCTCGCTATCAAGAGTTGCCCTTTGGGGTCAGATTGAGATTTGAGTTGAGGTTTGTATTCATTGGCATAAAAGAAAGGATTACGTGGTTTCTGCTCACCAGTAGTCACCAAAAACGCTACTCTACCCCGCATCTTAATCATTTCGTTATTTACATTTCTAAGTTCGGCCTCGATAGTAGCTTCTAAAAATGCTCTAAACTTTTTGTCAATATAAAAATCGATTAGATTGATGATAGGTAAAATAAAAAAAGCTTTCAAATCCGCTTCATTCCAATAATCAGCAAATTTGTGTAAACGACCTTGTAAAAAGTGATTTATTCTTTTTCTCTCTCTGATATAGGAAATTTGGCATCTATCCAAGGGGGCATTAGACTCAGACTTTCATTTTCCTCCATTCCAAAAGTCAGCTTAATATCTTCAGTTTCCCACTTTCAAAAGGTTTCATCTCAGTTTTGATTTTTTTCACAAATTTACAAATTTGGCTGGGTCGCTTTGGGCGAAAGCCACCCCACCCCTTGCCCCTCCCCAAAGGAGAGGGGGAGAAAAGGGCGAGCAAAATGAGTAGTAGTTTGTGTGTTTTTTCATCTGAAATTATTTTCGTTTCGTTGGACGAAAGATAGGGAAATGTTTAGAAGGAAGGAAGCGGTTTTCGGGTGCGCTTGGCTTTGGTAGTTGGTGGTTTATTCGTATCGCAAAATCAGGCTGGGGCGAAGCGAGGCGGTGCGATAGGCCAGGGCCGCAATAGTAAGAAAAGAGCCCAGCAATACCAGCACGCCAGCTCCCAGGAAAATATACAGGCTTTGGGCCAGCGCAATATGATAAGCAAAGTTTTGGAGCCAGTGATGGCTCAGATAAAGTGCGATGGGCAGGGCGATGAGCCAGGAAAGGAGGATCAGTCGAAGAAAATCTTGTATAAGGAGCCAAAAAACTTGCGAAAAGCCGGCCCCCAAAACTTTACGTACGCCTATTTCTTTGCTTCTTTGCTCGCTGGCAAAGGTGGCCAGCCCCAACAAACCCAGGATAGCAATAAGGAAAGTCAAGTAGGTAAAGATAAGAAACAATCGGTATTGTTTTGTCTCGGATTCATATTGCCGGGCAAAGGTTTGGTCAAGAAACTGGGCTTTGAAAGGCCTTTTCTTGTCAAACTTCTCATACACATTTTTGATGGCGGCCAAGGCGTTCTCGAGGGTTCGCTTCCGCATTTGAATATAAAGCCGGGCCGGATACCAAAAAGGGCGGTTGCGCACTGGATACAAAACCAGGGGAGCGATGGGACTATGCTTGGATTGGAAATGAAAATCTTCCAAAACTCCAATGACCCGCAAAGGCGAAGATTTACGAACGGAATCCAGGGAGTAGTTGTCGAAGTCCCGCAAATTGATAAACCGCTTTCCCAGGGCCTTTTTCCAGCCTAATTTTCGCGCCAGGGTTTCGTTGACCAACACCGAAAGCGAATCCTCGGCCCGCTGAGGGTCAAAATCGCGTCCCTGAACTATTTTGAGACCCAATGTGCGCACAAAATCGGCATCCACTTTCATGGTATGGACCAACCATTCTTTCAATTCTCCATTTTGCTCCAATAAAACGATATTTTGGGCAATGTCGGAGCTTCCCAGGGTGCTGGTGGCGGCGGTGAGCGATTCTACCTGGCCAGTTGCCTGCAAGGCCTGCTTGAGAGCAAGGTAGCGATGGCAAGTTTCGCCCTCTATCTCCAGGACCAGCGTCTGGGTTTTTGACTTGCCCAGGGCGGTGTGTTGAATATGGCGCAGTTGTTGAAAAATAATTCCGGTCAGCATCAGAAGCACCAGCGAAATGGAAAACTGCAAGACCACCAGTATCTTGCGCAAATAAGAAGGAAGTGCTCCCACACGCAGACGGCTTTTCAAAACCAATGCTGGTCTCAGGCTGGCCAAATAAAGGGCTGGATAAGCCCCACTGAGCAAGCCCAGGAAAATAGCCAGCCCCAGAAAGCCAAAAAAGCCCTCATAAGGAAAAGAAAAAGGAGAAGGCAGGGGGTGGCCCAGGAGCAAGGCAATGGCGGGCAGGCTCCACTCTACCCAAATCAGGGAGAGCAAAAAAGCCAGAAAACACATCAAGACCGATTCAGTCATAAATTGCCAAAATAACTGCCCCCTGCTGGCCCCGGCCGCTTTCCGAATCCCAATTTCTTTGGCCCGCCGTCCTGAGCGAGCCGTGCTGAGGTTGAGATAATTAATGGCCGCCACCAGCAAAAGGAGCCCCCCCAGCAAACCATACGCATAGACATAAAAGGGATTGCTGCGCACCGTAGCGTCAAACATCAGAGGCAGGTGATGCAGGTGTATTTCGCCAAAGGGCTGAAGAAAAATAGAACCCCTTATGTCCAGGTTTTGTACTTCGCCCCGCACATACTTATCAAAAATATGGTTGCCTTGCGCTTCAAACTGAGTCTTGCTGAGCTGCGGGGGAAGCTGGAGCAGGGTTATACAATTGAGCAGGCCCCAGTTGTCGAGGATGCCGGGGTAATCGCGCTCCAGGGTAGAAATCGAGGTCAGTACATGAAAGCGCAGGCTATTGCGATGGCTCAAATCCCGAATGACCCCCGTGATTCGGTAAGGCACTCCTTCGTCATCTACTTCCAGCCATTGATGCAGGGCTTTTTGAGGGCTATCAAAGAAAAAACGGGCCATTGATTCTGTAAGAACCATCGTGCGTGGGGCTACCAGGGCCGAGTCCGGCGAACCTGCCAAAAAAGTTTGTTCCAGCAAGTCAAATACATTTCCGTCGGCATAGGTGAAGATTTCGTCATAACAGCGACGGCCACTTTTAGGCTCATAAAGAGCGGTTCGCCCATATGGATAGAGGCGGGTAAGTTTGGGAATTGTCGGAAATTCGGCCTTTAAAGCCTTGGCCAGGTTAGCCGAATTGCGCCCAGTCAGTACCGAACGGCCCTGCACTTTGAGGTTGCCATTGACCCGATAAAGCTGGTTGTATAAGCGATAATGCTGGTCATATGAAAGTTCATCTACCACGTAGAGCAAAAGCAAAAAAGAACAGGTAAGACCACAAGATAAACCAATGACATTGAGCAAAGTATAAAACTTTTGCCGGTAAAAATGACGTAAGGCTGTTATGAAATAATTGAACCACATACCACGCGGTTTATTGAGCATTTATTCAAAAATAAAGCCCATTGAACCAAAAGTCAAAAAGCGAATCATCCTTGCCCCTCAAGCCAAGAGGGCGAAGGCACAAGCAAGCCCTACCTTTTCAATGCTTCAATAGCCGTACAAAGCAAAAAAAAGCAAGCGGAAACCATATCCGGTGAGGGCGATGCCCGCAATTTTATCAATCTTGCCAATCACCTGGGCCGTGAGATATTTCGTGATTTTTTGGGCTACATAGGCCTTCACCAGGTCTGTGGCCAGCACTGTGCCAATCGTGCCGATGAAAAACATCAAGTGCTGACGGGAGGTATATGAAGTGGCTACGGTGATTTGGCTCACTACCCCAATCCAAAAAATATATACAAATGGATTCAGCAAATTGAGCAAAATACCTTCCAGCACAAAGCGAAGCCCCCGGGTGCGGGGTGAAATAGGATGAGCTGGCAGAAATTTCTTTTGGGTTACATTTTTGACAAAGGGGGCCAGGCCAAAGCCCAACATCAGAAAGCCCCCAACAAAACCCAGATATGTTTGGAAAATAGGATGACTGCTAAATTGCGCGATGCTGCTATAGACCGCAAAAGCCGCCAGCGCATCGCTCAGCGCTATGCCCAGGGCCAAAAAAGCCCCCGAACGAAAACCTTTGTCAATGCTGGTGCGAATCAAGGCGAAAAAAACCGGCCCGATAAGCATAGACAACACCAACCCATACAAAATGCCATATATCAGTACTAATAACATTGTTGAATGCCGGATAGGGTTAAAAAAACACCACTACTCCACACGCTTTGAGGGCGGTTGCATCAGAAAATCCTGCCATTCCTGATGCAGAGTTGCTTTGAGCACCCGGGGAAACTTATGCTGGCCGCCAATTTTTCCTTTTTGCTCCATCCATTTGTAAAACAGGGCATTGGGCAATATCTCCACCAGAATCTCTTTGAGCGCAGCCGCGCGCTCTACCCGATAATCATCGTTCAGTTCCTTCAATACCTCGTCCAGGTGTTGCTTGACCACCTCCGGGGCCACCGAATCATCCGTGCCGATGTACCACTGGTGGGCAAACAATGTCTGGTAAGGAATGCCCGCCACCGTAAATTCTTTCACATGAATATTGAGGCGTTGGCTCACCAGTTCAATGGCCCGGTTCATATTATCCACCGAAAGATGCTCGCCACAGAGACTCAAGAAGTGCTTGGTGCGGCCCGTGATGATGATTTCGGCCCGCTCCTTAGAAACAAAGCGAACAGTATCGCCAATCAGGTAGCGCCAGGCCCCCGCACAGGTAGAAAGCAAAATAGCGTAGTCTTTCCCCTCCTCCACTTCATCCATGAGCAGGGTTTGAGCGTGGGGATACAAGTCGCCTTCGGATGTAAAATTATGCTCATTAAAGGGCACAAACTCAAAAAATATCCCATTGTTGAGCACCAGGCGCATTTCGCGGTCGGGATAGGCCTGAAAAGCAATAAAACCTTCCGAAGCCAGGTAAGTCTCGATATAGGTGATGGGGCGCCCCAGCAATTGCTCGAAGCTCTTGCGGTAAGGGTCAAAAGACACGCCCCCATGGGTATAAACCGAGAGATTGGGCCAAATCTCGTGGATATTTTGGAGGCCATGGTAGTCAATGACGCGCTCCATCATAATCTGAATCCAGGCCGGCACGCCCACCACAAAGCCAATGTCCCATTTGGGGGCTTGCACCGTGATTTCGTTCAGTTTGGCATCCCAGTCGGTGTTTTTTGCGATTTTTTTGCCCGGCTTATAAAAATGCTGAAACCAAAACGGAATCTGGCTGGCCGTGATGCCACTCAGGTCGCCTTCAAAATATGTTCCCCGGCGATTGAGGTGGGTACTGCCGCCCAGCATGAGCATGCCCTTGCCATAAATCTTGCTATGCACCTCCTTAAAATTAGAAAGCGAAAGAATTTGCCGGATGCTGGTGCGATGGATGGCCCGCACCATATCTTTGGTAACCGGGATATACTTGCTGGCCGCCTCCGAAGTGCCCGAACTGAGGGCGAAATAATCTACTGGCCCCCGCCAGGCAACATCCTTTTCGCCTTCCTGGGCCCGATGCCACCATTCGCGATATATTTTTTCATAATTAAATAGCGGCACCTGCGCCTGATAAAGCGTGTAAAAACGCCTATCCTGGCTATCTTTTCGGTCAAAAGCTTCAATGATGCGGTCAAACCCATAAGATTTTCCCAGATGGGTATTGCGGCAAAGGAGCAAATGCTTCAAAAGCTGGCGGCGTTGCAGGCGATAGGGAGGATTACGCTCTTGCTCAAGGCTATTGCGGAGCTTTATCCCCTCTTTGAGCAGTTTACCAAGAATCGGCATATCCCTTTATTTGGTTTGTTTTGGGCCAGAAATCCAATTTTTATTTACAAATTAAGGGATTATTATGGGAATGGTCAGTATCTTTTTAGATTAAATTTGCAGAATGTACTAGAATAGTCCAAACGAATACATAGCTAATCAATTGAAAATCAGTATAAAAAACTAATTTTGTTTCTCGACTTATGGAAATTATCAAAAATCTTGAAGCGCTTCTCCATCGCTTTGATTCAGAGAAGGTAAAACTGGTAGCCGTCAGCAAAACTCATCCGCCCGAGGCCATTCAGCAGTTATACGACCACGGCTGGCGGCGCTTTGGCGAAAACAAAGTACAGGAGCTGAGCACCAAA
>JAAUUB010000146.1 GCA_012031215.1 Microscillaceae bacterium | reverse complement strand
GGTGTCCGGGACGCAAGGGCATCAAATTCCAATAGTTCATCACCTGTTCCGGCAGAAGCATCCGTACAAGCCAGCAAACTCAAATCATTACAATTGGCCGAAGGACTGGCATACACCGCCAGGGCGGCATCATTGTCTAATTTGCTTATTTCTGCCCCGAGGCGCAGATTGCCCGCAGTGGTGGTAAAATGCAGCCATCGGTCCTGATAGACCTGGGCAATACCGCAGGGGTTTGGAAGTCCCTGGTTATTGACAAAATTGCTGGCTACTTCTACCGGAAATTCACAAGTACCTACGGCAATGGACTGAGATTCTTCGCACAAATCGCCATTAGGAGGCACGCCATTCGTGATGCAAAGGGCCCCAGAGAGATACTGGTCAAAAGGGTCGGTATTGGCTACCCGGATGAAATAAGTTTGCCCGCCCACAGCCGTAATGGGCAAGGTAACCGTACCTTCCCCTAAATGCGTAGCGCAATCTATAAAAATCGGCGTAGCACAATTCCCTTCATACACCAATACTTTGGCCGTCTGGCCCGAAAAATTGGTGTGTCGCACTGTGATAATGCCATTGTTGGTCGCCGTAAAAGTGGCCCAACCCTCATATTGGCTTTCGCTGGCCCCCAGACAGTTGTCGGCGGCGGGGTTGCCGACCCCCGATACCATAAACAACTGATTGCAAGTGCCTACGGTAAAATTCGTAGCCGCCGCGCAGGTATTGGGTGCTTCCCGAAAAATACACATTTCCCCGGTTACTTCGGGCTGGAGGACATCCGTTGTGAGCAGCCGTATATAGTAAGTATCGCCCGGAGTGGGATTAGAAAAAATGATTTGTAAATCACTGTTAATGACCGAAAAATTACAGTTTTGCTCAACGGGTGGTCCTCCACACGTTCCGGAGTACAGCAACATCTTGCCCGGGCCACTGGGATTATTGAAGCGGATGGCCAAATCGTCGGCACTGGAAGCCGTAAAAGAAAACCATTTTTCTCTTTGAGGAACATCTACACCGCAATAAGGCAGGCCAGAAAAGGTAGTGCCATCTACTACTTGTGTGCCACAGCTGTTTTCGGCAATGGCAATGGCCGTAGCGCAGGTGCTCCCGGGTTGGGCCCACCCATAGCTCGCCGGAAAGAGCAGGCATATCCATAGCAGAGTGGTGCTTACTTGTTGAAAATGGTGTCTAAACGTTTGCATATACAGTTAAATCATTTGGAAATGAGAGTTCAAAGGCTAACATAAGTTACCGAAATCGTTTATGCGTAAGCTCACGATAGAAACGAAAAAAAATTATCAACTAAGAAAATATTTTTTAAGAAATATGTAAATCCTATCAAAAATCAAGAAGCTGTTTTCGGGTTGAAGCCTAATGGATGTGGTAGTAGTTGTCAATTAGATACAAATTGAGGCTTAAAGATAACAATTTTAGCTCAAAAATTACATCGGATTCGAAAAAGTCAAACTATTTGTTCTTCCAAAAGGGTTCACAATATCCAACAAAAAAGCCGGGGCTTTGCCCGGCAGTCAATGTTAATTCAGTTTTTTCAAGTAATTGCGCTCAAACCTCAGTCAACCAGCCAAAAGTGTCGGCTTCCCGGCCCTTGCACAAATCTATCAGGTATTGTTTGGCCCGGAGGGCAAAGCTATCTTTTTGTAAAGGGGCAAGCGGATAGTGTTGTCCTTCGTAGCCAATCAGGGCAATAGGCGAAATCATGGCCGCTGTGCCCACGCCAAAAGCCTCTTCCAACTGAGTATTTTGGGCCGCTTCTATCACTTCGGCCACCGCCAGCGGGCGTTCTTCTAGGGGATAGCCCCAGGCGCGGGCCAATTGCAAAATACTCTTCCGGGTGATGCCCGCCAGGATGGTATCGCCGGTAGGCGCTGTGATAATTTTCCCTCCAATCTTGAACATCACGTTCATCGTACCGGCCTCCTCGACAAACTGGTGCGTAAGCGCATCGGTCCAGATGAGCTGGTGGTAGCCCTCTTGCTGGGCCAGGCGGGCCGGATGCATCGAGGCCGCATAATTGCCCGCTGTTTTGGCCGCTCCGGTTCCTCCCGGCGAGGCCCTTACATAGTGGGTTTCAATTTTTACCCTCACAGGTTCGGCATAGTAAGCCGCCACCGGGCTGGCCATCACCAGGAAAGTATAGTTTTCAGAAGGGCGCAAGCCCACATATTCGTCGGAGGCAAACATGAGCGGGCGCAGGTACAGAGCGGCCCCTTCGGCTTCGGGAACCCATTCTTTATCTAAGGCCACCAATTGTCGTAAGCCTTCTATAAAAATTTCTTCCGGCAGTTCGGGCATACACATTCTTTGGGCCGAGCGATTGAGCCTACGGGCATTTTCTTCCGGGCGAAAAAGCACCACCTGATTGGCAATGGTGCGATAGGCTTTCATTCCTTCAAAAATAGATTGTCCATAGTGCAAACCCATCAGCGCAGGGCTAAAAGACAATGGGCCATAAGGGCGGATGGATACGTTTTGCCATTGGCCATCTCGAAACTCGGCCATCAGCATATGGTCAGAAAAAGTACGGCCAAAAACCAGGTTTTGAAAATCTACTTCATCCCGGCGGGAACGGGCAACTTGATTAATAGAAATGGAGAGGGTAGTGAGCATAGAATTGTACAATTGAGTGAATAGAGATTGTAAAAAAGCTACATCCGGGCTTTCCAGGGTATTTCGGGTACTTCCAGATCTTGATGCAACTGGCGGCAAAGCACAAAAAGATAATCCGAAAGGCGATTGAGGTATTGAATGACCAGGTCGGCCACAAAGTCCTGCTCGCGCAAGGCAATAGAGGCCCGCTCGGCCCGGCGGCAAACGGTGCGGGCCAGATGGCCAAACGAAATCACGGTGTGCCCACCAGGAAGAATGAAGCTTCGCATTTCGGGCAGGTGTTCATTCATATCGTCAATGGCTGTTTCTAGCCGCAAAACATCTTCCTCACGCAAATCAGGAATCTTCAACTTAGACTTGGCCGGGTCGGCCGCCAGCGAAGCCCCGATAGTGAACAAACGGTCTTGAATTTCATTGAGCAAATCCAGGCGGGTATGGTTAATGGGCTGGTCGCGCAGGAGGCCAATGTACGCATTGAGTTCATCCACAGTTCCGTAGGCTTCAATGCGCAAATGTGCCTTCGATACCCGTGTTCCCCCCAGCAGTGAGGTCTGGCCTTGGTCTCCGGTTTTGGTATAAATTTTCATGGCAAGGGTCTTGAAGTACAAATATATATAAAAAACACCATAAAATATAAATAAAATTATATTTTATAAAAACAAGCCTATTCCTTTTTTTAGTTGGGGAAAATCGGCTTCCGGGTAAGGAAATTATTCGGATTTAGCCTTTGTCCATCCATAATTGCGGCCGGGTGATTTCCAGGTTTTTCTCGTCCGATTCTACCAGCCCATCCCGGAGGCGGACAATCCGGTGCGCATATTTGGCAATGTCTTCTTCGTGGGTTACCATGATGATGGTATTGCCTTCTTGGTGAAGCTTATCAAACAAATCCATGATTTCGTAAGAAGTCTTGGTGTCCAGGTTTCCAGTGGGTTCATCTGCCAGGATGATGCTGGGATGATTGACCAGGGCGCGGGCAATGGCCACCCTCTGGCGCTGTCCGCCTGAAAGCTCATTGGGGCGGTGATAGGCCCGGTCGCCCAGGCCCACGCTCTCGAGCATCTCGAGGGCACGTTCGGTGCGGGCTTTTTTGCTATACCCGGCATAGATTAAAGGCAAGGCCACATTTTCGAGCGAGGTACTTCGGGGCATCAGGTTAAAAGTCTGAAAAACAAAGCCGATTTCTTTATTGCGCACTTCGGCCAATTGGTTTTCCGACATATTGCTCACGTCAGACCCACTCAGAATATATTGACCTTTTGTAGGCGTATCCAGGCAGCCGATAATGTTCATCAGCGTGGACTTGCCCGAACCCGAAGGCCCCATAAAGGCCACATATTCTCCCCTTTGGATTTGGATAGAGATGGATTTGAGGGCGTGCACTTCTTCACTGCCCATGATATAGACCCTGCCAATGTCGTGGGTTTCGATGACTCTTTCTTGCATGGGTTTGGGTATATGGTTTATGATTTAAGTTCAGAAAGGCCCCAGGGCATCGCCCGGCTTGCTTAGTCTTGCATTAAAGCAACAAAATCTTCAAAAAGATAGCGGGAATCATGCGGACCGGGTGAAGATTCAGGGTGATATTGCACCGAAAAAGCCCGTTTGTATTTGAGTCGGATGCCTTCAATAGATTGGTCGTTCAGGTTGATATGCGTGGCCACTACCTGGTCGCTTTTGGCTACATCAAACTCACTGATACCAAAACCATGATTTTGGGAAGTAATCTCGCACTGCCCGGTAATCAAGTTTTTGACTGGGTGGTTTAGCCCACGGTGGCCATGATGCATCTTATAAGTGGAAATGCCTGTGGCCAGGGCCAGCAACTGATGCCCCAGGCAGATGCCAAACAAAGGCTTATCCGCTTCCAGAATTGCCCGGGTGGTTTGTACGGCATAATCCATCGCGGCGGGGTCGCCGGGGCCGTTCGAGATAAAGAAGCCATCTGGGGCAAATGACTGTAATTCGGCAAAAGTAGTTTTGGCTGGAAATACCTGCCCCTGGCAATCACAAGCGGCCAGATTATTCAAAATATTTTGCTTCACGCCAAAGTCTAAAACGGCGACTTTGAAACGTGCCCCCGGAGCACCAAATGCATAGGGCTGGAGGGTGCTAACGGCACTGGCCAGTTCCAGCCCGTTCATATCCGGCAGTTGGGCCAGTTGCCGGGCCAGAAATTCGGGGTCTCCGTTTTCGGAGGAAATCACCCCGTTCATGGCCCCTTTCTGCCGAATGTGGCGTACCAAAGCCCGGGTATCCAGGCCCCAAATACCCACAATTCCCTGCTCGGCCAGATAATCTTGCAAAGATTGGTGTGCCGTAGGGCGCGAATAAGTAAAGGAAAAAGCATTACAAATCATTCCCCGAATGGCCACCTGTTTTGATTCATTGTCCGAATCGATAGTGCCATAGTTGCCAATGTGGGCATTAGTATTGATGACTATTTGCCCATAGTAGGAAGGGTCGGTATAAATCTCCTGGTAGCCCGTCATCCCGGTATTAAAACAAAGCTCACCCCCTGTAGTGCCGATTTTGCCCAATGGCTGCCCTCTCAAAAGAGTTCCATCTTGTAAATAGAGATACGCTTGTAGCTTCATACTTTGTAAAAATGCGTACAAGGAGGGGCAAAGAAACAATTGTACAAACAACCCTGTTCCAAAAGACCGCTCCTCTTGCAAAGAAAGCAGAAAATAGCCGGATAAAAAAATAGCCACTCCCAGGCAGATTTTGCTCAAATACTGGTTACCAAAAAGCCTTATCACGTATAGAACCTTAAACTCTCAAAAGCGGGATACCAAATGCTAAAAAAATCTTGGTAAATGTCCGGGCCACTTTCCAAATTTATCCAGTATTTCTTAAATCAGTTGGGCAGAATTCACAATGAAGCTAACCATAAATACAAATTTTCCTGTCTTTCGCCCAAATCAACACGTTTCATCTTTCTTCTTCATATTCAGCTGAATTAAAACCAAATGTTCTTTGTGTAAGTTTTCAAGTGGTTTGTACATAAAGTAAGGACTGCTTTTTTCGTAACGTAACAAGAAGCAAAAGAATTATCATCCTATTTAATACCAATGAAAGTGTTTCATTTTTACTCCAAACTGTTGCGCCGGGCCGTGCCTTTGTGGTACTTGTCCAGCTTTTTATGCCTTTCAGCGCAAACACCTTATAATGATTGTGCCATTGCGGAGATAAACCCTGCCGCCACCTTAACAGGCCCGGATGCCGGGATTTTCAACCAAAATTTTAATGTCCCAGGGGCTCCCAACCTTGTGGACCCTAGTCCAGCCATTACCGGGGCACAAACGGATAGCTGGTTTGAACTGGATGTAGATGTCAATGGTCTTATCGAGCTGGAATATACCCCTACTTCTGGCCAAAACGCGGCCCTGGCCCTTTACGTGGCCAATGCTGGGGGAAATTGCGCTACCAAAGTGCTACTCCGCTTTGTCAATAACTTTGGGGTAGGGAATACGGAAACCATTTCGGCCAATGTATTTGCCAATAACCGTTATTTTGTGCGGGTGCTCAATATGACCGATACCAACCTGATGACGGGAACGATTTCTATTTTTCGGGGTGGGCTCATCGGGGATATTTGCAACGAGGCGGAAGAAGTCTCGATTGGCACCTGTGACTTTGAATACGAAATCAATTCCTCATTTTTCAACCTGGAAGGCCGCCCTGACCCTACCGGACTTAACCTCAGCAAAGATGTAAGACGGGATGGCTGGATAAAATTTACCGCCACTTCGGGGAAAAGAGTAGGCATCGAGTACATCAGCGTGGACAAAACCTTCTCGGCCAAAGACGTAGCCATTGCTGTATATAGTGGCAATTGTGGGGCCCTAGTACAAAGGGGGTTTTCCGATATTCTGGATGAAGGCGGACGGGAAGTGCTCGAGATTGATATTCCTGCTGATGGCACTTATTTCCTGCGACTGATGAACGTGGAAGACAGTGAATCGGTAACCGGGAGCTTGTGTGTGTATGAGGTCAGAGGCCGTGACCTTTGCTCCGGGCCTAACAGCGTAGTAACGGCTCCTTTGCTGCGCCTCGGGGATTGTAACGTCCGGGTAAACGTGGTCAATAACGCGGATTATACCGCTTCCAGCAATATTGATTGCGGCAATGCTTTCGCCAACCGGGATGTCTGGCTGCGCTATCAGCATACCGACCCTGCGATTACCGAAGTACGCTTTGAATACACCGCTTATGGTGCTACTGGTACAGACGAACCGGAAATTTCGGTTTATACTGCTACTGGTTTTGATTGCAATAACTCTGGCACTTCAAGAATTGCCTGTGAGCAGGATGGTACCTTTACCTCTCGTTCTTTTGCCTTTGCTGTTATCAATGGGGAAACCTACTACATCCGCATTGCCGACGGTATCGGAGACGAAAATATCTATGGTACTATCTGCCTCTACGATGATGGCAAACGCGCCGAGGATAATTTCTTCACGGCCAGCACTTTTACCTTCGACAACAATGACTGTGGCCGCCAATTCAATGTGTTTAGGGAATTTAATGAGAATGGAAACATTCCCAATCTTAACCCCACCATCACTTGCGCCCCTGAAACTATCATACAAGATGCCTGGGCCACTTTTACCACCGGGGCAAGCCTTCCCGCTGGCTTGACCCAAATCGTGTTAGAATATGATAATGACAACAGCGACCCCTCGGATGCCTTCAATGTAGGATTGATGCTTTATACGGGCCCCATTTTTTCTCTTGGAAATGCCACTGCCAACCAAATCGAAAACGAGCGGGCCAATGCTACAGTAACGTTGGTTGCTGATTTTGTCTATGAAAACATTGTCATTGGCAACACGCCCCTTACTGACATCAACGGCGGAGACCCATTTATCATTGACGGGGGCGGGGTAGAACTTTATGACTATGATGGCGATGTATGGGGCCAGTTTGTGCCCGGGGCCAACGGTCGCTACACCTTTGTTTTTCAAACGTCGGGAATCTATACCAATCCTGGCCAAAAGGAAGCCTTTGTTGTATATGATGCCAGTATCTCAGAAATCGGCGGCGGTCTGGTAGAAGTGGTTCCGGGAAGCGATTTTGCTTCGGCAACTTATGACCTCACGGGCGGAAGCACTTATTTCATTCGCTTGCTCAATGCCCGTGACTTGGCGGCCCCCTCTGTGGTTATTGCCAATGGCACTTTTGCCATTTACAGCGAATTGACCCAAGTAGGAACCTGTGTAGATGCGGTGAATGAAGGCGTAGAAACCTTTTTATTAGGGGGGGCAAATTTACAAACCAACACCAAATATTACATCCGGGTCGGAGTCATAGATAATCGCCTGAGTACGAGCAATAAGGCCACTGTAACGGGCACGCTTTGTATCCGCGACAACACCGTTGAGGCTGATGATGTATGCGCTACGGCCCGCGAATTGGTCGTGGGCGATTGCAACATTGAGTTTAATCTGATTGATGCCAATTTGCCCTTCAATCAACCCGGCTTCGATACCAATTTCCCCCCTCAAATCTGCCGGGGGGGCGACATCATTCGGGCCGATGCCTGGGCGGAATTTAAGGCTACCGCCACCCGCACCACCATCGAGTATGCCAACCTGAGCAACACGGGCCAGGATGCCGCCATTGTAGTGTATGAAGGCAATAGCTGTGGGGTCATCAGCCCAGTTGGGGGTGGGAATTGTGCTAATTTTTATGAAGATGAGATCGGCCCGGTGGCTGGCATCGAATCCATCACGGTCAATACCCGGGTCAATCAGACATATTATATCCAAATCCTGAACTTAGGAACCGCCAATATGAATGGGCGACTGTGTATTTTCAACACCATAGAGCGAAACGTATGCGACGACAATGACCTGCTCGATCTTATTCCTGATGCCTGTAATATCAGGATGAATGTTCCCGCCGATTTTACCAATAATGGCGTAGATTTGACCGCCACTAGTCCTACCAATCCGCCCATCCTTGACGGGGCTTGTCCTGCCATTGCTTTTCCACCTGCTGACCAAACCACCCCCGGCGGAACCCGCGATGCCTGGGTACGCATCGTGGGCAACGGCCAGGTGATGACCCTGCAGTACGAAAATGGCGAAGCCACCAGCAATCCGATGATGGTGCTTTACACCTCGCTGGCCGCCAATACCCGCGTAGATTGCGGAACAGGTCTGAATGGGGCCGGAAACCCCGCCAATCAATACGCCTGCGCCAATGATGTCAATAGCCCGGAAATCCAAACGGAATCTATGACTTTCCAATCTGATGCAGGCCGTCTTTATATCCTGCGGCTCATTGACCTTGAGCCCGTAAGCGTTCCTGGGGTGGGTATGACGGGCAACCTGTGTATTTTTAGCGGGGTAAGCGGGCCCGATGATTGTAGCCAGGCCATCGAGATAGACATCCGGGCTTTCAATGGCGATGACCAAGGAGCCTGCAATGTGCAGTTTAATGTCCTGGATGAAAACGCCTGTGGTAATCCGGCGGTCAATTGCGGATCGAGTGGAAGCGTAGCCAATGGCTTCTACAATGCGGGCGGGCCGAATGTAACCTTTGGTGCAGATACCTGGGTAGCCGATGCCCCAACCTCAACCGGTTCTACCACTACCTCTACGGCGGCGGCCATCGCCAATACTACTCTCGATGCGCTCTACCAGACCAACCGGAGAAGTATCAACAACCTGACCTATGCGCTCACGGGTATTGCCCCTGGTACATATCAGGTTTCTTTACATTTTGCCGAAATCGTAGCCCCGCAAAACTTTAATATGGGCGGAGGCACTGTCAATACGCCCACCAATGGTAGCAATGCCACCTTTACGGCGGATGACCCCGGTATTTTTACAGGGGGTACCGGAACGCTTTCTACTTTTAGCTCCGCGGCGGCCATCAACAACACCAATGACGACATTATTTACCAAAGCAACCGCCGTTCTACTGGAACACTGACCTACGCCATTCCGGTAGCCAATGGCCGTTATGATGTGCAGTTCCACTTTTGCGAACTAGAAAATGTCTCGAATGGTGCACGCCGTTTCAACCTCCAGGCCGAGGGCAGTAATTTGCTCACCAATTTTGATGTGCGCCAGGCTGCGGGCGGGCAAAACCGCCCCCGTGTAGAAACCCGCACCATCACCGTAACTGACGGCGTTTTGAATGTAGTGCTTACTGCAACAACCGCAATGGCGCAGATTTCGGCCATCCGTGTATTTCCCAACAACCAGTTTGATGTGCAAATTGAGGGTATCAGCCGTTTGGCGGCTTACAATGTCTTGGCCAATGCCGGCGGATACAATACGGCCCGGATTGAGACTTTCAACATTAACATCGTGGGGACTTTGGACATCTCTCTAAACCCTCTTTCGGGAAGTGCGGCCCAGATTTCGGCCATACAGGTAAGCAGTAACCCAGGAGCCAGCACTTGTGAAGGCAGCGGCTGGGCCTACTTCACAACGGGCCTGGCCACCAATCAGGTGGGCAATGTATTGCCAGGCACCAATATCACCGTGCAATACGATAATACCAATAACAATTCCCTCACCTCACCGGATGTTACCCTTGAGATTTATCGGGAAATTGGGGCCTTAGGCACTTTTGACTGTAATAATCCGGCTACTTTTGAATACGTCGGCTGTTCAGATATCATAAGCGGCGGTGGAGATGCGGCCGAAGGGGTAGAAGAAGTCAACTTTTCCATTGACCCCCTTGGAGGAGAGCGTTTCTTCGTGCGGGTAATCAGTAAAAGCAATGTCAATACTGCCTTTGGCAAGCTTTGCATCTTTTATGGCCAAACCATTGCCCGCCCCAACTGTGCCGAGGCCATTGACTATGGGCCTCTCAATGGCACCTGGAAAGGATTTGAGGTATTAAGCAACTGGAACAACATCACTCCCACCGACCGTATTACCAATCCGCCTTGTGTAGTACCCGGCGGTAGCAATCCTGTGGCTCCTAATCCGCCCATTGTTTCCAATGGCTGGTTGCGCTTTACCGTGCCAATTTCAGACCCGCCCGTGGAAGCCGTTACCGTTCAGTTTGACAACGTCGAGTTTTCTTCAACGGATGTCAACTCTGAAAATGCCGCCATTGCCATTTATGCTGGTGATTGTTCCACCGGGGCTTTGGTCGATTGCGCCAACAATGTCTGGCGGGGTACCGAATCCCTCACCATTGCCGTTGTGCCAGGCACTTATTTTGTGCGGGTGATGAATGTCAAAAACATAGGCAAAAATATGCCCGGCCGTATCCGGGTGTTTGAGTTCGTTCGGGGTGATTTTGGACCGGAACTGGTCGTAGATGGTAATTTTGCGGGCTGGGGAGCCATTAATACCACTGCCGATCCCAATCCCGCACCCAATCCCCTCTCCGGGATGGACCGATGGATTTATGACCAAAATAATCCGGTCATTGACCGCTACCGACGTAATGAAAGCACGGCTGATTTGAGCCGACAAATAGACCGCTACAGTACCTTTGCCACCGACTACGGCTATCTGGAAGATGCCCAGCGGGATGTGGCTGACAATCCTGTCGGAGCAAATACCCTTAACTCTTTCGCCCGATTGCGGGCACAAGTGGGTGAGTTTAACCCCGAAGGACGCTATGCTGTGTCGCAACAATCCATTACCCGTAAAAGTGGTGGAAATAGCACCTGGGATTTTTATGGCTATGGCAATGGCGAAACAGGCTGGGGTGGGGGCATTAACAATGCTACTTATTGCGCCAATCCCACCGACCCAAATATAGCTGAGGCTTGTAGTGGCTTCCCGGGTTTGGTTCCAGCCGAGGCAATTGCTAATTTTATGCACATCAATGGCTGGAAAAAAGCGGACGGAGCTACGGGTGCAGGCAAGGTCTGGTGCCAGACGATGGACATTGGCGCTTCGCCGGAGGTACGTTATTATGTTTTCTCGGCCTGGTTCCAAAACTTGATTCGTTGTGGCGTCAACCTGGATGTGCCTCAATTACGGGTGAGTATTTGTGATATGGAAGACCCCAACAATCCCGGGCCCATTGCCAATACCGGGGTGGTCGTCGCTGGGGCTACGGGCAATACCCGCAACGTAAGCTCTAACCTGCCCGGGGTAACTTTCACTCCGCCAACTTACTCAGGCATGGACAATGGAATAGGTGCAGTTCCTGACCTTACCTATCACTTCCCAGAACCGCCCGAAAATGCCGATATGGAAAAAGTAGCTCCCATTGGTTTTTCTTTTGGAGCCGCTATGCCTTGCAACCTCACAGGCGAATCGCCTAATGCCCGCCTGAAAGTACTGGGTTCGGATTTTTACCTGCCCGAATGTCCAGACCAATGGACGGTGCTGCGGTGTGTTTATCGCGCTCCTCTTGGTGTGAGCCAATTTAACTTGTGTATTGAAAATCTTTCGCTTACTAAGGACGGGAATGATTTTGCAATTGACGACATCTCTCTGCGCGAATATATTATTGCCCCGGAGCAAAGAAGCGCGCTGGAAGCCCTTCTTCGTGGTGATGCTTGCGAATTGGCCGATGAGCTTCGGCAGCGGGTTTTATCCTCAATGCCCAATTGCTTGATTTTACGGGTAAGCGCATTGGGGAGCAAGTAGCCCTCAACTGGCTCGTGATTAGTAATGAGCAGGTAAGCCATTTCGAGGTAGAACGCAGTGAGAATGGCAGCGATTTCTTCCGTGTAGGCCGGGTAGATGCCCAGGGCCAGGCCAATCAAGTGAGCAATTATGACTTTGTGGATGCCAACTTGCCCGAAGGCAAACGCTTTTTGTATTATCGCCTCTTGATTAAGGACCACAGTGGCAGCTACCGTTACAGCAATGTCATTCGGGTGGATGTATCTGATTTGCAGACGATGGCGTTTAATCTCTACCCCAACCCAGCGCAGGATGGTGAAACGGTAACGATTGCTTTTGATGCACTGGAAGGGCGTAGTGCACTCCTGATTACGGATATGTTTGGAACGCCGCTTTATGAGAAAACTTTCCAGGCCACTGAAGGCCGCAATGAGGTTTTACTCTCAACGGCTGCCTTGCCCACCGGGCTTTATATTATTAAGTTACAACAAGGCCCTCGCCAGGTATCCCGCAAGCTGGTCGTGAATCGCTAGAAAAGTGCTCATTTACCTAAAAAAGGCGCCTTTGAGAAAAAGGTCGCCTTTTTGTTTGGAAAGAAAATGGCCGCCTGGCCCAAAACCGCTATTTTTGTA
>JAAUUB010000145.1 GCA_012031215.1 Microscillaceae bacterium | reverse complement strand
TTGATGGCCAGGGCAATAATCGGGAACACAAAAGGAATCAGAATGGCCAGCACCACCAGCGAAAAGACAATGTCAAAGGCGCGCTTCAAGACCTGATTGGCACGCGAAGCCAGGGGCTCACGGCGCAGGGCCACCACCGGCACTTCGTCATAATAAAATGAAGAAACTTTGGCGGCCGGTTTTTCGGCATTGGCCACCCGGAAGTAGATGAAGTGGCGGTCGCAAAAGGCGGCCAGTTCCTGAATGAGGGCCGTATTTTCGGGGTGTCCCGCGTAATAGAGTTCATCCAGGCCATTGTCGCGGGCGTAGCCTTTGAGGGCCTCCACGTCGCCTTGCAGGGCGGCAAATTTTTTATCATTGGTATCAAACAAACCGAGGCAATTGTAGCCCCAGGCACTCAGTTCAAAAAAGCGTTGCAATTTGAGGGCCGTAGCACCACTTCCGACGATGGCTACCCGGCGGGTTTTGACCGGGCTGAGGCTCATGACCAATCCTACGAAGAGTTGCTGCAAGCGCAGCCACAAAGCCATCAGTGGCAGGAGGAGATTGTCTTTGCGAACTGGGGTGTCTAGGGTGGTAGTGCTTAGTTTGTATGCCGTTTTCATTTTTGCGGTAATTTTGAATTATTTGATATTTGCTTACATCCATTACGAAATGTATGCCACGGCCCAAGAGAGGGGTTTAAGTGGTTTTAAGTCAGTGAGTTATGTAAAAGTTGCTTGCCCAGTAGCCTCCCATTATGGGAAAAGATTGGGAGATTGAATGGGCTACGCGTTGTTTTTGGGAAGATGTAAGACAGGAAGCGAAATTGTAAAAAATACTTTATGGGGCAATTACCTTACTTTTCATCCGGGGAAGGTGAGGAAGGAGATTGGGAACCGACTTTCATTCCCAAAGAATCTTGCACCACATTTTGAAGAAGGCGGTTGCTTTTTTCAAGTCGGGTATTTTGGGCTTCCAGGTCTTCAATGATTTGCTGATAAGCCTCTTCTTTGAAGCGGGCGATTTTGTAGAAGAAAAAAAACAGCCAGCATAAGGTTACACCCAGAAACACCCATATTTCGGGCAGGTCAGTCAGCCAGATAATCGACAAGGCTATCCCAACCACCCCAGCCATACGCAGGGTAAAACCCTCAAAATCTTTTCCATCCAGATGAAGCTGAATTTTTCGGCTAGGTTCAACAGCTTTTTCTTTTTCAGAGTCGGGCATAATGCTTTATTTTGTGCCAAAAATAAGCGAAAGATAAGCTACATTGGCAATTATTGAGAATTTTGTGTCCGGCATCTACCTCTTCTTTTGGTTTATGAACAAAATATTTCTGTTTTTTGTTGCGCATTCATTGTCATAGGACTAGGGACGGGCTGTAGTCGTTACAACCCGAAGAACGATCGCATTCCCGATTTACCCACACCTACCGGAGCCGGGCGCACAGCCCAGGCAATGCTGGAAATGGCTTTAAAAGAGTATCCACAAGACCCCTGGGCCTATTTTCAACTGGCCCAGTATTATTACGAACAGCGTAGCCAGGGTTTGGCCTTGTCTCTTGTGGACAAGGCCATTGCCCGCGACAGCACCCAGCAGGATTTCTTCTTTTTAAAAGCCCGGATTTTGGCCCGGGGGGGGGAAGAGAAAGAGGCCCTGGAGAACCTCAACAAAGCCCTTCCGATTGCCGAGACGCAAGCAGAAAAGTTATTGCTTGCCGGAAAATTGCACTTCACGCTCAAATCGTATGATGAAGCCATCAAGTTATTCAATCGACTTTTAAAAAACGATTCTTTGGAGGCTCGGGGCTATTTCTGGAAAGGCAAAGTAGAAGTCGCCCGCCGCGACAGTGCCCTGGCTTTGGCCAATCTGCGGCGGGCTTTGCAACTACAGCCCAGGATGGCAGAGGCATATCACAGCCTGTCTGAATTGTATCTTGATTTTGAGATGCTTGGCGCGGCAATGCGTGAGGCCGAAAGAGGATTAAAGATTTCTCCTGCCCATGCGGGTCTTTTATTTCACAAAGCCGAAGCTTTTCGGCTGCGGGTCTATTTTGATGACAGTGCGCAGGTCTATTATCGCAAAGCCCTGGAAGCTGATGCCCGGCAGTATCAGGCAGCTTTTCAGTTGGGGCGCTATGCTTTTGAAAAAGGCGATTGCCCGGCCGTTCAGCAATACCTGGAACCCGCCCTCAGGATAGCACCTGACCTGGGCCGGGCCTATTACTATCTGGGCGTGTGTGCTTGGAGAAAAGGGCAAGGGGCAAAAGCCTTGCAATGGCTGGAAAAAAATATGCGCCTTGAACCCAATTTTCTGCCTTCCCGAGAGCTTTATTGGCAAATCAAAACCCAACTTCAACAGGAAGCGCAATTGGCCCGAGAAGATTCGCTTCGGCGCTTGTATTACCAAGAATTGGAACGGCAAAGAAAGACAAGCCAAGCAAATCAGTAAGTCAGAAAAAGGGCATTCCCGATCAGGAAAAAATTTTTCAAAATGGGAAACCGCTCAAAAAACAAGGGGGGCAAATAACAGTAAGAGACAAGCAAAAGTACTTTTTTCTCTTCAAAAACATCCTGGTAAACTCTTTTTTGGCCTAAAACAGGGGTTTCTGGCGCATATTTTCAAGCGGTTTTTACCAGCGTAAGATTGTCCATAAAAACCCAGTTTTCTCAACAAGCTTTGGGCTTAATGATTGAACAAGCACAAATCAAAGAGTAAAATATCTGGCTTTTACAGCAAAATAAAATACTTTACTCTTACCAACAAATGTAAACAAGAACCGAGTCAATTCCATGAAATGCAATTGCCACATTTTATTCTTCTTCCTTCTGAGTTTTTGCCTGGTTGCTTCATTGGTGAAAGGGCAAAGTATTGCCGATTTGGAGAAGGCTCGGCAAAATGCTTCCTCTCCTCAGCAAGAAATCAATTTGCTAAACCAATTGGCACAAACACATCTGCGCCAAAATTCTACTAAGGCAAGCCAATATGCCGAAGAAGCCCTGGCCAAGGCACAAAAAAATAAATACCAGCTCGGCCAGGCGCAAGCATATCGGACGCTGGGCCAAGTGATGGCCTACACCGAAGGCCGACCCGACCGGGCCGCTCAATACCACGAAAAAGCCTTTAGTCTTTACAAAACCCTCTATCAGGCCAAACAAATTAGCCAAATGGAGATAGAAGCCTTCCTCCTCGATGATGCCATACCTACCTATCAAGATGTGGTGAAGAATTTTGAAAATGACCGTCGGCAGAAAAAGGCCCTAAAAAATTATAAAGATTTGGAGCAGGCCTTCAATCAATACCTCGTTGAAATAATTGGCCAAAAAGAAACTGCGCTGAACGAAGCCCAAGACGAAATTATTCACAAAAAAACGGAGCTAAGTGGCAAGGAGAAAGTGATTGCCCAAAAACAAATCGCCGAAAGAAAGCTCCTGCTGGATAAAGTGCGCTTATCAGGCAATTTGGAAGCCAAAGAAATGGAAGCCCTGGCCCTGAGCGACAGCCTCCTTCAGCGTGAAATCGCCCTCCAGGACAAAGCAATGAAATTGCTGGCCGAAGAAGCCCGCTCGGAAAAACTTCAGCGCGAGCGCGAAAAACAAAAAGCCGAGGCCCAAAACCAACGCTGGCTCAGCCTGAGTCTAATGGGGGGCTTAGGATTGGGTGCGGCCCTGCTGCTGGTAATCCTGATGAGCCTACAAAAGCAAAAAAATGCCAATCAGATTTTGAGAAAACAAAAACAGGAATTGGCCCTGAAAAATGAAGAAATTCAACAACAAAAAGAAGAAATCGAGACCCAACGCGATAGTATTGAAATTCAAAACCTTGAACTCCAACAACAAAAAGAGGAAATAGCAGCCCAAAGAGATAATCTGGTGCAATTGCACGACGAAGTAAGCCTGCAGCGCGACCAATCGGAAAAACTCTTGCGCAATGTTCTGCCGGCTGGGGTAGTGGCCGAACTCAAGGAAACGGGCAAAGTAACGCCTAAACACTACGACCTGGTCTCGGTCTTATTTACAGATTTTAAAGGGTTTACCAAAATAGCGGAGCAACTCAGCCCCGCTCAGATAATCAAAGAATTGAACTACTGCTTCGAGAATTTTGATGCCATCATTGAGCGGCATAATCTCGAAAAAATCAAAACCATCGGGGATGCTTATATGTGCGCCGGAGGTTTGCCCACCCCTAACCGAACCAATCCCGCGGATACTGTTCGGGCGGCCCTCGAGATGATTGAATTTATGGAGAAATTCAAAGCCGAGAAATTAGCCAAAGGCGAACCCGTCTGGGAAATCCGTATCGGAATTCATACCGGGCCACTGGTGGCGGGCGTAATCGGGAAAAACAAATTTGCTTACGACATCTGGGGCGACACCGTCAACCTGGCTTCCCGAATGGAATCAAGCGGCGAAGTGGGCAAGGTCAACCTTTCTGGAAGCACCTACGAACTGGTCAAAACCCAATTTGATTGTATCTATCGAGGTAAAATTGCCGCCAAAAATAAAGGCGAAATAGAGATGTATTTTGTCCAAAAAAAAACCTCCTTGTTAAAGGGAATTCGTAATTTGGCTGGTTTTATCGAGAAAAGTGTGGCTTAAAAAATAAACCGCCTGGATTTCTGCAATGGCTTACTGAAAAGTGAGCCATTTTTTTAAGAAGGAATTGCCGACCGCAAAAGGCCCGGCGACACCTCCACGTGCGGCACTTTCCTCATATTTTTCCCTGGAATTATTGGAAATACGCTTTGAAATACCTTACTTTGCAGTCCTGTTTTTACACCCTAATTTAAGAAGAGATGTACGCCATTGTAGAGATTGCCGGGCAACAGTTCAAAGTAGAACCCAATCGGTTTGTATATACCCACCGGCTGGCGGCCGAAGAAGGAGCCGAATTAACCTTTGACCAAGTCTTACTATTTGAAGATGAGGCGGGTATCACGGTAGGTGCTCCCACCGTAGCGGGCGTAACCGTAAAAGCCAAAGTACTCGAGCATTTGAAGGGCGATAAAGTGATTGTGTTTAAGAAAAAACGCCGCAAGGGTTTTCGTCGCAAAAACGGACACCGCCAGTATCTTACCAAAGTAATGATTGAGCAAATTGGTGCCTAAGGCCCCAAGCATTTATATAAATTCTTTTAAAAAGAAAAAGCCATGGCACATAAAAAAGGAGTCGGTAGTTCCAAGAACGGTCGCGAATCAGAAAGTAAACGACTGGGCATCAAGATTTTTGGGGGCCAATTTGCCAAAGCGGGCAATATCATCGTGCGCCAGCGCGGCACAAAACACCACCCCGGCCAAGACATTGGCATCGGCAAAGACCACACGCTCTTTGCTCTGAAAGATGGCGTAGTGCGCTTCAAAAAAACCCGAATAATAAATCGGTGGTTTTTCTTGAGCCTGTAAGCACTCCCCAGCCTCCCGCCCTCGAAATGGCGGCCATAGAAGAAGTACAAGCCTAAATACTAGACTTTAGTCTGTTTTTATCTAAAAAGCCCTTAGTCAGCACTTCACGCTGGCTAAGGGCTTCTGGGCTTGGCATTTGCCAGAACCAATCTCTTTTCTAGCCTGTCCTTCTGCCGGTTTTAGCAGCAAAAAAAACGGGCAAAGCCTTTGGCCCCACCCGTTTTTGAAGATGTAAAATGAAGTTTATTGTTTGACAATACGTTTTACGGCCCGCCCTTCATCCGTCTCCACCAAAAGCCAATACAAACCGGCTGGCAACCTTTGCAAATCCAGCCTTTGGGTTTGCGTAAAGGCACTTTTGATAAACTGCCCCTGATGTAAAGATTGTCCCAAAGGATTAAGCAACGCAAAACCTACTGGCCCCTGATAAGGAAAGCTAAATACTACCTCAGCCTCGTCCCGGGTAGGATTGGGGCTTATTAGAATGCCTTCGGCCAGCGTGCTTTCGGCCAGCGAATTGGCCACATCAATGATGATGTTAAAAGTTGCTTCCCCGCTGCGTTGCCCACCACTGTCCTGCACCCTGAAGCGGAAACTGTCGGTAGTATTGATGTTGATATTATTGGGCAAATAGCTCACCCGCCCATTGTCTATATCATCCTGGGTGAAGAAACTCCCGGCCCCCAGCGCAAGCCCCAGCCGGCGAAGCTGGCCCCGGGCCGGAACCTGTTGAATGACATATTGCAGGCTTGCAGCCGGGTCTTCGGCATCACTGGCCAAGAGCAAGTCATTACCTAATGGAAAACTGGAAACCGTATTGGGCACACCCAGCAGCGGCTCATTGCGGACAATGGTGGGAGGGGCATTGTTACTCTGGTCAATAAAGCAGATTTCCAACTGCCAGTCAGTTAATTGGCCTCCGTCCAGGTTGGCCTGGTCTCTAACCGTCAGGGTCCAGTTGCCAATCATATTTTCCTCGTTAAAAGCCAGCAGGCTTTCTTCGGGCTGGTACAGAAGACCATTGGTAGGCGGGCAGGGGGGCGTTGCATTGCCGGATTCGCTGTCAAACCCCAAGTCAAAATTATTTTCATCGAAGCAAATGCGGTCTAAAAGCACCACCGAAGTACCCTCCGGGCTGGCAAGCAAGAAGGAAAGGTCGGAAATAAAGGTATGTGTCCCTTTCACTTTAAGCACATTGACATCACTGATAAACCCATTCTGACCTATTGAGAGCACTGAAGCAATGGTGGGGGTGCCTGTTTCCGAAATGCTGATGGGCAAATCGGTGGCTGTAAAAGTAAGACAGGCAATGGTCGCCGTTTGGAAAAGGAACACCGTGCTGGTGGTATTGTCGCCACAATTATTGAGGGCCGAAACCCGCCAGTGATAGGTGGTATTGGGTGCCAGAGGGTTGTTGAGGGTATATTCTGACACATCCAGCGTTTCATCCAGCAGCATATTGGCAAAAGCCGCGTCAGTGGCCAGTTCAAGGCGATAGCTAAGCACACCCGGCACATCTTCCCAGTTAAAAACCGGGCGAAGACTGATGTCTTCGGCTTCATTGACTGGGCTTTGCAGCACCGGGCTCACCGTGCCATTTACGATACTTATTTCCAGATTCAGGTTTCGGGTAATTCCCCCCGAAGTAGCCACCAGCGTAAAGGGATAAATGCCCGCCGTCAGGGCGGTGGTATTGCTCAGGCTAAGGGTGCTGGTGTTGCCGGGGCTAACCGGGTTCGTACCAAAAGTGGCATTCAGCCCACTGGGAAGATTTTGCAGTGAAAGCGTAACCGGATTGTTAAAACCCAGCAAGGCTCCTACCGATATTTCAAAACCCGCCGGGTCGGGCGCGCAGGCCAGGGCATTTTCGGGGCTGGCCAGCAGCGTGAAAGTTGGCGCCGTGGCCGCCGTGATAGTAAAATTCTGATTGCTGATGTCAAAAAAGATATTGTCGGCGGCTTCTACTTTTAGCCGGGCCGAAGTGGTGTTCACATTGGGCGCAATCACACTTTGAAGGCCATCATTGGGCACCCCTTCGGCCAGGAGCGTGTTGAAGGTCTGGCCTCCATCCGTAGAGAGCAAAATATTGACCACTTGGCAATTGACAGGCATCTTATCTGTGTTGGCCACGTCCCAGGTGATTTGTTGGGTGCTGCCCCCCGTCCAACTGACACTGGTATTGGGCGCAGTAACGAGGAAGGGGCCGGCCTGGTCGCTTACCGAAAAGCTGATTTCGTCATAGTCCACCCCCCCTACGGGTTGGTTGTCGCGCACGGTCAGGCGGAAAGACAGGTTGCGACTATAAGTGGGCAATATTTCCCCCAGCGTTTGGGTATTATTGAGAATATCATTCAGCCGGGGAAAAATGCGGGTGGGGCTGCTTGTAGGCGTAAAAGAGCGAAAGAGGGGGGCATTTCCGGCAGGGCTATTCGGCGCACCCGCAGGTCCCAGGTTGTATTGTTCCCAGCAGTAGCTAAGGCTTTCGGGGCTCGCATCGGTGGCTGAGCCTGTAAGGGCAAAAGGAGTACTGATGGGGATGGTGAAGCCTCCTTCTCCGGCTTCTACCACAGGGGCTTCATTGCCGGTTTCTTCCACGACAGGGCAGTTATTGCCGGCCGAGTTGCGGGTATAACCGACAATTTCTACAAAACTGTGATTATGAAAATAGTCATTGGAATTGTTTTGGATATTATTGCTTCCGCAAATGCCCGCATAGGCCATAATGGTGCTCCCACTACCCGGCTCATAGGCTGTGCTGCCGTTGCGGTTACCACCCGTGCAACTGCCTGCATTGCCATTAAAGGTGTGATTGCCCCCAAACTGATGGCCAATTTCGTGGGCCACAAAGTCAATGTCAAAAACATCGCCAATAGGGGTATCCAATCCCGTAATGCCGCTGGCTTTTGCGCCTGGAATGCACACCGAACCGAGAGCTGCCAATCCGCCCCCTCCCGTGCTGAAGGTATGGCCAATGTCATAAGCAGCATCACCAATTTCCTGGTCAATCACCTGCTGACTCTCGTCTATGAGTGCACCTGCATTATTATTGCTGAATGGGTCGGTCGTGCCATTGTCAAATACGATGTCGGTATTGTCCACGAGTTCAAAGCTAATGGCCACCTCGCGTTCATACACCCCAGCCACGCGGTTGATAGTGGTAACGATGGCCGCCTGAGCGTCGGCAATGGCATCACCATTGGCGGCGTTGTTGTCATTATGAAACTGGGTGTATTCGCCCGTAGCGGCTACGGCCAGGCGGTACGTGCGCAATTGGCTTCCGGAGGCAAAGGCCGATTTGTCGAGGTTCAAAACCGGGGGATGTGTAATTTTGGGGTCATATTCCATCCCACAACCCGCACTACGGCTGAGTTTTGCGGAGGCATCAAAATCTTTCTTCCAATAAATAATATAGGCTTCGGGTTGATTTTTCTGAAAAGGGTCAATCAAAAAAGTGCCTTCGGGGCCAATCACTTGCGCGTGCAAGCCCTGTGGGGTCCAGTCGAGACGTAGCGTAGTGCCAGGATGGTCAGGAGCTCTTCCGGCGTAGGTGCGCACCTGGGGAAGTTTTCGGGCCAGGGCAGGCGAAAGAAGGGGCACTTCCAATACCTGGAAAGTCCAAAGCTCCCCAGACGGGGTCGGAAGAAGAAGTAAGTGCGGACTTTGCGCAATCTGCACCAGACTACCGGGGGCTATCTTCTCTAGTTCGGTTTGCCAAAGCTGGGTATCAAGTACAAATGACCGGGATTGATAGGTTGAGACGCGAGACTCACCATAACCAGCTTTTTGCAAGGGCGACATCTCCTGCCAGGCATTTTGCTGCGCCCAAGCAGGCCAAGCCAAGCCAAGCATTGCCACTAGGCCAATAAATTTGTGCATGTTTTTATTTAATTTGGAAAAAAATCGGTGGTCTAAAACTAAGCAAAAAATGCTTTGGATTTTAAGTTTATTCGCAAAAAAGTCGGGCAGGATTTTTAAAATAAAATTATGCGGGCATTGATTCAGCGTGTTTTGCAGGCTTCCGTACAGATAGGGGGCCAAAACAAGGCCCAGATTGGGCCAGGCTTATTGGTATTTCTGGGCATTAGTGGGCAAGACCGGACCGAAGACGGGGTCTGGTTGAGTAAAAAAATTGCCGGATTACGTATTTTTGGCGATGCAGAGGGCAAGATGAATCTTTCGGTAAAAGAAGTCGAGGGCGATATTTTGCTCATCAGTCAGTTTACGCTTTATGCCAATACCCTTAAAGGTAATCGCCCCTCATTTGTAGCAGCCGCCCCTCCGGCCCAGGCTTTTCCTTTGTATGAAGAATTCATTCATCAATTAGAACAAGAACTGGGAAAATCGGTTTATACCGGGGAGTTTGGTGCCGATATGCAAGTGCAACTCCTTAACAATGGCCCGGTTACCATTGGATAGATTCACACCTGGCATAACTACACTGCATCAGGGTTTTGATTTTTTTATCTAATTTTTTTCAATGGCATGTGGATGTATTCCCTAGGGGAAGCCCTGCAAAAGCCCGATGCAGCACAATTTCTTCGTATAGACTATGCCGAAGAGAAGCAGGGTTGGGCTAGCCTCACACAATTACCCTTTCTTCGTCATTTGCACGTATGTAATTTTCCTTCGGAAGCCTTTGGGGCCGAATGGCCTGCATTGCCTCAATTGGAAACCCTTCAAATTGAGAAAGCCCTATTAACGGCTTTGCCACCCGCCTTTTTACAGTGCCCCCAACTCCGGGCCTGCACCATTTTAGAAACGCCTTTGCAGTGCTTACCAGCTCAGATTAGGCAATGGAAAAGTTTGGAAAAGCTCCAAATCCAACAAACTGACCTGAGTTGCTTACCGGAGGAAATCACGCACCTCACCCAGCTAAAAGTTTTGGATGTCGCCCATAATCAACTCACCTATTTGCCCGCAAGCCTCCATAAACTTCGGCATCTCAATAATTTGGCCATTGAAATAATGCCTTAGCCGGCTTGCCTTCCGAATTGGCCTGGTTGCAATTGGATAATTTCTCGTATGAAGACAATCCATTTCTGGAACAATTGCCTTATCCACAGCGACACCTCCGGGAGTTTATCGGCCAACTGCACCAGCAGCGAACCCCCCCGGCGCATAGCCGCTTATATTTTTGTTTTTTTTTTGGGCCAATGCCCTGGGCCTTTCACCCCTGACCAGGAAGCCGTGCTTTGGCAAGGGCTAAACTTCCCTAATGCGACGCTTCGGCTCCTGATTCAACAATATTTTTATGCCCAATCGCTCAATCCCTTTCAAGTCTCTGGCGACGGCATACTGCGCTTTCAGGTGAGAGGGCAATGCCATTTTTTGCAAGACAAGCACCTGAGAGCCTCCCTGGAGGCGATGCCCGGTTATAACCATCCCGCTCCCGAAGTAATCGTTTTGGGCGATTTTCCGGGGGAGTTGGAGGCGGATATTTTAAGCCATCCGCCCGCAAGCCAGTGGCATCTTCAGCAGTATTTACAAGCCCAAGCCATACAAGGTATGTCTAAAATCAGCCTTCAAGAAGCCCAAAACCTCGCGCGGCTCATCTCGAGCGACCTACAGTATGCTCGCCTCGGCCTGGAACTGGCCCTGGGAAGAGGTTTACATCCCCTTTATGAATATGAGGTCTTGCTTCACTATCTCTGGCAACCCGACGTGGGCATCCGGCAAAGTGCAGAGGCGGTGCTGGCCAAATACCTTGACCCGTCGGTCTTTGCCCATATTAGGCTCTGCCACCGGCCTTATGCGGCTCATCCCAGCGAGGAGGCGATGAATCAATACCTTAAGCTCCTGTGCCAAACCCGGCTCGACCCCGATGAGCTGAGCCTGCGGTTTTTTAGACTTACCCAAAAGGGACGACGCTTTTGCCTGCAATATCCGCGGGCATTCTTGGCCGTTTGTGCGCAAAGTCTCAAAAACAATGTGCTTCGTCTGGTGCATTTGCAGATGAAGTATCTCCATACCAATATTGGGCATCTCAACCAGGTCAAGATATTATACCTCAATGATAATTATCTGGAAACACTTCCTGAGGGCCTGGCGGCTTTGCAGGATTTGAGGCAATTGTACTTGCAAAAAAATTATTTTAGCCAGGTGCCCGAGTGGTTTGTCAGCTCAAAAACTTGCGAAAACTGAGCCTTGAGCATAATCATCTGATAGATTTGCCTACCAGCCTGGTTCGCCTTCAAAAGCTTGAGTCCCTCAACCTAAGGGCCAATCAGCTATCGGTTTTTCCTGAGGTATTGCAAAAACTTCCAAATTTGCGATTTTTAGACCTGAGCCAGAATCCCCTGGTGCATTCAGCCTCTCTTCGCCATCAGATTCAAGCCCTCATTCCCCAATGTCGGATTACGTTTCAGTGGTAAATGTGGACTGGGTGGCCAGCCAATAAAGCAAGGCTCGGGCGGCTTCCTGGGCTTGCCCCTCGATTTGTAGCCTGCGCCAGGCGTGGTAGTGCCTTTCAAGCTCAAGCATTGCCTGGGGACTAAGCCAATGGGTTTGCACTTGTATGTGGGCAGGTTGGTTTTCCACCACCAAGCCCTCCACTACCGACCTAAACTCCTTGTTATGGAAGCGTCGTGTCCAATCTGGCAGCAACAGGCTCACCTGACCTGAAAAAAAAGATTCGGGAATAACCATACTGCTTGGTTCGGGTTGGACAAAGAACCTGATTTTCTTTTCAAAATCCGTGAGCGAGGTTTTATCGGCCAAAAAATTATAGAGGTCTTCCATCTGTTCGTGGATTTCCTGCACGGATTCACAGGCTCTAAGGCTCACAAAATCAATCTTTCCATCCGGGCTTTTGAAGTGCATTTCAAAATCGCCATCGGGGCGCCGTTCCACCGCATAGTTCTCGTACTCATACAAATAAGGGTTAAGTGCGAGCACCTGCGCCTGTCGGGACTGAAAATCAAGCCTTTGTCGGCTTCGGAGAACGGGCCGCCCAGTCGCATCTACCAAAAAAATCCGTAGCAGTCTTCTCCAAGTGAGGGTCTGAGTAAAACGTGTTCTATCAGAAGAAAACCTTCACTTTGTTGGTTGAGCCATTTGAGAGACTGCCATAGTTGTGCCAGGGCGGCACTGCCTTCTTGGGCCGTAGAAAAGCTCCCTAATACGTGCCAGCTTTCCGAAGAAGGGGCAAAAAACACCAGTTGCCAGGTTTCCTCCTTTGAGCGTTGGCCAAGCCGGAAGTTTTTCCATTCCAGACCCTCGCGCAAGAATTGAATTGGAGGCGAAAGAGCAAAAACCGGGGTTGCGGCTTCAATTGATTCGGCGGGCAGCAGGATGCGCAAATCATCCGGGTCGAGATAGTCAAAATCTTGTTGGATAGCCGTTTCGGTGAGGCCAAAGCGGCTCAGGGCTGTTTGAAGTTGCCATTCTTCCGATATGGGGGGAGGTTACTATTTCCCAGGCAACCTTCTGAAATGACTGTG
>JAAUUB010000144.1 GCA_012031215.1 Microscillaceae bacterium | reverse complement strand
ACAATATCAAAATTTTGTGAATATAGACGCTTCTAAGAAATTTGTTTGGCAAACAAGGGGGGAGTTTGCTGACCCAGGCTTTATAAGACCACCTGGCGGCAGTATTCCCAGAGCACTACTCCAATGCTGACCGAAACATTGAGCGAGTGTTTGGTGCCAAATTGGGGGATTTCCAGGGCTGTTTGAACCTGGCCCATCACCTCTTCCGAAACCCCCGAGACCTCGTTGCCAAAAACCAGGGCGTATTTTTGCCCAGCCTTAAAGGGAAAAGCTTGCAGCATTATACTGCCCTCGGCCTGCTCAATGGCCACTGCCAGCCAACCTTCCTCTGCCAATTGAGCTAAAAGGCCCGCTGTGTTTTCGTGGTATTGCCAGGCTACCGATTCGGTGGCCCCAAGAGCCGCTTTATGAATTTCGCGATGCGGTGGTTGGGCAGTGATGCCGCACAAATAAATCTTCTCGATGGCAAAGGCATCGGCAGTGCGAAAAGCCGCCCCCACATTGTGCATACTGCGAAGATTGTCTAATACCAAGACCACCGGATGCTTGGAAAGGTTTTTAAATTCCGCGACCGATACACGAGGCAGGGCTTCGTTGGGAGTTTTGCGCATCAGGCCCTAAAAATCGTAGCCCAAAGTAAAGTAAAACCGGGGAGTATCAGTGGTAACAAAATCCTCAACCGCCCAGGCCACATCCATTTTGAGATAATAGCTCAACAAAATGGTTCGTACGCCAAAGCCATAGCCTACTAACCAGGGATTCTTGAAATCATTGACAATGGCTTCAAAAGGCGGCTGGATAATACGGCGGGTGTTGGTGCTGTTTTCCCGGTTAAAGGGGCTGATACCCGTCCAGGCGGTGCCTATATCATAGAAACCAGCTATCTGGAGGTTTTTCAGGAAATTGCTGTTGACCCGGCGGCCAAAGAGGTATTTGATAAAAGGAAAGCGCAATTCTAAATTGACCAGGAAGAAATTTTCGCCGGAAATTTTATTGAAGTCAAAACCCCGCAGGTTGGTTACAAATTCATTGAAGACAATGTCTTCGTTGCCAAAGTAAAAAATCTCCCCATTGGGATTGATAAAAAATCGATCCGTTCGGAATTCGGTATCCGCCGGATTAAAGTCGCGCCCCCCATTGCCCACCTGGTTGAAGAGCCAGTTGTCCATTCCCCCTACCATAAACGACTTGGGCGAATTGCCCATAAACCGGCCATAGGCCACCCGGGTGGCAAAGATCAGGTCGCGGTGAATCTTGGTGTAGTTGCGCACATCCAGGCTCAATTTAGAGAAATTGAATTCACTGTTGGCGATGTCAAAAGCCTTGATGTGGTCGCTCATAAAGACATTGAAAAGGCTCTCGAAGCTAGCCTTGATGCGGGTTCCCAAAATCATGTTTTGGCCGTTGCGCACCGTATTGTCATAGACATATTCCAGCTTGGCCCCCGCATAGTGAAACTGGTTGCTTGGAACCGAGTAGAGCAAAGGATTGCTGCCTACCAAACCCGTATGAATAGATTTGGTAGTAACATAGGTAGGCGAGACACTTATACGACTGGTATTGCGAATCGGATAGGAAACTGTGCCCGAATAGCGATTGAGTAAATAGGTTTGAAATACATTGCCACTGTTGAAAAAGTATTTATTGCGCTCGTACTTGACCCCAAAATCTACCCGGCGGCCCCGATAGCGGTATTCTGCGGAGATGTCATTGCTACGCAAATCAGCAATGATGTTAAAGCCCAGTTGGAATTCGTGGTTTTCGAGCAAATCCGAAGTAGAGGCATTGAGCAAAATGCCCCAGCCCCGCAGGGGGTCAATTTGTATAGAAGTAATGAGATTTTCGGGGCCAAAGCGCGGCGAATAATCATAAGGTCCAATGACTTTCACTTCGTTTTTACGGCTGTTTTTGGCCTGCTCGAGCATTTTTTCCTGTGCTTTCTCCAAGCCACTTTGTTTTTGGGCTACGATATCCGGGTCAAAAACATAATTATCCGTATCTACTTCATCCGAGCCATAGGTTTCAGTAGGCAGGGGCTGAGTAGGTTCAAATCCTTCGGGGGTCTTGGGGGGAAGTTGGCTGGTGGCATTGGCCTGTGGGGTGCGGGCCGCTAGCGTTTTGGCCCTTTCGGTTTGGAAAGGTGCGACCAAAGACTGGTTAAAATCGAAATCTTTTTTATAATAAGGAAAAAAGCGGCCTTTTTCGGTAGTGAGATAAGCCAGCCCGTTTTCGGCCATATTGACATCAAAGCGGAGCAGGCTCTGGGGCGTATTGGAAAGGGCCAGGTTGCGTTTGGTTTGTCGGTTTACGGCATAAAGCTGGCTAATGCCGGAGGATTCATTGAGGTAAAGAATCGTTTTATCATCCAGGAGACGGGGTTTTCGCTCGGGGCCAGGGGCATTGGTGAGACGCTCGAGGCGGGTCTGGGAAGAGGCCGGGTCATAGATAAAGATATCAAAATTATTCACCTGCTCAGCATAATTGCCCTGTTCGGTGCGCAGAGTAGTGCTGAGGGTATCTTTTATCCGATTGGAACTAAAAACAAAAGCCCGGTTCGAGTTGGTCAGAAACATGGGGTCTTGGTCGTCATACCAATCATCGGTGAGTACCTCGAGGTTAACTTTCTCAATATCAAACCAATAAATGTCATTTTGACCAGTTTTAAACTCTACTTGTCCTTGGCGGTCGGCGCTCATCACCAAGAAATTACCATCATCGGAGAAATCAAAGCCCGAAACATGGTTAAAAAACTCCCATTTCCGGAAGTAAGTCTTTTTCTTTTTGGCATTGAGTACTTTTAAGCGCACCTGCCCTTTTTTGACATACATGATGCCGAGGTTATTATTGTCGCGCCAGGAGAGCAATGGGATATTTTCGTCATAGCGTTGGCCAATAGCTTTATAGCCACTGCGCATATAAGTTTTACGGCGGCGGTTTTGCAGGTTTTGCACTACCACCCGGTAGCGTCCGTTTCGGTTTTCAGAGTACGCAATTTTATTACCTGCCGGGTTGATTTTAAACTCATTGAAAATCCGGTTCTTACGGTTGTGTTTTCGCAGTTTGAAATCGTACTCCAGGGCTTGGGTTGCCTGGTTGGCTTCTTGGGCCAGGTCGCGGTAATAGGTTTGCCAGCGGGTCAGAAACCGGCCGTAGCCTATGCCCAGCGAGTTGCCAATGCTGTTGCGCTCATTGCGGATGATGCGGGCCAGGTTGAGGATATTTGAAATATTGGCCGCCCCATATTCTTCGGCAATAAAATTCCAGATAGACTGCCCGATGAGGATGGCTTCCCGGCCTTCGTAGAGATTGGGCTTTTTGGCCCGCTTAGAACGAAACAAATCCCGTAGCTGGTCGTCCATTTCCTGGCTCCACCCGTCGGCTACATAAGCAGCCGCTCCCAGCAAAAACCATTCATTGAATTTGCCCAGGTAAGCACTCTGCAACATATCCTTGAGCGAGCCGCCGAACATCATTTCGCGGATAAGCATCTGAGCTACGCCACGCCGCAGTTCACTTTTAAAGTCCACCTCGCTGCCTGTAAAAGGAATTTCGACCTGAGACTTATAAAAATCTGTTTGACCGCCTGTGATGACCAGGTCATTGTCTATCCCGACATTGCTCTGTTGCAAATCGGTGATGGAATTATAGATAAAAATTTTGGCCTTATAATAAGGCGTGTAGCCCAGAATGTCGGTGATTTTGTCAAATTCCGTTTCCAGAAACCGGATGGCAAAATTGGCCAGGCGAGTGCCGCTGTCATAATAATAAATGTCAAAATTAGCCGCACTGAGATTGCGCCAGTTGAAACGCTGATGCTGAAGGCGGTTTTTGCCAAAGCCTTCCTGGGCCGACTGCGCCAGTCCGGGCAAACTTAGGCTGCCCATCAAAAATAGTAATCCCCAGAGTTTAAGGCCTCTTGTTTTGCAAAAGCAAGGAAGTATGTTTTTCATAAATATGTGGCTTTGGCGATTGTAGGCCGCAGAAATATTTGCTTGTTATAACAATGTAGGAGATAAAGATAGTACAAATATTTTAAAAAATGAAGTGCCTTGTCTCGTCTCGCTCAACAATAACTTCATCCCAACTTTTTTGAAACTTGCCCCAAAAAAAATTAGTTCGGCAGAAGCTTTCAAGGCAACTAAATTCCTACGAAAAGAGTAATTAATATAACAATGTACCTTTTCGGCCCTTCATAAAAAAATTCTTCATTACTAAAATTAAAAACAGCTATGAAAACATATACCATTTCTCTTATCCTGAGCCTGTTGGCCAGTCTTTCGGCCATTATGGGCGAATACGCCCTCAATATGTTTCGGCAAATGCCTTTTGGAACAAGGCCCCCTGCCCCTGAACTTGCAAAACCAGCCTCAGAACAGGTAAAACCCCTTCGTCCGATGGTGAAAATCACGCTGGCCAAGCCCACTCTCAAAAAAAAAGACGCTGGCCAAGACTTCGCTTTGTCAGACGCGCTCTTGCCCAGCTTTAAAGACTAGCCCCAAAAAAGCTTCTCCAAAAAAAAATACCCACGCATATCTGGAATTAAGGGGCTTCACCGCTGAGGGATAAAGTTTTTCCTGATACATATTTAAGGTGGGCGGCCATTCCGCGCCTATTTTTTGGCTTTGTGCGTTTGTTGGATTTTGAAACCTGCTTTACTTTTGTTCAAAAAAAGTAATGATTGAGATAAAGTCTTTCATATTTAGCCCTTTTGCCGAGAATACTTACGTGCTTTACGATGAAACCAAAGAGGCAATTATCATTGACCCTGGTTGCCACCTGGCCGAAGAGCGCGAAACTCTGCGTCACTTCATCGAGTCCAATGGACTGAAAGTGGTAAAATTGCTCAATACCCATTGCCATATTGACCATGTGTTTGGGAATCAGTTCGTAAAATCTACCTTTGAAGTCCCCCTTTTGATTCATCCCAAAGACCTGCCTACCTTGAAAGCCTGCCAACTGGCCGCCGAGCTGTATCAGCTCAAGCCTTTCGAGCCCTCTGAACCCGATGCCTGGCTAGCCGAGGGAGAGCTTATCCGATTCGGTCTTTCTACACTGGAAGTGATTTTTGTGCCGGGTCATGCTCCGGGCCACGTGGCTTTTGTGAGTCGTCCTCAAAAGTTTACCATCAGCGGGGATGTGCTTTTTCGTGAAAGCATAGGCCGAACAGACTTTCCGGGCTGTAACCACCAAGACTTAATCGAGAGCATCCAAAAGAAAATGTTTGCACTTGACGATGATTTTAGGGTATATTCAGGTCATGGCCCCACTACAACCATAGGCCACGAAAAGCGCTTTAATCCTTTCTTGAATTAGCAATGCACGAAAACCGCGCGGCTTTCAGGCTTTGGCTGAGGGCTTGTCTATTTCTGCAAGCCTGCTTGGGGGCAAATACTTGCGAAAAAACAGGCATTTTTTGTAACTTTGCGTTATGGCATTTGAGCTTGTTTCTGAGTTTTCGCCCACAGGCGACCAACCCCGCGCCATTGCGCAATTGGTGGAAGGAATATTGGGGGGAGAAAAGGCCCAAACCCTGCTGGGGGTAACGGGCTCAGGGAAGACCTTTACTATTGCCAATGTGGTGGCTCAGATTGAGCGCCCCACCCTGGTCATCAGCCACAATAAAACCCTGGCCGCACAATTGTACGGTGAGTTTAAGCAGTTTTTCCCTCATAATGCTGTTGAGTATTTTATTTCTTATTACGATTATTATCAGCCCGAAGCTTACCTCCCCACCAGCAATACCTTTATAGAAAAGGAGCTTTCAATCAATGAGGAAATTGAAAAGCTGAGGCTTTCGGCCACCTCCGCCCTGCTCACTGGCCGACGCGATGTGTTGGTTGTGGCTTCTGTCTCTTGTATTTATGGGATGGGCAATCCCGAAGAGTTTGGCAAGAATGTGATTCGGCTCAAGGTAGGTGAAACCATTTCCCGCAACCGTTTTTTGTTCCAATTGGTGGATGTATTGTATAGTCGCACGGAGGCTGATTTTTCGCGGGGTACTTTTCGGGTGAAAGGAGATACGGTAGATATTTTTGTGGCTTATGATGATTTTGCTTTTCGCATATTTTTTTGGGGCGATGAGATAGAGGCCATTCAGCGCATTGACCCGGCTACCAATCTTAAGCTGGCCGATGAAACCCAAATTTCCATCTTTCCGGCCAATTTGTTTGTAACTGGCCAAGACCTGCTCCACCAGGCCATTCACCAAATACAGGACGACCTTGTGCGCCAGATTCGATATTTTGAACTGGAAAACCGCCCCGAAGAAGCGGTTCGGGTGCGGGAACGCACCGAGTTTGACCTCGAGATGATGCGCGAATTGGGCTATTGCTCCGGCATTGAAAATTACTCGCGCTACTTTGACCGCCGCCAGCCTGGCATGCGTCCTTTTTGCCTGCTGGATTATTTCCCAGATGATTATTTGATGGTCATTGACGAAAGCCACGTAACCATTCCCCAAATTCGCGGCATGCATGGGGGCGACCGCTCGCGCAAATCTATTTTGGTTGATTATGGCTTTCGGCTGCCCTCGGCTATGGACAATCGCCCGCTCAATTTTAATGAGTTTGAAAGCCTCATTCATCAGATTATTTATGTAAGTGCCACCCCTGCCGACTATGAGCTAAACGAATCGGACGGGGTTGTGGTAGAACAGCTTATCCGGCCCACTGGAATTCTGGACCCGGAGATTTCGGTACGGCCCAGCCTCAACCAAATTGATGATTTGCTTGAGGAAATAGACCAGGCCATCGGGCAGGAAGGAAGGGTATTGGTTACGACCCTCACTAAGCGCATGGCAGAAGAGTTGAGCAAATACATGGACCGTTTGGGCATTAAATGCCGATATATCCACTCCGAAGTGAAGCCTATTGAGCGAGTAGAAATTTTGCGGGAGTTACGCCTGGGAACCATTGACGTGCTCATTGGGGTCAATCTCCTGCGCGAAGGGCTTGACCTGCCCGAGGTTTCGCTGGTGGCAATTATGGATGCCGACAAGGAAGGTTTTTTGCGCAACGAACGCTCGCTCATCCAAACCATTGGCCGGGCGGCCCGCAATGAACAGGGAAGGGTGATTTTGTATGCCGACCGTATGACCGACTCGATGAAACGTGCTATCAGTGAAACCGAGCGCCGCCGAAAAATTCAGCACGAATACAACCTTACCCACGGCATTGTGCCTCGGACGGTCAAAAAATCGAAGGAAGCTATTTTGAAACAAACCAATGTGGCCGACCGGCAAAAAACCGCGAAGCCTTATTATGTAGAGCCCGAAATGCCGAACCTGGCTGCCGACCCAGTGGTGGCCTATATGACTCGGGAGGAGTTGGAAAAACAAATCCAGATGACCCAGAAAGCCATGGAAAAAGCCGCCAAGACCCTTGATTTTATCGAGGCGGCCCGCTTACGCGATGAGCTACAAGGGCTTAAAGAGCTATTGGCAAAAAAGTAAATGTTTTTGTGCGTATTTTTTCATACCAAACCATTTTTCATGAAAAGAGCCTTTTTCATAATCGTGTTCGTGTTGGCGAGTGTGCCTTTTTTATTGGGGCAGAGCATCCTGGGCGAATGGAAGACCATTGATGACGAAACGGGGCAGCCCAAATCCATTGTTAAGATTTATAAGGCCCAAAACGGGATGGTTTATGGCAAAATTACCAAATTACTAGACCTGAGCCAGGGCGAAAACCCCCTGTGTAAGCTTTGCCCGGATGAGCGCAAAAACAAACCCGTGCTGGGTATGGTCATTATCCGTGAACTGAGCGACCAGGGCAGCGCCTGGGGAGGTGGAAAAATCCTCGACCCTGAAAAAGGTAAAGAATATGGCTGTAAAATCTGGGTAGAAGGGGGGAAACTCAAGGTACGCGGCTATTGGGGTATGTTTTATCGCACCCAAACCTGGATAAAAGCCTAAATATAAAAGCCCGCCTGAGAGAGCGGGCCATTTTTTTGCATCTTTGCCTTGGGGCAATTTTAAAAAAATTTAGAATCGAGCAGACAAAAAAATCAGGGAGGCACTATTCAAGCGGCCTTTATCGCTTCTCGTATTGGCTCAGTTTGGTCTTGAGTTCTTTGCGGGCAATGTGAATCCGATTTTTAACCGTGCCAATTGGAATTTGCAGGCGGTCGGCAATCTCGTGGTATTTAAAACCGCGAAAATGCATCATAAAAGGTGTCCGATAAGCCGTATCAAGCGACTCAATGGCCTCACCTATGTCTTTGAGGGCAAAATCGGCGTAAGCCAGGTTTTCGGTAGTGTTTTCCCGCGAGTTGATGTAGTGTAGATTTTCGGTGGTGTCGATAAAAGTGTTGCGGCGCACAAGACGCTGGTAATTGGTAATGAAGGTGTTTTTCATAATCGTATAAAGCCAGGCTTTTAGATTAGTACCCTCCGCAAATTTATCTCGGTTAGTAAAAGCCTTTAGCAAGGTTTCTTGCAAAAGGTCGTTGGCTTCTTCAACATCCTTGGTGAGCTTAAGCGCAAAAGGACGGAGTGCCTGTGAGATTTTATCAATTGAATCAAATTCAAGTACTGCCATATCCACGATTAGTTTTGTATTAACAAACTTAGACATTGTTCAACAATTATCCAAAAAATCTGTATAACTTTTTTCAATAAACAGTTAAACAATCTTGATAAGTAACAAACTTAAAACAAGCAAAAAATAATTGATTATCAATATCCGCATCCATTGGCCTCCATTGCCCTAAGCCCAAGTGGTTTTATTTCTCAAAGGGGTGGATTTATTTGTTGAACATAATCTAAAAAAAAGTTCATCAAAAGTGAATCACATTTTTTCCCTTCATTTTTTGGCAGAATACCCCAAAATCCTTTGCTTTGCAAGGGCAAATTAAGCCAAGCCAAGCCAAGTCAAATATGGTCAAACAATACCTTCTGCTATTGGTCTTTGTCTTTGCAGTGAGCGGATGTTTCGGACAATCTCCCTTGAGTGATAATTTTATTGAGAATATCTTACTGAGCCACCCCGAACAGTTTGGGGCCATTAGCCAAAATCCTCAAAAGTTTGAGATTCAGGTGCTTTATACCCAAATAGACCGCGATGCCCAAAACCGCCCCCATTTCAAGACCTTGGCTTATAATGTAGATAAAAATCGTTATTTCTATCCGGCCAGTGTGGTGAAGCTTCCGGTTGCCCTGCTGGCCTTAGAAAAGCTCAACCTATTACAAATTCCCGGCCTGGATAAATATGCACGGATGGAAGTACTGACCGCCCGGCCACCTCAAACCGAAGCCTTGAGCGATTCTACGGCCCCTGAGTACAAACCCACATTGGCCCATTATATCAAGAAAATTTTTGTAGTGAGCGACAATGATGCCTACAATCGCTTATTTGAATTCTTAGGTCCGCGTTATATCAATGAAACCCTGCACAAAAAAGGTTATGCAAAGGCTCGGATTGTGCGCCGCTTGGCCGTGCGTGGTTTTGATGAAGAAGCCAACCGCTACACCAATCCCGTTCGGTTTAAAATCGGAGATGAGGTCATTTATGAACAAGCTGAGCAGTATAATCCCATAGATTTCCCTTTTCCGGCTATTCCCAGCCAAAAGGGCAAAGCTTATATTGATGCCAAAGGCAAAAAAATTAACCAGCCTTTTGATTTTGCCGGCAACAATTATCTCTCCCTCGAAACCATGCACGAACTGCTCAAAGCTGTAATTTTTCCCCTGGATGTTCCGGCTCAAAAGCGCTTTAATCTGAGCCTGAATGATTATCAGTTTTTGTACCGCTGTATGGGCATGTGGCCCCGTGAGAGCCGCTTCCCCAAATACAAAGAGAAAAATACCAGGACGGTTATTCTAAATATTTGCTCTTTGGCAATACCCAGGAACAAGCCCCTGACCACATCCGTATTTTTAACAAGGTGGGGCTGGCCTATGGCTTTATGATTGAAAATGCCTATGTAATTGATTTTGAGGCAAAAACAGAATTTTTATTTACGGCACTCATCCTCGTGAACGAAAATGAAACCTACAACGACGACTTCTACGAGTATGAAGCCCTGGGTTTTCCTTTCTTTGTGCATCTGGGCCGCCACCTGGCCGAACATGAAAAAAAGCGCCCCCGGGCGCATTTGCCTGACCTGGAACGCTTTGACTTGTTTTATCGGGAATAAAAATTTATTTAATCACGCCTATTAAATACCCTTCCAGCGGCTCAAGCGATTTGAAACGAAAATAGATATCATCCTCCCGCACCAGATTTTCTATCAGCTTTTTCTGATAAGCGGTGTGATATAGGCGAATAGGGGCTTTGCTGTAGCGAAACCTGAGCATTACATAATCTTCGCCTTTTTCTACTACTTCATCCAAATCGTTTTTAGCGATAACACCCACCGATTTTTCTCCTTATTCTACAATCACACTGAAGCGCCGATTGTCTAAAAACCAATTGTCTTTTCCCAGCAAGGTTTTGACTTCCGAAAACCCTTTCACAAAAGCATTGTAATAGTCATTTTTTTGCAAAAATGGAATCAGCGCCTCGATGAGCTTAGCCGCTTTTGCGTCGGGAATGTGCCACTCCATGCCATAGCCCACTTCTAGTCGCATTTTACGGTCTTTGATAGAAAACAGCAATACCAAGCCACTATTCAGTCCTTTGGCTCCAACACCAAGTTTCTGGGCAGCTTCAAGACTCACTTCTTCAATCGTTCGGTCGCCGAGGTTGTCAATGGTGTAGAAAAGAAACTGGACATTGGTTCTTTCTTCCAGTTTACGGGCCATTTCATCCAATTTGGCCTCGTCTGCTATGCTCAGAACATCGGCCAGGTCAATACTGTAGTCCCTTGTTTGGGCAGAAGCACTGTATCCGAAAGCCAATACTATAAAAAAGACAAAACCAAATGAGGCAATCTTTGGGGAGGGATGATAGATGTGTTTCATTATAAAGATAAAAAGAATTAAAGAAATTTGACCCTTGCAAGTCGCCCATTGCTCGCCCAAAAATTGTGCAAGCTATTCTGGCAACTGTTTGCTCAGCCCTAAATGCTCAAGTAAAGCCCCGTAAATATCTGTGGCTAACCAGTTTTCTTTTGCAGCCAAAATATCCTTTCGGTGGCTTATCAAGAGAGGCCAGTCGGCCTGGTCGCCGGGAATGCGTCCGTGGGAACCCTTTATCAGGTTAGCATCCAAAGGAATTACATCCATCACCGTACGAAAACCCATTTTTTTCTTGAGAAGTTTAGACCCCACGGTGAGCATAGGCAGTTTTATTTTGGGGTCTAAAAACATCTCTACCGGGTCGTAACCGGGCTTTTTATGAATGTCCACCATCCGGGCGTAATCCGGGGCCTGGTCATCATCCAGCCAAAAGTAGTACGTGAACCAGGAGTCCTGGTCGGCCACCACCACAAAATCGCCCGAGCGGGCGTGATTTATTCCAAACTCGGCTTGTTGGGTACGGTCAAGCACCTGTTCTACCCCTTCTACGCTGCTCAAGATGGCGCGAACGTTTTCCATTTCGGCAGTTTCGTTTACATACACATGCGCGATTTGGTGGTCGGCTACGGCAAAAGCTTTGCTGGCCCCGGCATCCAGCAGTTCCCAGGTTTGTTCACGGCGAATGGCCAATAAATCCTTGCGGCGCAAGACCCGATTAAGATGAATTGGATTTTTGACCTCGGTAATGCCATATTCTGAAAGCAGCACTAGTGCGGCACCTTTTGCTTCATAGTATTTAATCAAATCGGCGCAAACGGCATCTATCTCCTTCAAGTCTTTGGGGATACTTGGGTGAGAAGGGCCATGCCTTTGCAGGTTGTAGTCTAGGTGGGGCAGATAAATCAGGGTGAGGGTAGGGTCGTAGAGATGGTCAGTGAGCAAACTGGCATCGGCAATCCAGCGCGAGGATTTGATGCTGGTATTGGGCCCCCAGAAGTTAAACAAGGGAAAAGGGCCAAGCTTATTTTGGAGTTTATCCCTTAGGTCGGGGGGATAGGAATAGCAATCGGGGATTTTGCGTCCGTCGGCCAGGTAGTTGGGCCGAGGGGTAACACTATAATCGGCACTTGAATACATATTGTACCACCAAAACAAATTGGCCACCGTGAAGCCGGGATTGCGACGGCGGGCTTCGTCCCAAATTTTATCGGCTTGTACCAATTTATTGGACTGCCGCCAAAACTTGATTTCGCACTCCTCGGCAAAGTACCAGCCATTGGCCACGGCTCCGTGTAGGCTGGGCCATTGTCCGGTGAGGTAGGTGCTTTGTGCAGGGCAGGTCAGGGCAGGTAAGACGGGTCGCACGGGTTTGTGCAGGCCTTTGGCGGCCCATTGGTATAAAAAGGGGGTGTTTTTTTCGTCTAAAAGGCGGGTAGTAAGCCCCACTACATTAAGCACAACAGTTTTTTTCATAATGCCTGCTCGGTTTTTTGCTAAGCAATCTACAAACGTTTTGTGGGCTGGGCAAATGCTTAAAAGAAAGAAAAAAATGAGGTGATGGGGCAATTTTTTAATTTGAGAGTGCAAGCTCGATTGGGGGCTGGCTTGCCCTTCGGGCCGTTTTTTTGTTTTGGGTAATATTGTAGGGCATCATATCAGACCCTAAAATAAAAAAACTCTGCCGACAAAGTCTACAGAGTTTCCGATTACACACAAACTATTAACTATAAAAAAAGCTTTTCGCTTATTTGCTTCTACAACTCAATAAGGTATTCATTTGTTCCAAAACCCTAATTGATAAAAAGGGTTACAAGTTCTGACTACCTTTTACAATGCAATTATACGTGGTTTTACAAAATTATCTTTCAAAGAAACCAAAAAGGCATGACAGATGTAGGATTTTTTCCAAATAAACCCATTTGCTTTCTTTAGAAGTGCTTAAATACAAAAGGAGCGCATTTTTCGAACGAACCTCGGGCGTTTGATTTTCCTGTGCCTTTTTCCAAAAAAG